>NZ_AP025028.1:1993834-2325752 GCF_003114835.2 Leptospira kobayashii | reverse complement strand
GACAAGAACAAATCACTCGGGATATTCCAAACCTTTCCGACAAAGCTTTCCGCGACTTGGACGAATCCGGTGTGATTCGAATCGGCGCGGAAGTAAAACCGGGAGATATTTTGGTAGGTATGGTAACTCCTAAAGGGGAAACCGACCTCACTCCTGAATACAAACTACTTCATTCCATTTTTGGAGAAAAAGCAAAAGAAGTAAGAGATTCTTCTCTTCGCATGCCAAATGGGTTTGAAGGAACAGTGATCGATATTAAAAGATTTTCACGCGACAACGGTGACGAACTCGCTGCCGGTGTGGAAGAAATGGTTAAGGTTTATGTTGCCCGCAAACGTAAACTACTCGTTGGGGACAAGATGGCGGGACGCCACGGAAACAAAGGGGTTGTCGCTCGGGTTATGGCTCAAGAAGACATGCCTTATATGGAAGACGGCACTCCTGTTGATATCGTGCTAAACCCACTCGGGGTTCCTTCCCGTATGAACTTGGGCCAGATCTTTGAAACCCAACTTGGTTTCGCTGCAAAAAAACTAGGATTGAATTTCGAAACACCTGTATTTGACGGTGCAACGGAAGATGACGTTCAGGAATTCTGCCGCCAAGCAGGACTTCCCGGTAACAGCAAATTCAAGTTATACGACGGAAGAACCGGTGATAGTTTTATCAACCCTGTATTCTGCGGTTATATCTACATGTTGAAACTGGCTCACTTAGTGGATGACAAAATCCATGCTCGTTCTACAGGACCATACTCGCTTGTGACTCAACAACCTCTCGGTGGTAAAGCACAGTTCGGTGGTCAAAGATTAGGAGAGATGGAAGTTTGGGCATTGGAAGCATACGGTGCTTCTCATACCTTACAAGAATTACTTACAATCAAGTCGGATGATATGTTGGGTCGTGCTCGTATTTACGAAGCGATCGTTAAAGGGATCCATTCCATTAAACCTGGAATTCCGGAATCTTTTAACGTTCTCGTTCAGGAATTGCGAGGTCTCGCTCTTGACATCATCATCAAAGACTCCGAAGGATCGGAAGTGGATATTTCTGATTACGAAGATGAATTCTCGAAAAACAAAAAGAAAATCAAATTCGAGACCATCGAAAACGCGTAGGGGAAAAACGGATAAGCATGAGAAATTACAATACTTTTGAATCAATCACGATTCGTTTGGCTTCACCCGAACGAATCAAAGAATGGTCGTTTGGCGAAGTTAAAAAACCGGAAACCATCAATTACCGTACTCTAAAACCGGAAAGAGATGGTCTGTTCTGTGAAAAGATTTTTGGAACGACTAAGGATTGGGAATGTTACTGCGGTAAATTCAAATCCATTCGTTACAAGGGTGTTGTCTGCGACAAATGCGGAGTGGAAGTAACTCACTCCAAAGTGCGTAGAGAGAGAATGGGGCACATCGAACTCGCCGCTCCAGTTTCTCATATCTGGTATTACAGATCCGTTCCTTCCCGTATGGGCCTTCTTTTGGATATGACCATCAACCAATTGAAGAGCGTTCTCTATTTTGAAAAATATGTAATCATCGACCCTGCTGATTCCGGCAGGAACAGAGGGGAACTCATCGATGAAGACGAATATCACAACTACCTGGACGAATACGGCGACAAATTCATCGCAGGTATCGGCGGGGACGCCATTAAGGAACTACTTGCACGTATCGATGTAGATGCGGAAGCGAGAGTGATCCGTCAAAAGATCCAAGACAGAAACAAAATTTCTGACAAACGTATTTACAAAAGATTAGAAGTTCTGGAAGCATTCCGTGATTCCGGAAACCGTCCGGAATGGATGGTATTGGATGTAGTTCCAGTGATTCCACCGGAACTTCGCCCTATGGTTCAATTGGAAGGGGGAAGATTTGCAACTTCCGATTTGAACGACTTATACAGAAGAGTGATCAACCGTAACAACCGATTGAAACGACTTCTTGCTTTGAAAGCGCCGGAAATCATCGTTCGTAACGAAAAACGTATGTTACAGGAAGCTGTGGATGCTCTTTTCGACAACAGCCGTCGCAAAAGAACTGTTAAAGGAAAGGGAAATCGTCCTTTGAAATCCATTTCCGATATGTTGAAAGGAAAACAAGGCCGATTCCGCCAAAACCTACTTGGTAAGAGGGTGGATTATTCCGGTCGTTCCGTAATCGTTGTCGGTCCTGAACTCAAATACCACCAAATGGGTCTTCCTAAAAAGATGGCTCTCGAGTTATTCAAACCTTTCATTATGAAACGTTTGGTTGACTTGGAACTTGCTCCGAACATCAAGTCTGCGAAGAAAAAAATCGAGACGGAAGACAAAGAAGTTTTCGATGTTTTGGACACTGTAGTGAAAGAACACCCTGTTATGTTGAACAGAGCTCCGACTCTGCACAGATTGGGGATCCAAGCATTTTTACCAATCCTTGTAGAAGGAAAAGCGATCAAACTTCATCCTCTCGTATGTCACGCGTTCAACGCCGACTTTGACGGGGATCAGATGGCGATTCACGTTCCTCTTGCTCCGAAAGCGCAATTGGAAACTTGGATGCTTATGCTTTCTCCTCACAATATCCTGAATCCTGCGAACGGCCAACCGATTTGCGGACCGACTCAAGATATCGTACTTGGAATTTACTACCTAACTTCCGAAGTGAAAGACGCAAAAGGCCAAGGGAAATTTTTCACCGGTCTTGACGAAGTGATGTATGCGATCGAATCCAAGACCATAGAGATTCGAACAAAAATTTCGGTTCTTCACGAAGGTAAAATCATCGAGACAACACCTGGTAGACTTATTTTCAACCAAGTGATGCCGAAAGGTTATGTTTACGTAAACAGAGTTCTTGGTGACAAGGAAACTAACAAAATCATCGCGGATGTTTACGAAAAATTCGGTCCCGGCCAAACTGTAGTTATGCTGGACGAAGTGAAACGTCTGGGTTATAAATACGCGACTTATTTCGCTCCGACCATATCTATCGAAGATATCCGGGTTTCTCCACATAAAGAAGGTTTGGTGACTGATGCCAACCGGGAAGTGGAAAAAGCCGACATGGAATACCGAAAAGGTATTATCACCAACGAAGAACGTCGTAAAAAGGTAATCGAGATTTGGACCAAAACCAATGACAAGATCACCGACGGGATGTTCAAGGAATTGGAAAAAGACCAAGGCGGGTTCAACCCTGTTTTCGTTATGGCTGCCTCAGGTGCCCGCGGATCGAAACAACAGATTCGTCAGCTTGCCGGAATGAGGGGACTTATGGCGAAACCGAGCGGTGAGATCATCGAGCTTGCAATTCGTTCCAATTTCCGTGAAGGTCTGGGAGTATTAGAGTTTTTTATCTCCACTCACGGTGCTCGTAAAGGTCTTGCCGATACGGCTCTAAAAACTGCCGATGCGGGTTATTTGACTCGTCGTTTGGTGGATATTTCCCAAGACGTAATCGTTTCGGAAGAAGATTGCGGAACAAAAGACAATATCACTCTCGGCCTTGTAAAAGAAGGGGAAAACATCATTGTTTCTCTTGCGGATCGTGTGTTCGGTCGTTATACGGCGGAAGATTTGATCGATCCTGTAACAGAAAAAGTAGTATTCCCGAAAGACACTGTGATCACTCGAGCGATCGGTCAAAAGATCGAAAACCTAGGATACGACAGAATCAAAGTTCGTTCTCCTCTGACTTGCCGTTCCCGCCAAGGTATCTGTACAAAATGTTACGGTATGGACATGGCTCGACTCGTGCCTGCGGAAATCGGAGAAGCAGTGGGAACCATTGCGGCTCAGTCGATCGGCCAACCGGGAACTCAGCTTACGATGAGAACTTTCCACGTAGGTGGAGCCGCTTCTGCAACGATCCAGGAAAAAGAACACAAAGTTCCTTACCGCTCTCTGGTAAAATCGGTAAACGGCCGTTTGGTGAAAAACCAATCAGGTTCTACCGTATTTGCCCGTCGCGGGACAATCGTAATTCAAAGATTAGTACAAGAATTCCAAACAACGGATCTTTCCAATGTCAGAGTCGTTGACGGACAAAGACTGGAAAAAGGGGAAGTATTCGGAACTCAACTCACTGAAAACGGTGAGCAAATGGTAACTGCCGATCAACCGGGAACCGTTTCCTTGCAAGGTGCAAGACTTAGAGTTCTCGGGGAAGAAGTAGTAATCCCTGTAAAAATCGGAACGATTGTAAAATGCAAAGAAGACGAAATTGTAGAAGAGAACAAACCTCTTGCAGAGTTTGATCCGTACAATGAAGTAATCGTTGCCGAATTGGAAGGAACCATTCATTGGGAAGATTTGGAAGTAGGAAAAAACGTCAGAAGAGATGTGGATCCTAAAACTTCCAATATCATCCTAAAAGTGGTAGAGCAGAAAAAAGATAGACTTGTTCCACAGATCATAGTGGGCGGGGAAGCTTATGCGGTTCCAATCGATGCATTATTGCAATACCAATCCGGTGATAAGGTAAAAGAAGGAGATATCTTATTTAAGATTCCTTCCGTTGCTGAAAAAACCAGAGATATCACCGGGGGTCTTCCTCGAGTAGACGAACTTTTCGAAGCTCGTCGTCCGAAAGATGCCTGCACACTTGCAGAGATCGACGGTAAAATCGAAGATCGTGGTGAGATCGTAAAAGAAAAACGTATCCTTTATATCATTTCAGAATCTGCGGATGTGGAAAAAGTAAAAGTAGCGATCCCGATCGGTAAACAACTTCGTGTTCGTCACGGAGACTTTGTTAAGACCGGGGATCAAATCGACGAAGGAAACTTCGATCCGCATGATATCCTTAGCATCAAAGGACCGAATGCACTTCATAACTATCTTGTTTCCGAAGTTCAGGAAGTTTATCGTTTGCAAGGGGTTCATATCAATGACAAACACATCGAAGTAGTGGTTCGCCAAATGCTTCGTAAGGTGACAATCACTGATAGTGGGGATACATCTTTTGTAAATCAACAACAAGTGGATAAATTCCAATTCCAAGAGGAAAACGATCGAGTGATCGGAGAAGGGGGAAGCCCGGCGCAGTGCCAACCGATTTTACTCGGTTTGACAAAAGCATCTCTTAACACTGAATCTTATTTCTCTGCGGCTTCTTTCCAGGAAACGACTAAGGTTCTTACCGATGCGGCGATCAAAGGAAAAACAGACGTACTTGCGGGACTCAAAGAAAATGTGATCATTGGTCACATGATTCCTGCGGGAACCGGTATGAAAAAATACCGAGATGTTGAAGTTTTCAAAGACATTCCTGGGGATTTGGATTGGGATCTGGATTCGGAAGATGACGAAGAAGAAGTTTCCGAACTCCCTGAATCCACTCCTGTTTCTACTGCCACACTCTCCCGTTTGGTAGAAGAAGAGGACGAAGATGAAGACGAATTGGAGTCGGACGATGACGACTCGGAAGAAGAGGATGACGACGAATAGATCGTCGTCATCACCTATAGGATTTTTTGGGTTTTCGTTTACAAAATAGCCATTTCCAGGATTTTGGACAAAACCGTCATATATTTTTAAGTAGATAGAGAGTAAGAAGGAATCGAATGCCTACAATCAATCAGCTCATCCGCCACGGAAGAGACGCACAAAAGAAAAGAACTAAATCTCCCGCTCTAAAGGCATGTCCTCAAAGAAGAGGTGTTTGCACTAGAGTAATGACATTTACTCCTAAAAAACCGAACTCTGCCCTTAGAAAGGTAGCAAGGGTTCGATTGACTACCGGGATCGAAGTAACTGCTTATATCCCAGGTGAAGGTCATAATTTACAAGAGCACAACGTGGTACTGATCCGCGGTGGAAGAGTAAAAGATTTACCAGGGGTTCGTTATCATATCATTCGTGGTACACTGGATACTCTCGGTGTAGACAAACGTCGCAAAAGCCGTTCAAAATACGGTGCGAAAAAACCTAAGGCTTAAGTAAGGGAAAGATCATATGTCAAGAAGAAGAGGAAAAGTAGAACCCCGCGAAATCATTGGTGATCCGAAATACAATGATAAAGTGATTACTAAGTTCATCAACTGCCTTATGGTTGATGGAAAAAAAAGCGTAGCAGAATCCGTGTTCTACGATGCTTTGGAAGTTATTAATAAAAAAACCGGCGCTGATCCGTTCCAAGTTTTCCAAGAAGCTTTGGAAAACGTAAAACCACAAGTGGAAGTAAAATCCAGAAGAGTGGGCGGGGTGACTTATCAGGTTCCTATCGAAGTACGTCCGGAAAGAAGACTTGCTCTTGGAATCAGATGGTTGATTCGTTATAGCCGTGACAGAAACGAAAAATCGATGAAAAACAAATTAGCTGCAGAATTTATGGAAGCTCAAAAAGGTACCGGATCTGCAATTAAGAAGAAAGAAGATATCAGAAAAATGGCAGATGCTAACAAAGCATTCTCTCATTACCGCTGGTAGTCAGATAAATTCGATTCTAAATTTGAGGAAAAAGCCGGGTTCAAACTCGGCTTTTTGTTTTTATGGACTACAGAACCGTTGGAATATTCGCTCATATCGATTCTGGGAAAACCACCCTCACCGAACGGATCTTATTCGAGGCAGGTAAGATTTCCGCCGTAGGCTCGATTGAAGACGGAACTACGGAATCCGACACATTAAAGGAAGAGATCGAGCGCGGGATTTCCATCCGGACCACGTTCCATTCCATCCAATGGAAGACCACTTTCGGAGAATACTGTCTTCAGATTGTAGACACTCCGGGCCATATTGACTTTAAAAACCAAATCACAGACATTCTACCTGCCATCCAGATTGCGATTGTAATTCTGGAGGGAGGTTCCCCCGTTCAGTCACAGGCAAGACTTGTTATTGAAGAACTGCGGGCAAACAGTATCCCCATTGTTTTTTTCATCAACAAACTGGATCGCTTTCGTGATGATTATTTGGATTCTTTGATTTCTCTGGAAGAGATACTGGGGAAAGCTCCCGAAGTCCTTTTTGAAGAAAATAAGGAAAAACCGGGAGAGTGGGTCTACTACCTGGAATCGGAAAATTCCTTCCCGCTTTCCGTTCATGAAAATTTAATCAAATGGTCGGACGAGTTATTATTATCCCAATGGAATGATCCCGAGAGCAATACCAAATGGAATATGATCGGATTGTCGCAAGGGACAAGAGACAATTTCATTTTTCCTGTTTATGGTGGATCGGCAAAGACGGGCCAGGGTGTGAAGGAACTTCTCAATTTGATTTCCTGGATTCATCCTAAGGAAAAAAAATCCGATTCGAACTTATCCCAATACACTCTTTTCCGTCGAGTTCATCCACAATACGAACGTTATGCCATCGTCTTTGGTGAAAAAGAGATCAACCTACCTTTTCTTCTGAAAGAGGGAAAAAGAGAGGCTAGGATCCAACAAGCGTACCGGGAAGAGAATGGGGAGTGGTTGGAAATCTCCCAGGTTCCACAGGGGATGCTGTATTACATCCGGGAAACCAGAGAATTGGATACAACTCCCGGGAATTATCTATCCCCTGTTGATTCGGGCAAAAAAAGAGAGTTAGGAGACATAATGTCCGTTAGTCCCTTTTCCGTTACGATTGAACCCGAGTCGGAAGGAGACAAGCCGGATTGGCTTAAGGCCCTGAGCAATCTTTCCTGGGAAGACCCTGGTTATCATTTTGAAGAGGATCCTGATACGGGACAGATCCATCTTTGGGGGAGAGGGGAGCTACATATCGAGATTGGACTCCGTAGAATCCAAGAGAATTCACAAAAAAAAATACAAACAGGATCTATAAACATTGCTAGATTTGAGCGTTTGAAAAAAATGGCTTCTAAGGTTGCACTAGAGCACCGTGCCTTTGAAGATTCAAAGTCGAGTGGCACGCTCATCGCAGTCCTGGAAGATACTGCCGACTTTTCAAAGCAAATTGCCTTTGAGGTAAGTCTTCCGGAAGAAGTAAAAAATTCTATCGAAACAGCTTTCTTTGAATCCACATTATTCGGGTTCTACGGAAGAGAGGTCATCGGCTTACGGCTGGTAGTCCTTGGTTTTGAGTTTCCTGGTAAAGATAAGGAACATTTGCCCTCTTTGCTTAAGGTTGCGATCCATTCAGGAATGAAGGATCTGTTTCGTGAGAACACCATTTTGGTTGGTCCTTTGACTGAGATTGAAGTTTCAGTCGATACAACACAACTCGGTGTAGTTCTTTCTGAGCTAAATCGCCGTTCCGCGAAAATCCATTCTGTGGATGAGGAACGAGCGGGTAAGAGTCGCTTAAAAGCCAAAGCATCGGCAGAAAACCTGCTTGGCTTTTCAGGGTCTCTTAGAAATATGACCAAAGGGATAGGCATTTCTTGGGAAAGGACTGCTTTTACCTCTGAATTTTACGCAGTTTTAAAGGAGTAAAGAACCCGAATCGGGTCTTTGAACCACGATTGAGGAGTAGATTTTAACAATGGCTAAAGAAAAATTTGACCGTTCAAAACCACATTTAAACATCGGAACAATTGGTCACGTCGACCATGGTAAGACCACTCTAACTGCCGCTATTACTACAACATTAGCGAAAGTAATCGGTGGAAAGAACAAAGCAATTGCTTACGACCAAATCGATAACGCACCAGAAGAAAAGGCTCGTGGGATCACTATTGCTACTTCCCACCAAGAATATGAAACTCCTAACAGACATTATGCTCACGTAGATTGTCCAGGTCACGCCGACTATGTTAAAAACATGATCACCGGCGCGGCGCAAATGGACGCAGCAATCCTTGTGGTTTCTGCAACTGACGGTGCTATGCCTCAGACAAAAGAGCACATCCTTCTTGCTCGCCAAGTAGGTGTTCCTTATATCGTAGTTTATCTTAACAAAGCAGACATGTTAGCTGCTGATGAAAGAGAAGACATGATTGAGATGGTAAAAGAAGAAATCAAAGACCTTCTCAATAAATACAACTTCCCTGGTGATAAAACACCTTTCGTTCACGGCTCTGCATTGAAAGCTCTTGAGGGCGAAGATACCGACCTAGGAATGAAATCCATCATCAAACTTATGGAAGCGGTTGATACTTACGTTCCAAACCCTACCCGTATTATTGACAAACCTTTCCTTATGCCTGTTGAAGACGTTTTCTCGATCACTGGTCGTGGAACTGTTGCAACCGGCCGTGTAGAGCAAGGTGTTCTTAAAATCAACGACGAGATCGAAATCGTTGGAATCCGTGATACTACTAAGTCTGTTGTTACAGGAATTGAAATGTTCCGTAAACTATTAGACCAAGCAGAAGCTGGTGACAACATCGGTGCACTCCTTCGCGGAACTAAAAAAGAAGACATCGAAAGAGGTCAGGTTCTTGCGAAACCGGGAACAATCACTCCGCACAGAAAGTTCAAAGCGGAAGTTTACGTTCTTACTAAAGATGAAGGTGGACGTCACACTCCTTTCTTCAATAACTATCGTCCACAATTCTACTTCAGAACTACTGACATCACTGGTGTTTGTAACCTTCCTGGTGGAATGGAAATGGTTATGCCAGGTGACAACGTAACGATGTCAATTGAATTGATTCATCCGATTGCGATGGACCAAGGACTCAAGTTTGCAATTCGTGAAGGTGGAAGAACCATCGGATCGGGTGTTGTAGCGGAGATCGTTGAGTAATCCAAATGGCTGGACAAAGAATTCGCGTTAAATTGAAAGCTTTCGATCATAGGCTGATTGACCAATCAACCTATGAAATCGTAGCGACAGCGAAAAGGACCGGAGCAACAGTTTCCGGTCCAATCCCGCTTCCTACTAAAAAAGAAATCTATACTGTATTACGTTCTCCCCACGTGAATAAAAAAGCTAGAGAACAATTCGAAATGAGAACTCACAAGAGACTCATAGATATTTTAAATACTAATGAAGATACTGTAGAAGCTCTGATGAAGCTTCAACTCCCCGCCGGAGTTTCAGTAGATATCAAATCCTAAGGGATAGGATCCATGGCAAAAGGTTTACTCGCAGAAAAATTGGGCATGGCCCACATCTTTAACAACGAAGGTAAAATGGTTACTGTAACCGTTTTGCGCGTGGGTCCTTGTTTTGTTTCACAAATCAAGACAACAGCAAACGACGGTTACGAAGCTGTTCAGCTTGCGTTTGCTGAAGCGAAAGAAAAAAATCTTTCCAAAGCAGAACTAGGTCACTTGAAAAAAGCAAGTATCGGAGCAAAACGACACTTAGCTGAGTTCAAAGGATTTGATTCCGTTGCAGTCGGAGCTGAACTAAAAGCGTCCGATATTTTCGCTTTAAATGATACTGTTAAAGTTTCAGGAACTTCCAAAGGGAAGGGAACACAAGGTGTTGTAAAAAGACATGGTTTCGCAGGTGGTCCTGCAGGTCACGGTTCCAGATTCCAAAGACACCCCGGTTCCATCGGTTCCAACACAACCCCTGGCCGCGTTTTCAAAGGTTTGAAGATGGGTGGTCGTATGGGAAATGTCCAAAGCACTGTTAGAAATCTGAAAGTTGTTAAGATAGAAGCGGATCAAAATTTAATCTTCGTTTCAGGATCAGTTCCTGGCCGCGACACTTCTATCGTTACAATTGAGAAAATTGGTAACTAGGTAAATATATGAAAGCACGTAAATATAATAAAGAAGGCGTGTTCCTGAGTGAAGTGGAGCTTCCTGCTGCACTTTTCGAAACAGGAATCAGCCAAGGTGCTATTTATGACGCAGTGAAAGCAGAAAATGCTAACCTTCGTCAAGGAACTCACTCTACAAAAGATCGTTCTGAAGTCCGTGGTGGTGGTAAAAAACCTTGGGCGCAAAAAGGAACAGGTCGTGCGAGACAAGGTTCGATCAGAGCTCCTCATTTCGTAGGTGGTGGTATCATTCATGGACCAAAACCTAGGGATTATTCTTCTAATCTTTCCCGAAGTGTAAAAAGAAAAGCAGTTCTTTCCATCTTAAACAAGAAAGCGGAAGAAAATAGAATTTCTATCATCGAGGACGTGGAACCTGCTTCTTATTCTACAAAATCCATTTTCAATATTTTGAAAAAGATGGAGATTGCTGAAAAAGGAAATGTAGGCTTTGTAGTAGCTGGTGAAAACCAATTCCTCAAAAAATCCACTCGCAATATCGAAAACTTAAAGTATGTAAACAGCAAACGTATCGTTTGCCGGGACATCCTTTACAACAACAATCTGGTAATTTCTGAAAGTGCTTTGAAAGAACTACTTTCACAATACTCAAAGAAGCAGGGATAGATTCGTGAATTTAGAAAATGTAATCCTCTCTCCGGTTGTGACTGAGAAGTCGCAAGATCTTCAAACTATTGGAGAACGTTTAGGAAAAAGAACCGTAAAATATACTTTTAAAGTTCATAATGATGCGAACAAAACACTCATCAAACAAGCATTAAAGAAAATGTATGGTGTTGTTCCAAGCGCAGTAAACGTTTCTGTTTTTCGCGGTAAAATGAAAAAGTTTAGAAACATGCCGGCTCCACGACCACATTACAAGAAAGCGGTCGTGACTTTCGCAGACGGCGCAAATTTGGACTTCGCTAAGGTTTAAAAATGGGAATTAGAAAATTAAAACCAACTACCCAGTCTTCACGTTTTTACTCTGTACTGGATTTCAAAGAAATCACAGAAGTAACTCCGCACAAAGCCTTAACTCTCAATCTCAGCTACAAAGCGGGTAGAGATAACCAAGGTAGAATTGCGGTTCGTAGAAAGGGCGGAAGAAACAAAAGAAAATTCCGTATTATCGATTTCAAAAGAAACAAAGTCGGAATCCAAGCGACTGTGAAAACAATCGAATACGATCCGAACCGTTCTGCGTTTATCGCACTCGTTTGTTATGCGGATGGAGAATACAGATACATTCTTGCTCCAAACGGCCTCAAAGTAGGGGACAAAGTTCTTTCCGGTCCTACGGCGGAAATTAAACTAGGGAACACTCTTCCTTTGGATAAGATTCCTGCAGGAACGAACGTACATAATATCGAATTACATATCGGTAAAGGTGGTCAGATCGCTAGAACCGCAGGTTCTTTTGCTGTGATCGCTGCGAAAGACGGTGACTATGTAAGTTTAAGACTTCCTTCTTCGGAAGTTCGTAAAATTCGCAAAGAATGTGTAGCAACGATCGGAGAGCTTTCCAACAAAGACCACAACCAAGTCATCATTGGAAAAGCAGGAAGAAACCGTTGGTTAGGAAAACGTCCAAAGGTTCGCGGGGTGGTAATGAACCCGGTGGATCACCCACTCGGTGGTGGGGAAGGTAGAACTTCCGGAGGTCGCCATCCAGTGACTCCTTGGGGTAAACCGACAAAAGGTTTCAAAACTCGTAAAACGAAACCAAGTGAACGTTTCATCGTACAAAGACGTAAGAAAAATAGGAATAGGTAGGATCTAGGATACCATGGCTAGAAGCTTAAAAAAAGGTCCGTTCATAGACGACCACCTCATGAAAAAAATCACTGCACTTAACTCTGAAGGCAAAAAGACTCCTTTCAAGTCTTGGTCTCGCAGAAGCACGATCTATCCTGATATGATCGGGCACACAGTAATGATTCACAATGGAAAGTCATTTGTTCCAGTTTACATCAATGACAATATGATTGGTCATAAACTTGGCGAATTTGCTCCTACTCGTACCTTCCGAGGTCACGGTGGAGACAAGAAAGTAGCGAAGAAATAGGTAAGGAAATGGAAGCTAAAGCAGTCGCAAAACACGTAAGAATTTCTGCCAGAAAAGCAAGGTTAGTTGCTGATGAAATTCGTGGTTATGATTACAAAGAAGCTATTGATATTCTTCGTTTTACCAATAAAGCCGCGAGTCCGATGATTATTAACTTACTCAACTCGGCTGTTGCCAATGCCATTCAAATGAATGAGGGATTGGATCCGGCGAGTCTTTTTGTTAAGAAGATTTACATAGATGACGGTCCTATCATGAAAAGATACAGACCGAGAGCACGAGGACGTGCATCCAGAATTCGTAAACGTTTAAGCCACATCACTGTGGTAGTTGCAGAGACAGAAAAGAAGGCAAAATAAGATATGGGTCAAAAAGTAAATCCAATCGGGCTTCGAATCGGAATCACAAGGAATTGGGATTCTATATGGTATTCTAAACAAGATTATATTAAAAACCTTCACGAAGATATCAAGATTCGTAGATTTCTTTTAAAGAAATTCAAGAATGCTTCTGTTGTGAAAGTTGTAGTAGAAAGATTTCCCGAAAAAATCAACATCAATCTTCATACATCTAAGCCGGGTATGGTGATCGGTCAAAAAGGTCAAAACATCGAAGCAGTGAAACAAGAGCTGAAGAAGATGGCTGATAAACCGATTGGCATGAACATCATCGAAGTTAAAAAGCCTGAGATCATTGCTCAAGCGATTGCCGAAACAGTTGCTTTGCAAATTGAACAAAGGATGCCTTTTAGAAGAGTTATGAAGGCTGAACTTAGACGCGCTATGCGAGGTGGAGTAGAGGGTGTAAAAATCCAAATCTCCGGTCGTTTGAACGGTGCGGATATGGCTCGGACTGAAAAATATATGGAAGGCCGGGTTCCACTTCATACACTTCGTGCGAAAATTGATTTCGGTTTCAAAGAAGCCCTTACCACTTTCGGTCAAATCGGTGTGAAAGTATGGACTTATACTGGAGATTTCTTCCCGACAAAAGAAGAATCCGAAGAAGATAAATACGCTGTAAAAAGAAGAACAAGTTAAGAACTTTTAAAGAGATACTAAGATGTTAGCACCAAAGCGAGTTAAATTTAGAAAGCGCCAAAGAGGACGCCTGAAAGGTAAGGACGAAAGAGGTTCTTACGTTGCTTTCGGAGAGTATGGTTTAAAAGCAGTTGAGTCGGGCAGAATGACCGCTCGTCAAATTGAAGCTGCAAGGATTACTATCAACCGCCAAGTGAAACGTGGTGGGAAACTCTGGATCAGGATTTTTCCACATTTACCAATCACTAAAAAACCTGCGGAGACTCGTATGGGTAAAGGAAAAGGAAATCCAGAGTTCTGGATTGCTGAAATCCGCCCGGGACGTGTTCTTTTTGAAATGGCAGGGATCGATGAAGAAACAGCAAGAAAGGCACTTCACCTGGCTTCGTTTAAACTCCCTATGGAGACTGTATTTGTGAAGAGGAACATACTATGAAAGACAACTTTCGTTCCTTATCTGTAGAAGAACTAAAAAAAGAAGTACAATCCGCTTCCGAAGAAGTGAGAAAGGCTCGTTTTCAATTTGGGGTCACTAGATCTCTTGAGAATCCGAAGCTGATTCACAACCAAAAGAAGAGAATTGCGCAAGCGCTTACCATCCAACGAGAGAAGGAATTAGCGGCGGCGGGAAAATTAAAACAAATCCCACCTAAAGCTGGTAAAGCGGCACCGGTTGCGAAAGCAGCCAAGGGCAAGAAGAAGTAGGTTATGGAAGCAAAGAATTTAAAGAAATCTTTAACCATTCAAGGTGTTGTAGTTAGTGATGCGATGGAAAAAACTGTGATCATTGAAGTGATCACCAGAAAAACTCATCCTCGCTTCAAGAAGATTATGACAAGAACTTCACGTGTGAAAATTCACGATGAAAAAAACGAATGTCAAGTAGGGGACAAAGTGATCGCAATCGAAACTCGTCCTCTATCCAAACAGAAACATCACAAGCTTTTAAAGGTTGTTGAGAAGGCGAAACTAGTATGATTCAGCAAGAAACTATTTTACAAGTTGCCGATAACTCGGGTGTAAAAAAAGTCATGTGCGTAAAAGTTCTTGGCGGATCTAAGAAACGATACGCTAGTCTCGGCGATGAAATCATAGTCGCTGTGAAAGATGCACAGCCTGCTTACGGTCTCCGTGACGGGCAAGGTAAAAAAGTACACAACAAAGCGGTTCAAAGAGCAGTTGTCGTGCGAACTAAAAAAGAAGTTCGCCGTGCGGACGGAACTTACATCCGTTTTGATGACAACGCGGTTGCTATCATTGATGATAAAGGCAATCCTAAAGGAACTCGTATTTTCGGGCCGGTGGCTCGCGAACTCCGTGATAAGAAATATATGAAAATCATATCACTTGCTCCGGAGGTTTTATAATATGCCAGTAAAATTAGCTTATCGTGGTTCAGAACCTACGAAATTCAAAAAAACTAAAATCAAAAAAGATGATGAAGTTTTAGTTATTTCCGGAAAAGAAAAAGGAAAAAAAGGAAAGGTTCTCGCGGTTGATAAAAGAAAAGACCGAGTTTACATCGAAGGTGTGAACAAGAGACGCAGATACGTGAGACCGACTCAAGAAAATCCACAAGGTGGAGCGATCGAGATCGAATTTCCGATTCATATTTCCAATGTAATGTTTAGCGATCCTAAGGCTGAAAACAAAGCGAAGCCTAAGAAGAAAATTAAGGCTGTACGCCTTGGTTTTTCCAAAAAGGATGGTAAAACGATCCGCGTGACACGTCCGGAAGGTAAAGAAGTATAATTATGGTACCTAGACTTAAACAAAGATACGAAAAGGACATTCGCCCGAACTTGCAAAAGCAACTTGGCTTTGAAAGTGTGATGCGAGTTCCTAAATTAGAAAAGATTGTGATCAATGTTGGTATGGGTGAAGCTCATACCAATCCGAAAGCAATGGAAGCTTGTCTTGTGGAGATCGGTCAGATTACTGGCCAAAAGCCGGTGAAAACTTTCGCAAAGAAGTCGATCGCCGGTTTTAAAGTGAGAGAAGGCATGGTCCTTGGTTGTAAAGTAACTCTTCGCGGAAACTATATGTATGAATTCTTAGACAGATTCATCAACATTGCTCTTCCAAGGGTTCGTGACTTTCGCGGAGTCAATCCAAAAGGATTTGATGGACGTGGTAATTACAACTTATCCGTAAAAGAACAAATCATTTTCCCTGAGATCCATTTTGATAAAATCAATACGATCTACGGAATCAATATCACCTTTGTCACGAACACTGAAGAAGACAAAGAAGCGTACGAATTATTTCACGCCTTCGGTATGCCTTACCGAACGGCAAGTAAGTAGGAGGCAGATTATGGCGAAAAAATCGATGATGGAACGCCACGCCAAAAAGCAAAAATTCAAAGTGAGAGAGTATAATCGTTGCCCTCTTTGCGGTCGTTCGCGCGCATATTTGCGCCGCTTTGATATGTGTCGTCTATGCTTCCGTGATTTAGCTAGTAAAGCTCAGATCCCTGGCGTGAAAAAATCCTCCTGGTAGAATATAGGAAAGGTTATTATAAATGAGTCTTTCAGATCCTATAGCAGATATGCTAACCCGCATCAGAAACGCACAACAAGCGAAACACGAGTTGTGTGTGATTCCGGGAAGTAAAATTAAGAAATCCATCCTAGAACTTCTAAAAGAAGAAGGTTTCGTGGATGAGATTCAAACGGTAAAGAACGGTAGTTTTGATGATTTTCAAGTAAAATTGAAATATGATCCAGACAAAAGACCTGTCATTCGTATGATTGAAAGAGTTTCTACTCCTGGTAGAAGAGTTTACATTCAATCGGAAGAGATTCGTCCGTTCAAAAACAACATTGGAACTCTCATCCTCTCCACTTCGAAAGGAGTGATGACTGGGAAACGTGCGCGTAAACTCAGAGTAGGAGGAGAAGTTCTTTGTAAGGTATTCTAACCTTAGAAAGGATATTGCATCATCATGTCTCGAGTTGGTAAAAGTATTATTAAATTGCCTGCAAAGGTAGAAGTAAAAACGGAATCAAATTTCATTACCGTAAAAGGCCCATTAGGTGAGTTGAAATCACCTCTTTATGAAGGCGTAGTAGCGAAAGTGGAAAATGGGGAATTGGTTTTTACTCGAACAAGTGAAGACCAAAAGACTGTTTCATTGCACGGGCTTGTAAGATCCCTTGCGATGAATAATGTAAAAGGTGTAACCACCGGTTGGGAAAAAAACCTTGAGATCACTGGGGTCGGTTACCGAGCTCAGAAGAAAGGCAAAGACCTAGTGATGAGCTTAGGTTATTCCCATGAAGTGGTTTTCCCTGAACCTGAAGGTATCAAAATCGATGTAGCCGATCAGTTGAAAATTAAAATTTCAGGAATTGATCGTCAATTGGTGGGCCAAGTTGCCGCTGATATTCGTTCTAAAAGACCACCGGAGCCTTACAAAGGCAAGGGTGTGAAATACAGCAATGAATACATCCGCAGAAAAGCTGGAAAAACTGGTAAGAAGTAGTAAGTCGTTATGATTAACAAGACAGCAAAATACATTAAAAGAGAAAGACGGGCAGAAAGAGTACGTTATAAACTACAAGCAAACTCTGGTCGTCCTCGTTTGGTTTTTAACAAATCCAATCGTTATCTGACTGCTCAAGTGATTGATGACACCAAAGGTGTTACAGTCGCTTTTGTTACTACACAAAGTAAGGATTTTCCGAAACATGAAAATTCTAAAAAGAGCAAAGCCGCAGCAGTGCAATTGGGAAAACTGATCGCAGAAAAAGCTAAAACCGCCGGGGTTTCTCAGGTAGTTTTGGATCGTTCTGGTATGGTTTACCACGGTCGTATCGCTGCCTTCGCAGATTCCGCTCGTGAAGGTGGTTTGGAGTTCTAATATGATCCTAGAAGAAGAAACAAAAGAATTTACTGAGAAAGTAGTAAAGATCGACCGTGTTGCAAAAGTAGTGAAAGGGGGACGTCGTTTCTCCTTCAACGCACTTTCTGTAGTAGGGGATTCCAAAGGAAAAGTAGGAATCGGATTCGGAAAAGCTAACGAAGTTCCGGATGCGATTCGTAAATCGATCGAATCCGCTAAAAAGAATTTAAAATCCATTCATTACATCGGACATACCGTTCCACACGATGCGATCGGTAGTTTTAAATCGGCCCGAGTGATTTTGAAACCGGCGACTCCGGGAACAGGAATCATTGCAGGAGCTTCCGTTCGTTCCGTATTGGAAAGAGCGGGGATCCAAGATGTTCTTACAAAATCCTGGGGATCCTCAAATCCGATGAATATTGTTAAGGCGACTATGGATGCACTCCAACAATTGGAAACTCCTTCTATGGCGGTAAAACGTCGTGGTGTGAGCCTAAAACACTTGTTCGGTCAAGATCTATAAAGGAAAGATTGATATGGAAGAAGTATTGGTAACCCAAGAAAAAAGTTCTATCGGTATCATTCCGATGCACAAAAAAACTTTGATCGCTCTCGGTCTTAAGAAAAAAGGCCAAACCAGAAAGCACAAAGTAACTCCTCAATTGAAGGGAATGCTTCGTCAGGTAGGATACCTACTGAAAGTAGATAAGGTATAATTGAAATGGCTCAAACAGAAAAAATTGAACAAGGAAGAGGATTTGGCAAAAAAAGAGCTAAAAAATCCACTTCTTTAGGAAATAAAAACCTAATCCCGATCCCAAAAGGTGCTAAAACCTCCAAGAAAAGAGTAGGTCAAGGTCCGGGTTCCGGACTTGGTAAAACATCTGCCCGTGGTTCGAAAGGACAAAGAGCACGTGCTGCCTCCATGAAACGAGGGTTTGAGGGTGGTCAGATGCCACTTCACAAACGTTTGCCGAAACGCGGATTTACAAATATTTTCAAAGAAGAATTTCAACCGGTTAACCTACTTGCTTTAACAAAAGCGGGTCTTTCCGGTGAAGTGACTCCTTCTGTCCTAAAAGCAAAAAATTTGATCAAAAGTGAAACCGACCTGATCAAAGTTTTAGGAACGGGAGAAATCACTGCGTCGATCACTATTACTGCTGACGGTTTTTCAGAATCCGCGAAAGCGAAGATTGAAAAAGCCGGTGGAAAAGTTGTGATTCGTGAAAAGAAAAAAGAAGAGAAGAAAAAAGCATAACCAATGTTTCAAACAATAGCAAACATCTTTAGAATTCCTGAACTACGCTCCAAGATTTTTTTTACAATCGGTATGTTACTACTTTTCAGGATGGGTACTCACGTTACTATCCCTGGAATCAATAGTTTGATCGTTACAGGAATCACAGCAGATCCAAGTGAAGGTTTTCTTGGGATGGTGGATTTGTTTGCAGGTGGTGCTCTTCTCAAATTTTCTATTTTTGCTCTTGGGATTATGCCTTATATTTCTTCTTCCATCATCATGCAACTTGTGATGGTTCTCATTCCTTCTTTGCAAAAAATGCAAAAGGAAGGAGAAGAGGGAAGAAAGAAAATCCAACAGTACACTAAGTACGGAACTTTGATTTTATGTGCGGTTCAGTCACTTGCAGTGATTCAGCTTGCCAATTCCTGGTCTACAGGATCGGGAAATTCTCCTGCAAAATATCCTGGTTTGATTAACCCTTCCGTAGAAGCTTATTTCCTACCTTTAGCAATGCTTTCCATTACAACAGGAACAGTGCTTTTGATTTGGTTAGGTGAGCAGATTACAGAACGTGGGATCGGTAACGGGATTTCCCTGATTATCTTCGCAGGTATCATCGGTCGTATGCCGGAAGCACTTATCTCTATGTTTACTTCCGATACTTCGGATGCTCTTTCCGTATTGATTCTTTTGATTATTTTTATACTACTTATCGCTCTTACTGTAATCCTTACACAAGGTGTGAGACGAGTTCCGTTGAATTACGGAAAACAAATGGTAGGAAGAAAGATGGTGCAGGCGCGTAGCCAATCCATTCCTTTCAAAGTAAACAGTGCCAACGTAATGCCGATTATCTTCGCATCATCTTTGATTCTGTTTCCTCAAACCATCATTCAATGGTTGTCGTCTAAGGGCGGTCAGTGGGCTGGCTGGGCTGTGATTATGGATTATTTCAATCCTTTCTCTCAGATCTGGTATCATGCTCTATTTTACTTTGTTATTTATACATCTCTCATTATTTTCTTCGCATATTTCTATACTGCGATTCAGTTCAACCCACAAGAGTTAGCTGACAATCTAAAGAAATACGGCGGGTTTATCCCGGGTGTTCGCCCTGGATCGCAAACAAAAGAAATGATTGAAAAGATATTAAATCGGATCACTCTACCCGGCGCGTTATTTCTCGCGGGTCTTGCTCTTGCTCCCTATTTGATTATCAAGTTTCTCAACCTAGGTTCAAACACAGGTGGGGGAACTCTTGTATATACTTTTGGGGGAACTTCGCTTCTCATTATGGTGGGTGTGGCTTTGGAAACATTGAAACAAATTGAAGCCCAACTTCTGATGAGAAATTATGAAGGATTCATGAAAAAGACCAAGATTAAGGGTAGGGCATAGTAATGAAGAGACTCATCTTTATGGGACCTCCAGGAGCTGGAAAAGGTACCCAAGCAGATATCGTTAAAGAAAAGTTTAAAATTCCCCAAATCTCCACCGGTGATATTCTTAGAAGTGCTGTAAAAAATGGCACTGCTATGGGTGTAGAAGCAAAAAAATATATGGACGCGGGAGACCTCGTTCCAGATGCTGTCGTTATAGGCATCATTCGGGATCGTTTAGTCGAGTCCGATTGTGCGAATGGATTCATACTGGATGGATTTCCTAGGACGGTGGAGCAAGCAAAGGCTCTCTCGGAAATCCTCAAAGAGCTTCATATGGAGCTCGACTCCGTTGTCAACCTAGACGTTCCCGATGAAGAATTGGTGAAACGGTTGCTAGGTAGAGCGATCAAAGAAGGACGCTCGGATGACAACGAAGAGACCATCAAAAACCGTCTGCATACTTACAACACAAAGACTCTGCCCCTGATCGATTTTTACAAGGGAACAGGTATCCTTCGGCAGATCAATGGCTTGGGAAGTATGGAACAAATCACCGATTCTATTTTAAAATCGATTCAATAGGAGAATCACCCTGGCAAAGGAAGAAGCAATAACCATTGATGGAACCGTTTTGGAGCCACTACCGAACGCTATGTTTCGTGTAGAGTTGGAAAATGGTCACAAGGTATTAGCGCATATCTCCGGTAAGATGAGAATGCACTATATTCGGATTCTTCCAGGTGATAAAGTTACAGTGGAACTTTCTCCGTATGATTTAACCAAAGGTCGAATTACCTACAGAAAGAAATAGGAAAGAAAATGAAAGTTAGAGCATCAGTAAAAAAAATCTGTCCTGAATGCAAAGTCATTCGCAGAAAAGGTGTGATCCGAGTGATCTGCACAAACCCAAAACACAAACAAAGGCAAAGATAAGAATATATGGCACGTATCGCGGGTGTTGATTTACCATCAAACAAAAGAATTGTGATCGGTCTCACTTATGTCTTCGGAATAGGTAAGACGTCTTCTCAAGAGATCCTTAAAAAAGCAGGGATCGATGAAAGCATTAGAGTAAAAGATCTAACGGACGAACATGAAGCCGCGATCCGTCGGGTTATTGAAGAAGGATACCAAGTAGAAGGGGACCTTCGCTCCGAAGTAAACCTGAACATCAAACGATTGATGGATGTTGGTTGTTATAGAGGTCTTCGTCATAGAAGAGGACTTCCTGTCAATGGGCAAAGAACACGCACAAACGCCCGTACCAGAAAAGGTATTAAAAAGACAGTAGCGAATAAGAAAAAAGCTCCAGGTAAATAGAGGAATCATTCATGGCTGAGAAAGAAGCAAAAGGCAAAAAAGATACCAAGAAAGTCAAAAAAAAGGAAAAGAAAAACGTTCCGAGAGGAAAGGTTTATATTCAAGCTTCCTTTAACAATACCATCGTATCTATTACGGATATGGCGGGGAATGTTCTTTCCTGGTCTTCTTCCGGAATGATGGGGTTCCGTGGTTCTAAAAAATCCACCCCTTATGCAGCTCAAATTGCTGCAACAAGTGCGGCAGAGAAAGCAATTGAAGCTGCCGGACTTTCCGAAGTAGACGTTATGGTTTCAGGACCTGGTATTGGAAGAGAATCTGCGATTCGTTCCCTTACAACAAAAGGTCTACTCATTAAATTGATTAAAGATGTTACCCCTCTTCCACACAATGGATGCCGTCCACGTAAGAGAAGAAGAGTTTAGTAAGGGGATAAGGAAGACATATGGCACGTTATAGAGGACCAGTTGTAAAGTTAATGAGAAGAGAGGGCTTAAACCTCTTTCTTAAAAACAGTCACACTCTTCACAAAGAGAAATCATCATTAGAAAAAAGAAAATACCCACCGGGTTTACCTCCTAAGAAAAAAGGAAAGATAACTGAATACGGTGCGCAACTTCGTGAGAAACAAAAAGTAAAAAGAGCGTACGGAGTTTTAGAAAAACAATTCCGTCGTTATTTCGAAGAAGCTTCTCATACTCCGGGGATTCCTGGTGAAAACTTACTCCAATTCCTCGAAAGAAGATTGGACAATGTTCTTTATCGTATGGGTTATGCGGTAACTAGAAGACAAGCGCGTAACTTTGTCGCTCACAGACATGTTATGGTAAATGGAATTCGCGTAGATATTCCTTCTTACAGAGTGAATATTGGCGATAAGGTTGAAATTCGAGAAAAATTTCAAAAATCCACTTTCATTGAAGAAAATATCAGATTGGCGCAAGCAATCAACAGAACTGCATCTTGGGTTTCGGTTGATTATGCACAGTTCTCTGGGGAAATTTTATCTCTTCCAACAAGAGATCATATCGATATCCCAGTTAAAGAACAGGTAATCGTAGAGTTGTACTCTAAGTAAGCTAACGAATCTAGAGAAGAAGGATACGACATTGTCCCCAAAGAATTTACTAAAAGGTTTTAAAAGACCGAAAAAAATCGAATTCACTACTGATGTGAATACTCCTAATTATGGTAAGTTTGTAGCCGAGCCTTTCGAAAGAGGGATTGGTACAACCATAGGGAATTCTTTAAGAAGAACTCTTATGTCTTCGATCGAGGGAGCGGCTATTTCCGCAATCCGAATCGAAGGTGTGACTCATGAGTTTGCTTATATTGAGGGAGTTGCGGAAGACGTAACTCGTATCATCCTCAACCTCAAACAAGTTCGTATCAAATACGAGCCTGAGGACAAAGAAGCAAGCAAAGTCATTCATATTGAATTGAAAGGTGCTGGATATTTCCGCGCCGGGGATTTGGCGATTGATTCTTCCATAGAAATCATGAACCCGGATCTTCATATTGCTACTTTGAACGAAGACGCAAATCTTATCCTTGATTTGGAAATCCAAAGAGGAAGAGGATATGTTCCTGCAGAAGACAAAAAGAAAGATATCGAAGTTTTGGGAACGATTCCTATCGACTCTATCTTTTCACCGATTCAAAAAGTTCTTTTTGAAGTGTCTGAAACTCGTGTAGCGCAAAGATCCGATTATGAGAAATTAACTTTAGAAGTTTGGACAGACGGTTCCGTATCTCCCGAAGACGCGGTAGCTCAAGCTGCGAAAATTTTAAAAGATCATTTAACCGTATTCATCAACTTTGAAGAAGAAATCGAAGAAGAAGAAGAAGAGTTGGATGAAGCTGACGAAAAATTAAAAGCATCCCTTTCTAAACATGTGGAAGAATTGGAATTATCCGTTCGCGCAACGAACGTTTTGCGAAGCCTTGAAATCGATTTTATCGGTGAGCTTGTGAAACGCAGTGAAGAGGAAATGACGAAATCCAAACATTTTAGTGAACAGAGTTTGCAAGAATTAAAGATCAAACTACAATCGCTTGGTTTGTCTTTCGGAATGAGAGATTTTTAAAATGAGAAAACGTAATAAAGTAAGCCAATTAAACAGATCAGCGGATCATAGAAAAGCAATGATCCAAAATATGGTAATCTCACTCTTTCGTTATGAGAGAATCGAGTCCTCAGTTGCAAAATTGAAAGTTGCTCGTTCTTATGCGGAGAGAATGATTTCCCGTGCGAAAAGAAATTTGGATTCTGCTTTAGGGACTCTTGATGAGAAACAAAAAGCAGAAAAAATTCTACACAACACTCGTTATCTCTACAGTCACTTAGGTAGCCAAGAGATCGTGAACAAACTTCTTGAAGATCTTTCCAATAGATACGCAACTCGTCTCGGCGGATACACTAGAATCGTTCGCCTTGTGAATCGCCAATCCGACAACACGGAAATGGCAATTCTTGAATTAGTAGAACGCAAAACTGCGGATGAGCTGAAAGAAGAAAGAGCTGCTAAACGTGCAAAGGCTGCCGCTCCAAAAGCGAAAGCAGATGCAAAACCTAAAAAGGAAAAGAAAGAGAAAAAAGCGAAATAAGCTTAATATCTTATCCATTTTGTTTTTAAGAAAAGTCCGCACTTTAGCGGACTTTTTTTTTCTTGCCACATAACAGCTTAGTCAATAAATTTTGGCACACTAACCTATGGACTTACAACAATTTCCATCCACTCTTTGGGAAAAAGTGTTCCGGTTAAGTCCTATAGGGGCCACCATTTCCAGCTTGGATGGAAGATATATTCATATCAATGATGTATTTTTAAGCTGGATTGGAAGATCCGAAGACGAAGTCGTAGGTAAAACTCCTTTGGAACTTGGTATCTATTATCATCCCGAAGATAGAGAAAGAATTCGAAATGAGCTATTTACTGCGGGTTTTGTTCATAATTTTGAAGTTAAATTCGAAACAAAAGACGGAGTTGTTCATACGAGTCTCCTCAATGCAAAATTAATCGAAGACGGGCAGTACATTCTTGCTACCGGTCAAGACATTACCGAAATAAAAGACAAAGAAAAAAAGAACTACGAATTGCAGGAAGAGCTTCGGCTCAGTAAGGATCTATTCGAACGAATATTTCGGCTCAACCCAGCCGCAGTGAGCTTATCAGATGCGGAGACGGGGAGATATATCGACGTAAATGCTGCATATGAAACATTAGTAGGCTTCAACCGAAATGAAATTATAGGTAAAACTTCTTTGGAGTTGGGGATCTGGAAAACAAAAATCGATAGAGCTACCTTGCTTGCGGAAGTTTTGAAAAAAGGATGGACCACCGGGCTTGAGGCATCCATCAACCATAGCTCCGGAGCAGAGAAACATGTAATCTCAGGGAATGCGATTTTGCAAATGGATGGAAGACCGAGATTACTTGCCATACTCATTGATATTACCGATTCGAAAAATGCGAAAGCGTTTTTAGAGGAAGCCGTAGTCGCTAGAACCCGAGAACTTGCGGAAACATTGGATGATTTGAAAAAAGCACAAAACCAATTGATTTTTTCTGAAAAAATGGCGGCACTGGGACAATTGGTGGCAGGGGTTGCTCATGAGATCAATAATCCTCTCGGTGCAATCTCGGCTCTTAGTGGGGAAATCCAATCCCATTCTCTCAAAATCGCAAATAGATTGATGGAACTCCGAAAAATATTCGGAAGTCTTTCCGAGACCGACTTACAAAGATGTTGCGAGTTCGTTTCAAAAGTATTTGTTCATAAGCCGATTACATTAGGATTTTCCGATTCGCGCAAAATCAAAAAAAAACTAGAGCTTACATTTTTGGATTGGGGTTATGAAAAAGCGTATGATTGGGCGGATAGACTTCTCGACCTCGGGATTCATTCTTATGTGGGGGAATTTTCCGATCTGTTTGGAAATTTGAAATTCAAAGAGATGTTGGATATTTTGCTCGTGGAATTGCAAATGAATAGAAACCACGAGTCCATTCAATTGGCGGTGGAAAGAACTTCCAAAATCGTTTTTTCTTTGAAAAGTTATTCCCGATTGGATTCCAGTTTGGGAAAACAGGAAACGGATATTGTCGATACGATCGAAACCGTATTAACACTTTATAATAACCAAATGAGAGACGGGGTAAAAGTAAAAACATCTTTTCCTTCCCGGCCTAAAATCAAAGCCTTTCCGGATGATCTGATTCAAGTTTGGACAAACCTAATCTATAATGCGCTTCAATCCATGCAGTTCAAAGGCAATATCTCCATCGAATTGGAAAATCTGAAAGATGTTGTAAAGGTACGGGTCTGTGATGACGGGCCTGGGATTCCGGATGAAATCAAAGAAAAAATATTCGATCCTTTCTTTACTACCAAAGCATTGGGAGAAGGTAGTGGTCTCGGGTTACTAATTGTTAGGCGATCAATAGAAGAAAAACACGGGGGCGAAATAACTTTTCATTCCGTCCCCGGAAAAACAGTGTTTTGCGTTTCTTTACCGAAAGGCTAATGCACCCGTTTCGGTGATATAAATCCGAACAATCCTTATAATCTAGCCAATTGCAACTGGAGGAGCTCGGCGATTTTATCAAAATCCTCGTTCTGAATCACTGCCTTATAAGAAGATGCGACGATAGGATGTTTTTTCTCATCCAAATGAATCAAATTCGGTAGAACTTTCAGTCCATAAAAACCGTTCGTGATTTTTTCAGGCCTTGTTCCATGAGCTAGATCATATCCGTACTTTCTGTCTCTTGTGTCCGATCCGAAACAAGCCAACATAAAATCGGTCATTCCCGAAAGTCCGTTGAAAGTAGCTTGGTCGCCTCCGAGAGTCACTCCGATAGATACCATTTCATTGAAGAAACGATTGGAAAGATGGAATAAAGTATTGTCCACATTTCCACCTAATTCCCGTTTGAAGTATCCTTCGACGAGTCCCATCGCTACGGCGTAGATTGTTTTCAAGGCGCCGCCCAACTGAACTCCTTTCGTATCGTGAGGATTGATCGCGGGTCTTGTAAAAACATAACTGGTATTGAAAAGTAATTGTATCTTTTCGATGAGAGCATCGCTGGAAGCGGAAACCTCAAATCCGGAAATCTTTCTTTCCATAATCTGATCAGGGTAACATGCTCCCGATACCACTGCCAATCTGTCCCTTTCAATTCCCAACAAATCGGTAAGGTCTTCCAAGATGAGTCCTTTTTTCGAACCTGTGAATCCTTTGATCACATTGGCAATCGGGGATTTATTATTTTGAAGATAGGGTTTGATCTTTGGAAAAATAGAATCGAATTCCCAAGGGTTTGTTCCCTGAACGAAAAGAGTAGCTTTTTCGAAAACGGAAGGGTCATCCGAAAAATCTATGTTTGGCGGTAATTTGTAAATCGGATAGTGTATAACGTCTCTTTTTTCCTCATTACTTTGTTTCACAAATTCCGAATTCGGATCATAGATTGTTACTTTTACATTCTTATTGGCTAGTACGCAAGCAACTGCAACGGACATATTGGAAGAACCTATGATCACTATATTTTCTTCCGGAGTCTTCGGCAGGCTGATCAGTGAATTTGATTTTCCGTTTCCTTTGTATAAATTGCGATATGTTCCGTGTTTGTGTTTGTTTAAATTGGAACCTACTAGAAGCGCTAGATTGTCTATGATGAATTGTTTTTTGTCTCCGACTCCCGGAAATTGAATTTGTTCTATGTGTGACGGAAAATGTTCCATCTCCTTTCTTGTTAATTCACCGACTAATACCGGTTTTCCGATAACGAGTTTTCCCACCGCCTGATTGAATAATAACCCTTCAATAGGAAGGATTTTATCGGTTCCTTCCAAAGAGATGGGAAGGATCACTTGATTCGCTACATAATGATATACCGTGTCCACAAACGGCATCAATCTTCCGTCTCTGGAACGAGTCCCTTCCGGGAAGATGGAGATGATTCTACCTTCCGATTTAAGTTTTTGAGAATGTCGGAAAGCACGCATATTGATTTTGGTCATCACATCCGATAGGGAAGGATTGTCCGCCATGTCCTTTTTGGAACATACTAGAAGTGTCCCGAACATATAAAGACCGAGTCGGGTGAAGTCCGGTTCGAAAGCAAGACGACCTGCAATGAATACCAAAGATTCCGCGATCTTTCTTCCTTCCTCGCCGGTATTGTAGAGTAGGGTAAAGATGGCAGGTGCATCCAGATGGCTGAGGTGGTTGGAAATCAGGGTGACGGGGAATTTTCCGATGACTCCGTTCAATAATTTGAGGTTTTCGGCCCCTTCTACAGTGAACTTTTTCATGATCGGATCCAGAAATTTCAGCATAAAATCTCTGGGTTCCTTTTTGATGTCGGTGTAGACTCCGATTTCTTCCAATCTGTCCGGTTCCTGGAAAATCTCCATTACCTGAGGTTTGGGAGTTGCTTGGGAAAGAACTAAAAACTCTTCTAAGATGGATTTTGCCTCTGCTTGCGAAAGGCCGGATTTCATAAATAAGTGAATATTTTCAAAAAATTCTTTGTGCCATCGCCCCAATGTGGCTTCTTTTTCTGTCATGTTTGCCCCTAAACCGACATTAATGTAATGAAAGATATTGATTTGTCTATCCGATTTTTACAAGTGATTGCATAAATCATGTATTTCTCTAATCTGTCTTCTTGGGCATAGTTCCCAATCATGAATTCAGCAAAAAAATTGAAACTTGCAGAAAGAAGATGGATCCCGGACGGATTCCATTTTTTAGGACCGGAAGAAACAAAGAATAGAAGAGTTCTACTCGCAGGACTCATGCAAATATTCGAAAATCATAATTATTCCGAAATCACTCTACCTTCTTTTGATTATTCATCTTCCTTCCATTCTCACCTGGGAGCTTCCGAATCCGCATCTATTTTGCGCGCTCGTGATTGGGACGGGTATGAGCTTTCTCCCAGCGTAGACATCACCTTGCAGGTGGTAAAGGGCATGGCGGCCCGTTCCCATTGGGAAGAGAACCAAAATGTATATTACGTAGGTAGAAAGATTCGGGACCATAAAAAACGGAATGCTTCCAGAAGAGAGATCCTCCAAATCGGAGGGGAGTCCATAGGAAATAGCAGCATAGGAAACATTCTCTCGCAGATTCAAATCTTAGAAAAACTTTGGTTATTCGCTACTGAAAAAGAAAGGGTTAGTTTTGCTTTAGGTCATGCGGGGCTTCTGTCTCTTGTTACCGAGATTTTGGGTTGGGAAGAAGAGTGGGAAGAAATTACAGCTCAGTTATTATTTACAAAAAATCATACGGAGCTGATCAATCTAGCGAGCCGTAAAAATACGGACTCCCATTCCATTGAAATTTTAAAATTATTTTTAAAGCCTGTTTCTTTTTCCGGATTTGAAGAGTTCAAAAAAACATTTTTGTCTTTTGATTTTGCTTCGGATCAAAAAAAGAAAGCGGAAACTTATCTTAATGAAGTCTCCGCTTTAATCAAGGAATGGCAAAAAGCGAACGTTAGTTTTTCCGGGGTTTGGGACCCGGCATTGATTCGGGATGTGAATTATTATACCGGAATTGTTTTTCAAGGGTATAGGGAAGGTCATTCGGAACCGGTATTTGCCGGAGGAGTTTATGACGGACTTTATGAGACCTATACCGAATTGAAGAAAGAGGCCTGTGGCTTCGCATTACATATAGATCCAATAGAAGAAGTATTTTCGGCAAAGGTAAGGTAGATTATGCCCGCAAATTTAGTGGTTGGTGCCCAATGGGGCGATGAAGGGAAAGCAAAGGTAATAGATTATCTATCCAAAGATACTGATATCATTGTACGTTATCAAGGTGGCGCTAACGCAGGTCATACGGTTGTCGTCGGCGGAAAAAAATATGTTTTTCATTTGGTTCCCTCCGGAATCATTTATGATAATACGGTTTGCGTTATCGGAAACGGAGTTGTCCTCGATCCCGATTATTTTTTACAAGAATGCGCAGAATTGGAAAAAAGCGGTTTCAGAGTTTCTGAAAAAATCTTAATCAGTGATTCCTGTCATATTCTTCTCCCCTTTCATAGAATGATCGATGAAGCAAGAGAGCTCGGTTCCAGTCCCGAAAGAAAGATCGGTACTACAAAAAAAGGAATCGGTATGTGTTATGCGGACAAGATGCTCCGTATGGGTCTTCGTGCGGGAGATCTTCTGGATAAAGAAGGTCTCAAGAAAAAATTAGAACATATCCTGGATGTGAAAAATCAGGAACTGGTGAAATACTACGATTTGGAACCGGTTCGTTTTGATGAAATTTATCAAAACCTGCTTCATTTTACGGAAAAGATGGGTAAAAACATCATCAACACCATCTATTACCTCAATTCGGAATTGGAAAAAGGAAAACGAATTCTCTTGGAAGGGGCACAAGGGACCGGACTGGATATCGATTTCGGAACCTATCCTTACGTAACAAGCTCCAATCCCACGACAGGTGGAGCTTTGGCTGGTTCCGGGGTGAATTTTCGCCACCTAAAGGATGTTATTGGTATCACCAAGGCTTATGCTACCAGAGTAGGAGAAGGTCCCTTTCCTTCCGAGATCTTGGGAGAAGCAGGGGATGTGCTTCGTAAGCTCGGAGGAGAATACGGTTCTACCACTGGCAGACCCAGACGTTGCGGTTGGTTTGATGTTCAAATGATCAAACATTCCATTACCGTAAATGGAATCAATTCCCTCGTTCTTACGAAGATTGACGTATTATCCCATTACGAATCTATCCCTGTAGTTATCGGTTATGAGTTGAAAGGCAAGAGATTGGATCATTTTCCATCTCAAGGACTGGAAGACGTCAAACCGGTGTTTGCTGACTTTAAAGGTTGGAAGGATGATATTTCCGGAATTTGTGATTTTGCCAAATTACCACCAACTTGCCAGAGTTATATTAACAAATTGCAAGAGCTGGTGGGAACAAAAATAGGTATTGTTTCCACAGGGCCAGATCGAGAACACACGATTATAATGAAATAAATTCTTTTAGGATTTCGATTATTTTATGTAGTATTGATTGACCGAGTACCCTATGCCATTATTCTTGGCAACAGAGCACGAGTCGTTAGCTCAGCTGGTAGAGCAATTCCCTTTTAAGGAATGGGTCCGGGGTTCGAATCCCCGACGACTCACGAGTTTTAGTCCTGTAATGGTGCCATCGTCTAATGGTTAGGACACAAGGTTTTCATCCTTGCAATCGGGGTTCAATTCCCCGTGGCACTACCAATCTTACAAACACTTCTGATTTTACACCCTGAGCAAATGGATTCTATCTTTACTCCTTTGCATTTCTGAATCATTCCGATTCGAGTCAGATAAAAATCATACAAGAGCGGATCTTCCGGATTTAGTTTTTGAAAAAAATTTCGAACATCAATCGCTTCTTTCATCCCGAATGTTTTTCTTTCCGAGATTCCTAAAATCTTAATCAGTCTTTGGATATGCACATCCAATGGAAAGGGGAGCTCACTCGCACGGATGATCTTGTAGATAGCAAAATCAGGGAACTGTGACCGCACCATCCAACGAAGAAATAAACAGATTCTTTTTTTCGCGGAGGCGGAATTCGGCTCACCGATTAAAAATTTCAAGCCGTTGGAGATCTGATTTGTTCCCTCCAATGAAAGAACTTCGTTTTGCAGCACTTCCTGGAAGCGGGAGATCCCGGGAATCGGATCAAATGTGTCTTCCGAATCCAAAAAATATCTTTCTAAAATTCCAATATTCTTATCGTTGTTAAATGGTATTGTTTTGCGGATTAATCCGGCGATGGCTCTGAGAAAGTTCTGATTGTCCTCTTTTGTTTGAAATCTATAATATCCCATTTTTCGAATGGTATCTTCAAAATAGGAATCTTCCCCGTTTATGGAATCGTAAGGATGCGGACCCAAATTTTCAAACAAGGGAGTTAAAAATTGTTTGATCGCCTTTACATTGCCATATGCATATAAGGCGGAGAAGAGGGAGATGATTTCTTTGTCCTTAACATCTTTGTATCCGTGCGCAAAGATAATGGGATCTGTAGAAAGGTATTTTATATCACTGTATTCCCGGATGGCGTTGTCTAGAGCGGACTTTAATTCCTTAGGAAGATTCTTTTGCTTTGGATTTGGCAACATAGGTTCTGGAAAGAAGAGGACGGTTTAATGCTTTCTCCATAAGAGACGATGCATTTACAAGCGCGTCCAAATCGACTCCCGTGTGATAACCTTCTCTTTCTAGGAAATACACCAGATCTTCCGTAGCTAGATTTCCGGAAGCTCCTTTGGCGTAAGGGCATCCTCCTAGTCCTCCTGCGGAGGAATCGAAAGATCTAAGTCCCATATTCAAAGATTGTTTTACGTTGGAGATCGCCATTCCGTAAGTATCGTGAAAATGGCCTGCCAAAAGACGGGAAGGGATTTCTTTCAAAAGAACGTTTAACAAGGATTCCACTTCGCTCGGAACGGCAACTCCTATGGTTTCTCCGAGAGAAATTTCGTAAACACCCGCTTCCAAAAGTTTTTTTGCCACGGTGAGTGTTTTTTCAGGGGAAATTTTTCCTTCATAAGGACACGCGATGACTGTGGAAATATAGCCTCTAACTTTTACTTTGTCCTCTTTCGCTCTTTGAAAGATTTCCTGAAAGGCGGTTATGGATTCGTCTATCGTCTTATTTATATTTTTTTTGGTAAATGATTCGGAGGAAGCAGTGAATACAGCCACCTCTTTGAACCCGAGTGAAACCGCTTTTTCATAACCTTTGATATTGGGGGTGAGGCTAGAAAGTTGGATTTCAGGATCAATCGGGTTTCCACCAAATATGAGTTTGGTGAGTTCCTCCGCATCTCCCATTTGAGGGACCCATTCTTTTTTTACGAAAGAAGTGGCTTCAATATGTTGCAAGCCTGTCTTAGCCAAAGCTTGGATAAATTCAAATTTGGCGTCTGTGGGAACAATCGCCTTCTCATTCTGAAGCCCGTCTCGCGGACCTACTTCTGTGATTTTTACGAAATTCACTTGCCTTTAGACCTTTCTCTGTAACATCTTTCTTTGGGAAAGGGAACGCAATAGTTTTTCGTATCAAAAATACAGTGCTGGAAATTCGAAATTTAAGTGTTCATTTGGGAAAATCGGAGATTCTTTCCGGGATTCATCTAACTGCAAATAGGGGAAAAATCACCGGTATTGTGGGTCGTTCGGGCTCCGGGAAATCCACATTGTTCAGGAGTATTTTGGGGATTCGAGAGCTGGTTAAATCCTACCGGTTCCAAGGAGAAATTCTCTGGAATGGCGAATCATTACAGTCGAAACAGTTTCAGTCCAATCCACCCATACAGCCGGTCTTTCAAGATCCTTATTCTTTTTTCTCTCCCTTTCAGTCCCTTTTGGAATCCCTTCTGGAACCGACCAAAATCAAAAGGGGAATTTTCCTTTCACCTTCTATTCGTAAGACGGCCATAGAAAACATCGAATCTTATTTGGATCGTTTTCAATTGGATGGATCACTTCTGAATAAAAAGCCTAAAGAACTAAGTGGAGGACAGCTGCAAAGATTTGCCATCTTACGGGCTATACTTTCCGGACCTGAATTGATTTTGTTGGATGAGCCTGTGACTGCTTTGGATGCTCTTGTTCAGATCAAAATCGTATCTCTTATCAAGGAGTTGAACGGGAAAGACAACTTGGGATTTGTATTGGTATCGCATGACTTGGGGCTTGTGAAAAATTTATGCGATGATTTGTACATTCTGGAAAAAGGTAGGATCATCGAATTCGGAAATGCGAGAGAGGTATTTACTAATCCGAAAGAAAATTTTACCAGGGAATTGATCCAAGCTCGGAACCTGAGCGATTTATAAAAATCGAACAGGAATCGCAAATCATCTAAAACAAATTTTGTAGTATTCCCATACCTATATAAAACTTTGGATAAGAAGTAAGGGACAAAGTAGATGATCAAGATTGTAGGCCTAAATAAATCTTATGGGAAACAAGTACTTTTCGATGACTTGAATTTAAGCATCAATCGAGGGGAAAAGATAGGAATCGTAGGAAGAAACGGACATGGTAAATCCAGCCTTTTTCAAATCATCTTAGGATCTGTAGAAGCCGATTCGGGAACAGTGTCCGTTCCTAAAAATTACAAGATAGGACATTTACAACAGCATCTTCAATTCACGCAAAATACGGTTCTCGAAGAATGTGCTCTCGGTCTTCCGGAAGATGAAGAATACGAAACTTGGAAAGTGGAAAAGATTTTATTCGGTTTGGGTTTTACGGAAAAGGATATGGAAAGACATCCTTCCGAATTTTCCGGCGGTTATCAGATCAGGATGAATTTGGCCAAACTGCTTGTGTCAAGTCCCGATATGCTGATGTTAGATGAACCGAACAATTATCTTGATATTGTAACTATCCGTTGGCTTGAAGATTTTTTGAGAACCTGGGAAGGCGAGATTGTACTCATCACTCATGATAGAAGTTTTATGGACAGTGTAGTCACACATGTGGTTGCGATTCACAGAACCAAAGCGATCAAGGTGGAAGGGGATACCGAAAAACTTTATACTCAGATCAATCAGGAAGAAGAGATCTACGAAAAAACCCGTTTGAACGAAGCTAAAAAGCGCAAACAGGAAGAGATATTCATCGCAAAATTCAAAGCTAAGGCTAGTTTTGCGAGCCGAACCCAATCCAGAGTGAAAAAACTGGAAAAACAAGGGGAAATGAAGGCACTGGAAAATATAGAAGATCTGGAATTGTATTTTAACAGTGCCAGTTTTGGCGCCAATCAAATGTTATCTGCTGAAAATCTATCCTTTTCTTATGACGGAAAAGAGCCTCTTCTAATCAGTGATTTTTCCATCAGCGTGGGAAAGAGAGATCGGATCTGTATCATAGGTAAAAACGGAAAAGGTAAATCCACTCTATTGAAACTTCTCGCGGGCGAACTTACAACAACCAAGGGAACCGTTACAAAACATCCCATCCTCAAAGAAGGTTATTTCGGTCAGACGAATAAGCTCAGTATGAATGAGACCGCCACAGTTGTGGAAGAGATCATGAGTGCTGATAAATCTTGTACGGAAGGGAAGGCGAGAAACATTGCCGGGGGACTGATGTTCTCCGGGGACACAGGTTTGAAAAAAATCAAATTTTTGTCGGGGGGAGAAAGGAGCAGAGTGATGCTTGGCAAAATCCTTGTGACTCCCTGTCATCTTTTGTTTTTAGATGAACCTACGAACCATTTGGATATGCAGTCTTGCGATTCATTGATAGAAGCGATCGATGAATTCGACGGATCAGTCGTCATGGTTACGCATAATGAAATGCACCTTCGAAGCGTTGCCACCAAACTCATCGTATTTGACAATAACCAGATCACCGTTTATGACGGTTCTTACGATGATTTTCTTTCCGACATCGGTTGGTCGGATGAGGACGAGTAGGAATTAAAATTCTTCCGACTCAGGTTTTATCTCATCCATGTCCAGATTGAATTTCATCTTAGAAGCCGAAGCGCCCGGAACCAAGGCACGTGCGGGAAGATTTACCACCTTACATGGAGAAGTTTCCACTCCTATTTTTATGCCAGTGGGAACGCAAGCTACTGTCAAAGCGCAGAACGTGGAAACTTTAAAATCAGTCGGCTCCCGCGTCTTACTTGCCAATACCTATCATTTGCTGCTTCGGCCGGGCGCCGAAGTATTTAGAAAATTAGGCGGGATTCATAAGTTTATGAATTGGGACGGCCCGGTTTTGACCGACTCGGGAGGGTTTCAGATTTTCAGTCTTCCCAATGCAAGAAAGATAACCGAAGATGGTGCCGTTTTTCGAAGTTATGTGGATGGACAGAATGTGGTCCTTTCTCCCGAAGTCAGCATTGAAATGCAAAAAGCAATCGGTTCCGATATTATGATGGTTTTGGATGAATGTGTTCCTTCCACAGTGGAACATAAGGAAGCAAAACGCGCGATGGAGGTCACTCACCGTTGGGCAAAACGAAGTTTGAATGCAAGAGGAGAATCCCTTCAGTCAATGTTCGGGATCGTCCAAGGCGCATGTTTTGAAGATCTTCGCAAACAAAGCGCTGAAGTTTTGACTCAATTGCCGTTTGACGGTTTTGCTATCGGGGGGCTTGCGGTTGGTGAGACAAAGGAAGAAAGAAACGATTTTTGCGAACTGTCTGCGTCCTTTCTACCGAAAAACCTTCCGCGTTATCTGATGGGAGTGGGAACTCCATTGGATTTATTGGAAGCGGTACATCGGGGCGTCGATATGTTTGATTGTACCATTCCTACGGAACTTGCCCAGAGAGGGGTGGCATTTACAAGTATCGGAAAATTACAATTGCATAGGACCCTTTATAAGTTCGAAGATTCCGTTCTCGACGAAAACTGTGATTGTATCTGTTGTAAAAATTATTCAAAAGCATATCTTCATCACCTAACAAAATCGAATGAAGTTCTGGGTTGGCAACTTCTTGCCATTCATAATTTGTATTTTTATCATAGACTGATGAGTGAAATGAGAAGCTCCATCTTTCAAGGCAATTTTCTTTCATATTATACCGAGAAAAAAGATAGTCTAAGCCAAAGTGATAATGTATATCCTTCCCATCATATTTTAAAGCCATCGAAAGCAATTCGCAAAAGAAGTCTCGGAGATTATGAAATCATTGAAAATGAAGCAAAAGGATATTGGAGTGTTCGTCAGAAAAGTTCCGGAGAAGTGATGCATTCCGTAAATTCTCCCATGGAGGAAGCAAATCGTCTTTATATCGACCAATCGAATCTAAAGAAGAGGATTTCTTTTTCTGATAATACTTTCGAGAAGTACACTCCTTCTTCTCATGAGGAAATGAATCCGATCATTATATGGGATGTCGGTTTGGGTGCAGCGACTAATGCTATGTCGGCAATACATTCTTTCGAAGAAATAGTGAATCCTAATGCGATGCATTTGATTAGTTTTGAATCCGATTTGGATCCCTTGCGACTTGCTTTAAAAAACAACGGACGTTTTCCTCATTTGTTTCATAAAGCGCCGAAAGAAGTTTTGGAAAAATCAGTTTGGGCATCCGACTCGGGGAACCTAACTTGGAAACTAGTGTTAGGTGATTTCGCGGCTACATTTTCCGGGGAAGAAATTCCCGACATCGTTTTTTACGATCCCTTTTCGTTCAAAACGGATTCTATTTTATGGAAACCTGAATTTTTCAGACTGTTATTTTCATATTTTCAAACACAAGAAAAAACAGTTAGTCTTTATACATATTCTGCAGCAACTGCAGTCCGAGCTGCACTTCTTTCCGTTGGGTTTTGGGTAGGGAGGGGAGTTGGCTCCGGGCCGAAATCCGAAACCACTATTGCGTATTCAAGATCTCCGGAAGGAATTGGAGAAAAAGAGGGACTTTTAGGAAAGGAATGGATCGGGCGTTGGGAAAGAAGTGACGCGCGTTATCCGGTAGATTTGGGTGAAGGGAACAAAGCGGATTGGGACAAACGAATCCTGACACATCCGCAGTTTCAAAAAAACTTATAATTGTTTGATTAGAGATTTCAGATCATTGATCAAAGAAAAAGGTGTGGGTTTGATTGATTCCGCAAGAGTGATCGCGTCTTGAATCATCTTTACCAATACTTGTTTTTCGGCCTGATATGCAGTCTGGGGGATTTTGTTTTTGTTCTTTTTGAAAAGGCCTGCTTTCGTGTCGATGATCTCTATGATTTGGTTTAAATATTGAACTTGATTGTCCATGAATTCGATTCAAAGCACTCTTAAATAAGAAAGCAATCGCTTTTTACCGGATCTCCCGTTTCCGCTACGAATTCGGAAAGTTTTTATTTGATATGCTCAGGTAAAAAGGCGAACTTATTTTAAGAAAAATCCTTAAAACTCCGACTTCGTTTTACAGGAAAGAGGTGATGTGATAGAGAGGATGCATTGGGTGGCGGGTCTAGTTCCCCACCCAAATTCGGGCGGGGTATAACAGAAGCCTCCGAAGACAGCAAAAAAATCCCGTCTCCTAACTTCCTTAAAGTCTATTCGGAATTTTCCGGGGTGACTTCTTCCGAATCGTCCAACTGAGTTCGTTTTGCTTCGGCAAATTTGCGGGCGATGTCTCTTCTTCTCATGATTACTTTTGCCGAGATACTTGCAAAAAAAGGATCGTTTTTGAATTGTAACATCTTTGTATACTCTTGTTCGGCGGTCTCGTAGTCCGTGATTTTAGAAGCGGTCTCCGCAAAATAATAATGAAACTTCTTATCGTAAGGCTTTTGTTTTCCTTCCCCGGTTGTAAGAGAAGTGCGGTTGAAAATTTTATAAGCAATATGATAATTTCCTTTTTCCATTTCCAATCTTCCGAATCCGAGTCTGACATTCGGACTCTCTTCATCAATGGTGAGTGCTTTGTTTAAATAGATAAGCGCTCTGTTTTTCAACCCTGTCGCCAGATAATGATCACTCATTCGAATCAACGCTTCGGTATCATACGGATTTTTTTCCGCGGCAAGTTTGTAATTCATTATCGCATAATATACTTGCCTTGTTAGTTCGGAAAGAATCGCAATATGGAGATAGGTTTTGAAATATTCGGGTACCTCTGCCTTTGCATATTCGAATTGAACGAGCGCACCTTCATACTTGAAATCCAAAGAATACAATCTTCCCAGGTTGTAACGAAACGGGAAAAATTGAGGATCAAATCGAACCCCCGCTTCCAGCATCTTTTTCCCTTCCGCTTTTTCTTTTTCCTTTCCGTTTAAGATAAGTCCGATCGCTTCATTATTCCATTCCCCTGAGTTTTTAATTGTGCGGTCCCCATAGGTGAAGCTCCCTACGGAAGGAGGAGGCGTGCCTTGGAATAATTTTCCTCTGGCTAAGATAAAATCCTCTTTGTGGTAAATAAAGGAACCGTTCGGAAAGTCGGAAGTATCGAATTCCTGGTCTTTTCCCCAAAGGATCTCAGGATATTCCTTATCCCCGATCTGTTTTTGGGCAAGTAAGGGCAGAGACCCAAAAAACAGAAGTGCGAATAGAAAGAGATATCGAAACATGGTGCTTGATGCCGAAAACGATTCTTGAATGTAAGTCTCTCAACTTAACTGTCGGCTACAAAACTCTTTTTCGTAACCTATCTCTTTCTTTTTCGGGGCCTGGGTTGTACATCATTCAAGGAGAAAACGGCGCCGGCAAATCCAGTTTTCTGAAAGAGATCTATCATTATGCTAAGATCAGCGAAAACTGGCATTTCCCCGAAGGGGAAAAAACAATCAGTTACCTCGGCCATGAATTGGGATTGTACACTTCCCTCAGTCTTTCCGAAAATATCAGCTATTATTCTTCCTTAAGTGAAATCAGTTTGAGTGAAGAGGATGTTCTCGCTTGGATCAACCGCTTCAAATTGGAAAAAAGAACGAGAGAACCCGTGTATATGTTTTCCCGAGGAATGAAACAAAAAGCCGCTCTCATCCGAACCTTCTTATCCTCACCGGAAATCGTTTTGCTCGACGAACCTTATACGGGACTTGATCTCAAATCAACGGAACTATTTACAAAGATTCTCAATGAAGAAATGGAAAAGAGAATGATTCTGATTGTCTTACATGAAATCCCGAAAGGATTGAATCATACCGAAATTATAAATCTCTCCGATTATGGCAACGTCTCCTATCATGTTTCTTAAAATCCTAAAAAAAGAATTTTTACTCATTGGTCGTTCGTTAGGTGGTCTTGTTTCCTTATTATCACTTAGCCTTTGCGTTCTTTTTATATTTTATTCGGCAATCGAAGTAAACGAATCTTTGTCTGCGAGAAGTGTTCGCGGACTGAAATGGGCGATCATCTTTTTGCTGAATTTCATTTTGGTAGGGCAATCTCTTTGGGAAGAAAGAGAATCGGGAGGATGGACCGCATCGCTTGCGCATACCTCCGCGGTGTATTTGTATTTGGCAAAATGCACTGTGATCTGGGTTTGTACAAACATTGTAAACGCAGTATTGATTCTTAGCTTCAGCGTTTTTTTTCAATCCTCCGACATTTCCCGATTCGGAGGGGAATGGTTGTTTGCCTGTTTGGGAAGTCTTTCCCTTGTATTTTTGGGAGTTTCTTTAGGGCTCATTGCGGAAGAAAGCCGTTTGAAGGAAATCGTCCTGCCTTTGCTGCAAGTTCCTTTTTCGATCCCTTTGTTTCTATTCGGTTTGGAAGCTGAGGAAAGATTTTGGCTGGAACCGGGATTTCATTGGAAGAGTGTTCTTTTGCTTCTGTTTTTCAGTCTTTTTTACGGAACGATGGGAGGGCTTTTCATTGAGATCACCAAAAAAGAATCCTGATGCCCGCAACTTTTTTCCTAGAATTATTAATAACTGCCTAGAGTCTGGATAGGGTGAGAAATCAAATTCGTATTTTTCCTTTTCCCGGCGATCTTTTCCTGCTCCTCCTGGTTGTCATATCCATACCTTTTATCGTGGTATTCTCCCTTACCTATCCCAACGTTATTTTGGAACAAGGGATGAGTCACAAAATATTCTACTTTCATGTCCCTGTCGCATGGGTGGCGTTATATGGCCCGGTCCTTGCCAGTTTATTTTCTATCGTATATCTTATTACAAAAAAATCAAAATGGGATAATTTAGCTTACACTTCTACACAAATATCCTTTCTATTTGCCTTGGGTGTGCTTTTTTCGGGCCCGATTTGGGCTTACAGTGCCTGGGGTGTTCCTTGGGATCGAACGGATGCCCGCCTTCAGTCTTTTTTTATACTTTGTCTTTCTCTGGTTTCTTATTTTGTGCTCCGTTTTTTAATTTTAGATGGAAAAAGAAAAGCATTAGTATCTTCTTATTTATCACTTCTATGTGCGATCAGTGCGGTTTTGACTTGGGGAGCCATTCGTTGGATTGAAAACCCGGGCAACCATCCCGGAAGCGTGCTTGGAAAGGGAGGAATGGACTCTGATATGAAACTTACTTTTTGGTTGTCCGTAATTTCCTATCATTTTCTGTTTTTGATTTTGTTTTTGGTCGCATACCGTAACCAAAAGATTTTAAAGTTTAGAGACGAACTCCGCGCAAAACAGTCTTAGGAATTTGTGACCAGGTTAAGAGAAAATACAAGCGCAAACCATACCATCCTGATCGTGGATGATGTACCTGAAAATGTAGAGTTATTAAAATATCTACTTACCAGCGAAGGTTTTAAAGCTCTCTGTGCGTATTCTGCAGAAGAGGCTCGCCTAATTTTGGTTAATACATCTGTGGATGCACTCCTTTTGGATGTGAATATGCCGGAGCAGGACGGATTTTCCTTTTGCCGGGAGCTTCGCACAATCGAAAAATACAAACTACTTCCCATCCTATTCATCACTTCTCTGGATCGTGATATCGGCTTCGAAGAAGCTATGAAAAACGGAGGAGATGATTTTATCAACAAACCCTTCAACAAAAGAGAGTTAGTTGCCAAAATCCGTTCCGTTGTGCGAATCAAGGATTTGCAAGATGAACTATTAAGGGAAAAAGCAAAATACGAAAGGGAACTTTTGACCGCGCGCAAAGTACAGGAACAATTGATTCCTGAAAAACAATTCATCTGGAACGGAGTCAAGGCCCAGACTCTTTTTCATCCTTTCTTTCAGATAGGAGGGGATTTTGTGGATTGTTGGGCGGATGCCAAAAAACTTCATATTGTCATTGCCGATTGTTCCGGTCATGGTCCGAGTGCTGCGCTCATCGGCGCCATGTTTAAAATGCAATTATTCAATCTTTCTCCCATGATGAGTCTGAAGGAAAGAGTGGACCACCTTCGTCAAAATATGGAAATCGTTTTACCCGAAGACTATTCGATTACTTTCTGTTATGCGTTTCTGGATCAGGATTTGGTTCTGACTTATATCAATGGCGGTCATCCCGCTCCTTTGCTTTATTCCGAAGGAAAAACAATCGCTCTTTCGGGAATGAGCCCGATGATTATGGGAATCAACTTGAATGCTAAAGATGAAGTTCAAACCGTACGCTTGAGTCCCGGTTCCAAAATTTTCATGTACACTGACGGCGCGAGCGAAGCCATGAACGAAAGTTCCCATTTTATCACGGAAGACGGAATGAAAAATATTTTTAATGAAGCGGTCGAAGAGGGGGGGGATATTTTGGGAATCGTGCAGGAGAAAATTTTGAAATTTTGTGGAAACCATACCCCGGGCGACGATATGGCAATGGTATGCATTCAAATTTGAATACAGAGCCCAGTTACCGTGGGAAAGTCAGGGACGTTTATGATCTGGGAGACAAACTCATCCTTTGTGCATCCGATAGAATTTCCGCATTCGATGTAGTTTTTAAAGAACCGGTTTCGGAAAAAGGTAAGATTTTAAATCGGATCTCCAGTTCCTGGTTCCATTATTTTTCTCATTTTAAAAATCATCTCCTCGAAACCGATTTGAAAAACTTTCCGGAACCTTTTGCCAGTAAACCGGAGTTCGACGGTAGATCCGTTTTGGTTAAAAAAACAAAACGAATCGATTACGAATGTGTGGTTCGAGGTTATATCTCCGGTTCCGCTTATAAGGAATACAAATCATCAGGGACAGTTGCATTTCTTCCTTATCCCAAGGGAATGCTTGAATCTGAAAAATTCCCGGAACCTATTTTTACACCGGCTCGCAAAAACGACGAGGGACATGACGAAAATATCAGCGAAGAAACGATGAAAAACGAAGTAGGAGCGGAACTTTTCAATCAATTGAAAAACACTTCTCTCTCTTTGTTTACGGAAGCACATAATAAAATCAAAACGCAAGGCATCATTCTTTGCGACACAAAGTTCGAGTTCGGGATTTTGGACGGTGAACCCATTTTGATTGATGAGCTTCTCACTCCCGATTCTTCCCGTTACTGGGATGCGGATTCCTATGTTTTGGGAACTACCCCTGCCAGCTTTGACAAACAGATTTTGCGCAATTGGTTGGAAGGAACGGGCTGGGATAAAAATCCTCCTCCACCGAGCTTGCCGGATTCTTTGATTGCTGAATTAAAAGAGAAATATTTATTATTAGAAAAGAAGATCAATTTATGTTTATCGCAAAAATCAATATAACTTTAAAAGACTCCGTACTGGATCCGCAAGGCCAAACAGTCCTTCGTGCCCTCCATGACCAAGGTAAATCCATCGTAAGTGACCTCCGCGTAGGAAAATATCTGGAAGTGAAGATCAATACGGATGACAAGTCAGAGGCGGACGCACTTGCGAAAGAACTTTGTGAGTCCACTCTCGTGAACCAAGTGATCGAAACATACCGATTTGTGACTGAAAAACTATGAAAGTGAACGTGGTTACATTTCCAGGTTCCAATTGCGATCAGGACGTAGGAACCATTCTTTCCAATGTCTATGGGGCAGATGTGAATTACGTCTGGCACAGAGAGCAGTTCAACGATCTTCCGGATCTGGTAGTGCTGCCGGGAGGATTTTCCTTCGGGGATTATCTTAGAACGGGCGCTATGGCAAAGTTTAGCCCAGCTATGGAATCCGTATTCGCCTATGCCAAAAAAGGCGGTCGGATTCTTGGAATTTGCAATGGATTTCAGATTTTAACGGAAGCAGGACTTTTACCGGGCGCACTCCTTCATAACCGTTCTCTGAAATATGTTTGTAAAGACGTGAACCTACTCCCGGTTGCAAACAACAAGATCGCGAAGACGATCCGACAACCTTCTTTAAAGATTCCCATCGCCCACGGGGAAGGTGCCTATTATGCGGACAAAGAAACACTGCAAACTCTGGAAGACGAAGGGAACATTGTATTTCGTTATGAGGAAAATCCGAACGGATCTCTTCATGATATAGCAGGTATTTCCGACAAAGCCGCAAAAATCATAGGAATGATGCCCCATCCCGAAAGAGCGGTCAATCCTTACATTGGAAATGAAGACGGCAAATTGATACTGGATGCGATTTTAGAAAAATTATCATAAATTTTTTTAGACAATTCTTGCTTTTTCAGGATTCTCTTTTATAAACTTTTTATGCGTTTTAAGGAAGACTCCATCGATTCCGTAGACTTTATCTTAAGAAAAGATGAAGTTCTCACCGTGATTCTAGGTGGGGGAAAGGGGACCAGACTTCTTCCCCTAACGGAAAAACGTTCCAAACCTGCTGTAAGTTTCGGGGGTAAATACAGACTCATCGATATCCCTATTTCCAATTCCTTAAATAGCGGCTTCGAAAAGATATTTGTACTCACTCAGTTCAATTCCTATTCATTGAACCGTCACATTCACAGAACTTATTCCTCCAACTCCATCAACCAAAAGAGTTTTGTAGAGATCATCGCGGCAGAACAAACCGTTTCCAGTGTCAATTGGTTCGAAGGAACTGCGGATGCGGTAAGAAAGGTGCTTCCTTACATCCGGGAGCAAAAACCGAAATACGTACTCATTTTATCCGGCGACCAACTTTATAATATGGATCTAGCCAATTTTATGCAGACCCATCTTTCTGATCCGGATACGGAAATCAGTGTCGCTTCCAACGGAGTTTCCGAAGAACAGATTTACGGACTGGGAATTGTAAAAACAACGGAAGACGGATTTATCCGCGAGTTTATAGAAAAACCACAAGACATTCATCAGGTGGAATCTTGCAAACAACCTAATGGAAGTTATTTGGCAAATATGGGGATTTATATTTTTAATACCAAGACCTTGATTGAGGTTTTGGAAGATCCCGGAATGACTGATTTCGGAAAAGAGATTTTACCCAAAGCCATCCGGGAAAAAAAGGTAAAGTCCTATGTGTATGAAGGATATTGGGAGGATATAGGAACGATACGCGCATTTTATGAAGCGAATCTGATGCTCACCGATGATGTTCCTAAATTCAATTTGTATCTGGAAAAAACTCCTTTTTACACCCGACCAAGGTCTCTTCCTCCCACCAAAATCAACCAGGCAGTAGTGAATAAAGCTTTGATTTCGGAAGGGACGATTTTGAACCGATGTGAAGTCCACCGTTCCGTCATAGGAGTCCGCCAGTACATCGATCAGGGAACCAAAATTTATGATTCGGTGATTATGGGACTCGACAATTACGGATCTTTTGACCGAGTGCATGGAAAAATTCCCAATGGAATCGGGCCGGATTGTGAAATCAGAAACGCGATCGTAGACAAAGACTGTGCGATTGGAACAGGTGTTAAATTATTGAATCTGCATTCCTATACCGAATACGAAGACGAATTCGTAAAAATTAGGGACGGAATCATCGTCGTTCCTCGACATACCACTGTGCCGGACGGATATTCTATTTAGCATTGCACAATTTTGCCACAAATGGGTCAAAATATGTCCAAAGTGAGACAGAAATAACGAAAAATTCTTGTCTTACTTTGGACACAAATGAGCATGGAAGCCTAGGGATATCACCGAACCATGTTCATTACAGAAACACATAAGGGTGGCCAGTTCTGGAACGAGTCTCATTTTGTTCCTCACTTCCAGCCAATCGTGAATGCGATCAATCGTTCCATCTCGGCTTACGAGGTACTCGGACGACAATTTGATCCGGACGAAAATACCTACCAATCTCTAGGCGGGCTTTTTCATAACCGCGAGCAGGACATGGTACCTGTTTATAATATTGACCGGGTCCTTCGGGAAAAAGCTGTAAAGCACCTGAAAGACTCTGGGTTACGCACCAAATTGTTTTTTAATATGATGCCCAACTTTCTTTCCCGGGTGCATCACACGGATCTTTTCGCAGAAAATTTTCATATCATCCAACTTATTGAAAAATACGGAATCAATCGCAACCAGGTTGTGATCGAGATCACCGAAGACGAGTTTGACGGTTCGATCGAAAGGTTGATTCAAATTGTTCAAATTTTCAGAGACTACGGTTTGAAGATTGCCATTGATGACTTGGGTTCTGGTTTTTCCAATTTGGAAAGAATCGGTTACCTTCATCCGGATATTATGAAAGTGGATATCCAGATCATGAGAGAAAGTTTGAATAAAAATTCGTTCAAACAAGTATTAGGTGCAATCTCCGAAATGTCCCAAAAATTGGGCTCCCAGCTGCTATTTGAAGGAATCGAAACGGAAGAGGAGGTGAATCTTGCACTTTCGATGGGCGCCAATCTTTTACAGGGATACTATTTTTCAGTTCCCAATCCTCATTTTTTAAATAGAAGTACGTTTTCTGAAAAGATGACCACTGTGCTTGAAAATTTTTCCAATCACAGGTCCAAGGAGCTGATTGAAAAAGGAATCCGCGAACAAAACATCATCGATAAATTGAATGAAGTTTTCAACGGTTTCGAAGAAACAAGCAATGAAGATTTTGCGTTTAACTTCAAAAAGATCGTGGATTCTCTTCCATCTAACATACTGAAGATTTTCGTATGTGACAAGGACGGATATCAAATCACCCCTACTTATGATTTGGTAAAGGAAGCGGGAGAATACCAGGAAAAGATGAACCAGATTGGAAATAATTACGCCTGGAAGCCTTATTTTCTAAAACACAAAGCGGAAGCGGATCGTTTCCGTAAAAAATGGGGGGTCACTTACCCCTTATATGACATTAGGAATCAGAATCAATATGTGATTTTCACATTTTCCCTTTCCGAAAACCGAATTCTAATCGCACAAGTGGATTGGATGGAATAGGAATGGTTTGTTTTTTTCGACTGTCTTGATTTCCTGGTAGTAGGGATTCGTCTAAAAATAGAATCGTTCTAAATAATACTACCAGGGATACCCACCTTGTCCTTCATTCTAGAAATCCGCGACCTACGTGCCGCCGTCGGAGATAAAGAGATACTGAAAGGGGTCAATCTAAACATTGGTCCGGGGCAAGTGCATGCCATCATGGGACCAAATGGTTCTGGCAAAAGCACATTATCAAATATCATACTCGGCCACCCGAAATATAGGATACTTTCCGGAGACATTTTATTCAAAGGTCAGTCCATACTCTCGATGCCCACAGACGAAAGGGCAAGACTCGGTATCTTTTTATCCTTTCAATACCCGACCGCATTACCAGGTGTTAGTATTGGAAATTTTCTGAAATCCATTTTGAAAGCCCATCGGGGAAAAGACATTCCCGTGCGGGAGTTTAAGTCGGAACTGAAGAGTGCCATGTCTCTTCTGGAAGTGCCTGATTCGTTTATTGCCCGTTATGTGAACGACGGTTTTTCCGGTGGTGAAAAAAAACGAGCCGAAATTTTACAGATGAGCCTTCTCAAACCCACTTTGGCAATCCTGGATGAAACCGATTCCGGTTTGGATATTGATGCTCTTAGAATCGTTTCCGAAGGAATCATGGCAAACCGTTCCAGCGAACGTTCCGTCCTTCTCATTACCCATTACCAAAGAATGTTGAATTATGTGATCCCTGATTTTGTACATGTTTTTGCAGACGGAAGAATTTTGGAAACCGGAGGCAAAGAACTTTCTTTGAAATTGGAAGAAAAAGGTTATGATTGGATTTTGGAAAGAGAAGGAGTAAAGTAATTGGCTATCTCCCTGGCAAAATACCCTGGAAATAATTTGATCTCCGCAAACCTACTTGCCGAGTTCAAATCCAAAGTGGGAAAGTCACTAGAGAATACCATACCTCCCGGGCCTCATGATGAGTCTTGGCGCAAATTCCCTTTAGGTCAGTTCAACCTTTCCGACTTCAATTCTTCTTTTGCCGAAGGAGAATTCATAAATATACATTCCAATCTCAGCCGTACGGAATGGACGGAAGAGAACACTTCCAAAGTTTCGCAGGTTTTGGAAGAACTATTGAAACAAGCGAATGGAAATTATTTCGCACTCTTCAGTCTCTTTCATGCAAAAGAATATTATTATTTTGAAGTAGATGAAAACCGGGCGGATATTTTGGATTGGGGGTTTCATTCGGAAGAGACCCTTTCCGTTTCTTCCGTGTTTTTGGTGAGGGTGGGAAAAAACACTTCATCTAAAATCAAAGAAGGTTATAAAACGATTTCCAAAACGGGAAACTTACATCTGTTTGGCTCCGTTAGTTTTTATTGGTTGGAGGAATCTTCCGATTTGAAATTACAAATCAGAGAAGATTACGATTCCGATCTTTATCATTTTCGATCCGTATTTTCGCATCAGGAAAGAGATTCCAAATTGAATTTATCCGCTTTGCCATTGGGAGGGTTTCGGGGAAAAACATTCTATTTTCCCAGGCTTGCTGGAACCGGTTCCGAGGCAAATATCTCCGGACTCACTGCGCTTGGCAAACGGGAGTTTAACGATGTGGAAATACTTGTGACTCATCTGGCCGACCATACAAATAGCAAACTGATTTATAAAACCATTGTCGCAGACAAGTCCCATCATATTTTTACAGGCAATCTGCATATCCCCGCGAACTTGAAAAAAGTCACCGCTCATCAGGAATCCCATAACCTTTCCATGAGTAAAAAAGCGAGAGCTGAGGCGATCCCCAAATTGGAAGTTTTTGCAGAAGATGTTTCCTGTACCCACGGAGCTACCGTCGGGGATATTGACGAAGAACAATTATTCTACCTTCTTTCCCGCGGACTCAATTCCAATGAGGCGAAACATCTACTCGTGTCCGCTTTTTATAATGAAATGATTTCGAAAATCGCATTTTCCGAAGAAGACGCGGCAGTTCTCTCCGTTCTTATTCAGGAAAAGATTTTGGCGGGAGGTGATTGATGGCATTTCAAAAGCTGGCAAAACTCCATGAGATCAAAGAAGGGGAAATGAAAGTGGTGAGCACTCGTTATACGAGAGTTGCACTCACTAAAATAGGCGAAACCTATCTTGCTTTCGAAGATCTTTGCACTCACGACGGTGAAGAGATCTCTTGTGGAAAACTGGTAGGCGAAGTGATCACATGCCCCCGTCATTTTGCAAAATTCAATATCAGAACGGGAGAAGTGGTTTCTTTGCCTGCCACGGAAAATCTCCCCGTGTTCAAAACCAAATTGAACGGTGATGATCTGGAAGTGGATTTGGAGGATTAGAAAAACAATATGAAATTAGATCCTTATCGAATCAAAGAAGATTTTCCCATCCTATCTACGTTGACTCCCAATGGGAAACCTCTTGTGTATTTGGACAATGGCGCATCTTCTCAAAAACCGAAGTCGGTGATCGACGGCACTTCCAAATACTACGAAGAAGAGAATGCAAACATCCACAGAGGGATCTATCATCTCTCCCAGCATGCCACCGAACTATTTGAAAAATCCAGAATCAAAGCATCTCATTTTTTCGGATCCCCTTGTGCCAAATCCATGATCTTCACACGTGGCGCGACTGAGTCCATCAATCTGGTCGCACAAGCCTGGGGAAGAGCCAATGTAAGCGAAGGGGATGAAATTGTACTCAGTGTACAGGAACATCATTCCAATCTGGTTCCATGGCAGATGCTTGCCCAAGAGAAAGGTGCAATTTTACGTTTTATTCCTATCAAAGAAGACACCACTTATGATCTTTCCAACTTGGATTCCATCATAAACCGTAGAACTAAGATCGTTGCAGTATCACATATGTCCAATGTGACCGGAACCATCCATGATGTGAAACCGATCATAACTAGGGCCCACCAAGTGGGTGCTAAAGTGCTTTTGGACGGAGCGCAAGCTGCATCCCATCTGAAGGTGAACTTAACTTCCTTGGATGTTGATTTTTACGCTTTCTCGGCTCATAAGATGATGGGGCCGACGGGAGTAGGAATGCTTTACGGAAGAGAAGAAATTCTGGAAGCTATGCCTCCCTGGCTCGGTGGAGGGGATATGATTGAAAACGTGGATTTGGAAATTTCCACTTATGCAAATCTTCCCGCCAAACTGGAAGCAGGCACACCCAATATCGCGGGTGTGATAGGATTCGCTTATGCATTGGATTATCTCACCAAATTGGGAATGGAAAATATCCATGAACATGAAATGGAAATCACGGAATATGCGCTTACCAAATTAAATCGGTTAGGTGGTATTACCATTTACGGAACGGATGATCTGGACAAAAGAGGAGGAGTGATTTCCTTCACTTTGGAAGGAGTACATCCTCATGACGTGGGTTCGATTTTGGATGAAGAAGGGATTGCCATTCGGGTGGGACATCATTGTTGCCAACCGCTTATGAAACTATGGAAAATTCCAGGAACTTGTAGGGCTTCCTTTTATGCTTATACAACTAAAGAAGATGTTGATTCTTTGGTTGCGAGTTTGGAGAAAGTGAAGTCCATATTTTCCCGTGTTGCCAAAAGATAGTCATATCGATCTTTTTCTCGGTTGGAAAGCATCCGGCAATTGGATTTTACCTGAAACATACGACTCCATTTTAAATGCAAAAAACTCCATGTGCGGAGATGAATGTGATCTCTACATCGAGAGAAAAGAGGATCTGATTCGAATTTTATCTCTCAGAGGAGAATCCTGCTCTATTTGCCAAGCATCTATGGGAATTTTATTTTCAAAACAAACTCTCTGGTCCAAGGATTTTTTTCTGAACCAACTGGAGATTAGAAAAAGCACACTTCAGGACCAAACACTCTCGGACAGGATTCCCGTTGACGAACGAAGGTTCTGGGAGTTAATATTTACTTATCCGAATAGACATCGTTGTGCTCTTTTGCCTTGGGTTGCCCTTGGCAAGGGTTTTTAGGAGGCCAAAATGATTACAATGCCGAACACTTCTTTGGAATGGGAAGTTTATAATAACATACGTGAAGTGGAAGATCCTGAAATCGGAATTACTCTGGTGGAACTAGGGCTTATCTATCAAATCACCGTAGAAGAAAAAAAAGCAATCATAGTAATGACTTATACTTCCATGGCATGCCCCGCGGGCCCTCAAATGAAACAGGAAATAGAAGATCAGGCATTACGAGTCGATGGGATTGATGAAGTCGTTGTGGAAGTAGTGTGGAATCCCAAATGGGACCCGAGAGAGATGGCAAGCGAAGAAGCAAAAATGCAGATGGGAATTTACGATTAGGGACTGTTATGCGGATACCGAGTAAAGTATTTCCGGCTCTTTTACTACTGTTTTCCTTTGGATTTTTTTTCTGTATCCCCGGAACCAAATTCGATATTACCAAACGAAACATTGAGCCGGTTTATATTCCTCAGATTGAAGGATCCGGAGACAAAAAAGACCGTTATGAAATCTCCGGGAATGAATTTATCATTTCAACCGACCATCCTCTCGCTTCCAAAGCGGGAATCGAGGCATGGAAGGCGGGTGGGAATGTAGTGGATGCATTTGTTTCCGCGAGTTTTGCCGTTTCCATTGTTCGTCCTCAATCCACTGGATTGTTAGGTGGAGGATTTGCCATTATCCATTTTCCGGGCAAAAAAATCAAAAAAGCATTCGATTTCAGGGAAAGATCTCCAAAGAACGGTAAGGCGGAACTTTACGTGGATAAAGACGGCAAACCGATTCAGGGGAAAACATTGAATGGGCCTTATGCGGCAGGAGTTCCGGGAATGATCCAAGGGCTTGTGCTTATTCAGAAAAAATATGGAAAACTTCCATTGGAAAAGGTGATTGAGTCTGCGCTTAGTTATGCGAGACAGGGTTTCCCCGTTTATTCCGATTTGGCAAAGACGGTTGAATTCAATTGGAAACATATGAACCCCGAAATGCGATCCATATTCGGAAAGGAAAACAGACCTCTTCGGGAAGGGGAAACCCTCGTCCAGGAAGATCTTGCAAAAGTATTGGAACGGATTCAAACCAACGGAGATTCGGAAATCCGCAAAGGTTTCACTGCGGAAAAGATAATAAGTTATTATTCCGAGTTTGAAAACTATATGGATGCGAATGATTTGGAAACCTATCAGGTTTTTGAAACGGATCCGATCTCAGGTTCGGCTTTCGGGAAAACTCTTTTAACAATGCCTCCACCTTCTTCCGGTGTTCATATGATTACCATATTACAAACTTGGAATGAATTGAATCAAAAAAAATCCCTGCCTACCGGAGAAGTGGGAAAAATAATTAATCTAACGGAAGCAATGCGAGTAGGTTATAGGGATAGGGCAAATTTCGGAGGAGACCCCCGTTTTACGAATGTGGATGTTTCCAAATTCATATCCCATGAATATGCAAAATCGGAAGCAAATGAAATTGAAAAAAAAATCGTTTCTGGTGCTTGGTCGAATGAATCGGGAGCTCTAAAATCGGAATCTTATAATACCACTCATATATCCGTTTTGGATAAAGAGGGAAATGCGGTTTCATCCACTCAGTCCGTCAATGGGAGTTTGGGCGCCAAAGTAGTAGTTCCCGGAACCGGACTCATTCTCAATAATACGATGGATGATTTTTCCGTCGCTCCGGGAGTTCCCAACCTCTACAAACTCATCGGTTCGGAAGCAAATAAGATAGCTCCAGGCAAAACACCTCTTTCCAGCATGTCACCTTCCATCTTGCTCGATGAAAACGGGAAAAGTGAAATCGTAATCGGTGCCCCCGGCGGTTCTCAAATTCCAACTACAATCATCAATACTTTGATACGTTACAAAAAAGACGGATACAGCCTGTACGAAAGTGCATCTTACCCGAGGCTTCATCACCAGTTCCAACCTGATATTTTATTTGTAGAACCTGAATTAAAATCCGTATTTCCGGAAGCGAATTTACCTTTTTACAAAGTCCAATATATTAGACATAGGGCAAAAGTTTTTGCCGTTGCCAGAGAAGGAGACAAACTCATTGGAGTATCCGATCCGCGGGGAGAAGGAATACCTCTTAGTTTTTAAAAATGGCCAAACCTAAATTACTTTCAAGATTTCATAAAAAGACTGCAAAAACTCTGCTGACCGCAGATCATATCGATTGTTTGCTTTCCGCAAAACATGGGTTAGAGAGAGAATCTCTTCGGGTGGATTCCAAAGGAAACATTTCCAGAAAAAATCATCCTACGGCTCTAGGGTCGGCTCTCGTCCATCCTCTGATCAAAACCGATTTTGCGGAACCACAGATTGAATACGCCACGGAAGCCCGCAAAACAATTCCTGACACCTTGCGAGAGTTGACCGAACTTCACGCATTTACACTTCGCAAACTGGAAAAGGAAACGCTTTGGCCTTTCAGTATGCCGAGTCCCTTGCCTAAAGATAATGAAATTCCTATCGGAGTTTACGGAACAAGTAAAGAAGGTAGAAAAAAGAATATCTACAGAAGAGGTCTTGGTTTTCGTTACGGCAGAAAAATGCAAACTATTTCCGGAGTGCATTACAATTTGTCATTTGACAAATGTTTGCTCGGAAAGCTTTCTGAAATCCGTTATAAAAAACCATTGGGTAAAGAAACCCAAAGCCAGATTTACTTTGATACGATTCGGAATTTCAACAGGCTTTCTCCCGCACTACTTTATCTTTTCGGGGCTTCCAGTCTGATAGACGAATCTTTTGTCAAACTGGGAAAAGAATTTAAAAAACTCGATAAAAAAACATATAACGCGCCTTTTGCTACGACTCTTCGTTTGTCTAATATCGGTTACACGAGTGATGTGCAGGCAAAACTTCCCATTTCGGTCAACTCCCTAAAAGATTATGCGACCGATATGTGTATCGCTGTATCCAAACCCTATCCCGGTTATAAAAAGTATTCGGTGAAACCGGAGAACCAATTGAATGATCATTATCTGCAGATAGAAAATGAATTTTATTCGTTGGTTCGCCCCAAACAAGTTCCCCATGGAGACGAAAGAGTTTTGGATGCGCTTATGGAACGGGGAGTCGAGTATTTGGAGATTAGGCTTTTGGATCTGGATCCTTTTTCTCCGATCGGTGTGGAAGAAAATAGACTCTATTTCATTCATATGTTGCTTTTGTATTGTTTGCTATCCGATTCCCCTCCCGCCGATAAAAAAGAGATTAAAATTTGGAGATCCAATCAGGAAAAAACTACTTGGTTGGGTAGAAAACCGAATACATCCATTCAATTTTTAGGTGAAACCTGGAATTTGCACGAGTTCATTTATCAGTTGTTAGCTGAACTGCAACCTCTTGCCGATCTATTGGACAAAAACGATACCGAGAACGGACCTTATTCCAAAGCTTGGGAAGTTCAATGGGAAAAATGGAATGATCCTTCTTTGCTTTCTTCCTCGGTCTCCGAGTTGGATCTGAAAATCAACAAAATGAGTTTTCATGAATTCGGATTAAAACTTTCCGCAAGCCATAGCCAGTTTTTAAGGGAATATCCTTTGACAAAAGAAAAAATGGAATACTTTGAAGCATTGGCTAAAGAATCTTTGGAAGAGCAGAAAGCAATGGAAAACCAGGAAGGTTCCCATTTGAAGAAAAATCAAAAACCGATCCAATTGAAACCGTTAAATATTTGTTCGGCGGGTATTTGATGAGTTCTTTCGAATTGCCTAAAGGTTACGAAGATCTAGAGATCTCCACTCAAATCATCATCCGCGATGCGATTCATCGAAAGATGGAGGTGGAAATCATCGACAGGGGTGAAAACTTTCTAAGACTAAAGCAAGGCAATCATGTTGAATTTATAAAAGAAGCAAGTAAAACCAGACTCGATAGTCTTATGAGCTATCTTGTAATGGAAAATAAAATCGCTTCGAAGTTGATTCTATCGGAAAAGAAAATCAGAGTTCCTATCGGGAAAAATTATTCGAATTTGCAATCCGCTCTCGGTGATTTTAAAATCTTCGAAGATAAAAAGAAAGTAATCAAACCTGTAACGACCAATTTCGGAATCGGAATCGGAATTTCTCCGATAGGAGATAGTTTTGAGAACTTTAAAATATTTGTGGAAAGAGCTTTGTCGTATTCTTCCTCCATCATCATAGAAGAGTTCATCGAAGGGCCCGAGTATCGTTTTTTAGTATTAGGCGATGAGGTGGTTGCTGTTTGCAACCGGGTGCCTGCGAATGTAACTGGGGATGGGAAATCTACTATTTCCGATCTGATTGCCCGAAAAAATGATGATCCTAGAAGAGGGGAAGGTCATAAAACGGCGTTGGAAAAAATTCAGATGAGTGAAATCGAAAAAGAAGTGTTACAAAGCCAAGGTTTCAATTTTGATTCGGTAATTCCATCCGGCCGGATCGCCTATTTACGAAAAAATTCAAATATTTCCACAGGTGGGGACTCCGTTGACTATACAGATACGGTGCATCCCGATTTTAAGAAGATTGCTTTGGATTCAGCGAGAGCGGCAGGTGCGACGATTTGCGGAGTAGATATTATTTCAAGTGAGATTGAGAAGAAGCCGGATCCAAACACATTTGCAGTTTTGGAAATCAACTTCAATCCTGTGCTTTACATTCATGAATTCCCCTATAAGGGAACACCGCGTTCAGTGGGATCGAAAATCCTCGACTTACTCGGGTTTAACTAGGAAAATTTTTTTTGTAAGTAGGCGATGATATCGCCCGACTCGTACATCTTTGTATCTCCGTCCACCAGAAATGGTACTTGAGAAATTCCACCTAAACTCACTACTTCATCACGTCCCTCCGTTCCTCGGGATGCTTCCACCAGAACGAAGTCTTTGTTTTCAACTAGCCCTAGATTTTTCATTGTCCTTATTACCATTTGGCAATAAGGACAAGTTGCATACTGATAGAGCCGAAACATGATTAACCGATTTTTTTGGAAAGTTCACCGGACTGCGCCATTTGCACAGTGATGTCGTGGCCACCAATGAACTCCCCGTTGATATAAAGTTGAGGAATGGTCGGCCAATTTGTAAATTCTTTGATCCCTTCTCTAACCTTCATATCGGAAAGTACGTTAAACGATCCAAAATCAACTTGCAGTTGTTTGAGCACAGTTACGATTCCCGCAGAAAAACCGCATTGTGGCGCATCCGGAGTTCCTTTCATAAACAAAAAAACCTTTTTGGATTTGATCAGGTCTTCGATTTTACTTTTTAATTCGCCATCCATATTATTCACTCCTAGTTTCCAAGCCAAGGGCATGGATCTCCTCTTTTAATTCATCTTTTAATGTTGCGTATACCATTCTATGTTGTTCGACCATGGACTTGCCATTGAATCCGGAATAGGTGACGAGAGCTTTGATATGTACTCCGTCTCTGTACGGATCCAAAATCTCCACCTTCGATCCCGGTAAACCGGTTTGGATTCTGGATTGGATTTCCTCTAGTGTCATGATTAGATTAAACTTCCTAAATAAGAATTATGATCTTTGATATATCGAATGTACTCTTCCGGGACTTCAGGTAAAACAGAATTCTTTACCGAATCTTTGGAAAGTAAAGTTTTTGACCAAAGAGCAAGCTTCGGGAAATTTTCAAAAAATTTCAAATTGGCCTTGGATTTTTCCAAAAAATCAAAACGCATAAATGCAGGTGCGAAAGAAGTATCGATCAATTGAAATGTTTTTCCACTGAAATAAAGGGAATCGGAAAATCCATTCGGTAAAATCGCTTCCAATTGGCTGAACTTTGCATTCAGATCGGAAAGTTTTTTATCGAACTCTTGTTTATCTTTGGTCATTGTGAGCAGATATTGATCCATATTGATGGCACTTGCAAATTCGATCCAAGCACGTTGTTTCGCTTTTTCAATCGGAACCGTAGGGTGTAAGGAAGGAGGATTCACTTCATCCAGATATTCATTGATCACTGCCGATTCAAAAAGAACATGTTCTCCCACTTGCAAAACGGGAACTCTTCCGAATGGAGAGATCTTTAAAAACCAGTCCGGTTTGTTAGCAAGGTCAATATATTTGATTTCATAATCTACTTTCTTTTCCAAAAGAGTAATGACCGATCTTTGAACAAAAGGGCAAAGTTTAAAACTGATAAGTGTAGGTTTTTCCATATATATCCATTAGACGGTTTTTAAGTCGGATAACTAGAGTCAATTTCCAAAGCATGCAGTCCCGTTTTCCATTCCTTTCCGAGAGCTTCGTAAATCGAACGGTGTTGTTCCACCAAAGTTTTATTTTTAAACTGATCCGAGCGAATGTAAATTTTGTAATGAGTTTCTCCGCTGGGGCTCGATCCTACATGGCCTGCATGAAGAAGGGAATTGTCGGTTACTTCAAGTGCAGCAGGCAAAAATGCCTCCTGCAAAATAAGTAGGATTCTTTCTTTTCTAACTTCGGATTCCATATCCTCTTTCCATAAGTTTGACATTAAAGATAAATAGAAAAGCGGAAATGATAAAAAGAAGACTGAGCGAAAAAATGATACTAACATCGCTTATTCCAAGGAATCCGTAACGGAAACTATTCACCATATAAAGAATCGGGTTTGCATAGGATACTACTTGCCAAAACTCAGGAAGTCTTTTCACGGAATAAAAAATCCCTCCTAGATAGGTGAGTGGAGTAAGCACAAACGTGGGAATGATTGTGACATCGTCAAAGCTCTTAGCAAAGAGTGAATTTAAAAAACCGCCCAAAGAAAATAAGATCGAGGTAAGTATTACGGTAACGATGATTACGAACAGATTGTAGATTCGTAAGTCTGTAAAAAACATAGAAGTAAGTGTTACTAAAAATCCGACGAACAGACCTCTTACCACACCACCCAAAGTGTAACCGAGTACGATCGTATAGGGAGAAGTGGGAGAGACCAAAAGTTCTTCTATGTATTTCATAAACTTACTGGAATAAAAGGAAGATACTACATTATTATAGGAGCTGGTGATCACACTCATCATAATGAGACCCGGAACTATAAATTCAATATAAGTGAATTCGCCGATATTGCCGATTTGTTTTCCTACCAGCTCTCCGAAGATCAGAAAATAAAGTGCCATTGTGATGACGGGAGGGATCAGAGTTTGAAGCCAAATTCTGGTGATTCGAATCCATTCCTTGCGGACAATCGTTTGTAAGGCGATCAGGTTTTGTTTTAACATTAGGAAATTTTCCTTCCTACCAAATTGATAAATAATTCTTCCAGACGATTCGCTTTATTGCGAAGACTTACGACTTGTAACTTTTGTTTGGTTAATTCGGAAAACAGATCGTTGATGGATTGTTTTTTGTTGATTTGAACTTCCATTGTCCTTTCATCGGGCCATGTAAACGTGAACTTTTTGGAAGCAGGTTTTGTTTTAGGGACAGATTTTAAATCGATTAGAAATGTTTCCGAATCCAATCTCTGCAATAGTTTTTTCATAGAAGTATTTTCTACAATTTTTCCCTGATCGATGATTGCTATGTTTCTGCAAAGAGATTCCGCTTCTTCCAAATAATGGGTAGTGAGTATGATTGTTTTTCCCTGAGAATTGAGTTCCGTTAGAAATTCCCACATGGAACGTCGGACTTCAATGTCCACTCCTGCGGTCGGTTCATCCAAAATCAGCAATTCCGGTTCGTGAACTAAAGCGCGTGCAATCATAAGTCTGCGCTTCATTCCTCCGGAAAGTTGGCCGGCGGGAGATTTCCTTTTTTCGTATAACGAAAGTTTTTCTAAGTAATAATCAGCTCTTTCTTTCGCTATCTTCAATGGAATTCCGTAATAACCAGCCTGGTTGATTATGATTTGGCTCACCGTTTCAAAGATTCCGAAATTGAATTCCTGAGGAACAATTCCCAGATATGTTTTTGCTTTTTCCTGGTCTTCGTCTATGTCAATTCCGAAGATTTTCACTTTCCCTTTCGATTTGGTGATGAGAGAACTTAGTATTCCTATTACCGTGGATTTGCCTGCGCCATTGGGACCGAGTAGTGCGAAAAAATCCCCTTTCTCCACTTTCAGATCGACTGAGTTCAATGCTTTTACACCTGTCTTGTAGGTTTTTTCCAAACCTTGGATGTCGATTGCATAGGTTTCGTTTGATTTCATATTTGTTTATTTGCCTACTAGTTTACGGGTTAGGTGGTGCGTGGGGTAAAGGTGGCTTCTGCCGGATTTGCGAAGTAATCTTTGTTCTTCCGTCGGGAGCCTGACTATGGATTTACATTCTTCAGAACAGCAATTCTCCATTTTTTCCTGGCAGCTTGTACATTGAACGAATAATACATGGCAGCCTAAATTGGCACAATTGGTATGTCGATCGGAAGGATTTCCGCATTGATAACAAACGGTTAGAATGTCTTCCGTGATTTTTTCTCCCAAGCGGTCGTCGAATACGAAATTTTTGCCTTTGAACTTGGACTTTAACCCTTGTTCTTCGATTTCTTTCGCGTAAGAAATAATTCCGCCTCTGAGTTGATGAACCTTTTCAAACCCTTTGTGTTTTAAATAGGCGCTCGCTTTTTCGCAGCGGATTCCTCCCGTGCAGTAAAGGAGGATCTTTTTATCTTTCTCTTCTTTTAAAATATCTTCTACCATCGGTAGTTCTTCCCTAAAGGTTCCAGCGTCCGGCAGAATTGCATTTTCAAAATGGCCTACTTCAGATTCATAATTGTTCCGCATATCCACGATGATGACACCGGGCTCATCCATTGCTTTATGAAATTCTAAAGGAGATAAATGGGTTCCCACATCGGATGCGTTAAATGTGGAGTCGTCCAAGCCGTCAGCTACGACTTTGTTTTTTACTTTAATGGCAAGTTTCAAAAAGGATTCTTTTTTATCTTCCACTGCATCATTGAAATAGATTCCTGATAATTGAGGAATGGAATTGACGAGTGTTCTTAAATGTTCGTATTCGTCTACGGGAATGGAAATTTGCGCGTTGATTCCTTCCTCTGCCAGATAGATTCTACCTAATGTTCCCAGATCGGACAAGGATTCATAGAGAAAATCTCTGAACTCCTTAGGGTTCTCAATCAGAACATATCTATAAAAAGAGAGAACTCTTCTTTCTCTGGGATCGGAAAGAACTTGTTTTAGTAATGTTTCTTTATCGTAGCGGTTGCAAAGATGTTTTTTAGTCATTAGTATCCCTTCTCTTTGATACGTTCTTCTTTTACTTTACGAAATGCGTTTCTTACAACTTCCGGAAGTGCCGGATGAATGTAGATCATTCTTAACATTTGATCCAAGTTGGCTTTTAAACTCATTGCCAAAATCAATTGGTGAATCATATCACTTGCTTCGTCTCCGATGATATGTGCCCCCAAAATGGTTTCCGTTTCTTTATCAACCAGAACTTTTACAAAACCCACTTCGGACATTCTAGCCATTCCCATTGCGGAGGAAGAATAACGGTTCACTCCTTTCCAATAGGGAATCTTTTTTGATATCAATTCTTCTTCCGTAAGACCTACGGTTGCAATCTGAGGGTGTGTAAATACAGCTCCCGGAACGGGAGGATATTCTATTTTCGTTTTTTTCTTATCTGCAATCAGAGTTTGAAACAGATGTTCTCCTTCAAAATTGGCAGTATGACGGAAGAAATATCTTCCGATTACATCACCAAACGCGTATACGTCGGTGGAACCGGTTTCAAGATATTCATTTACTTTGATATACCCTCGTGAATCCAATTCTATCGATGTACTTTCTATCCCCAAATCGTCGGTGTTGGGTCGAACTCCGGTAGCGATCAAAAGTTTTTCGAAAGATCGGGAGTAGGAATTTCCATACTTATCTTTTCCTGTCAGTGTAAACAGGCCTTTTTCAAAGCTGATTTTCTGCATTTGAAAATGATCATTGATAGGATAGGGGGGATGTTTTTTGAATTCTTCTCTAATTTCGGAATCTACGGAACTTAAAATTTCAGCTCTGGCAAAACCTTCGACTTCCGTTCCATACGCTTTGTATGCAGAGCCAAGTTCCAGTGCAATGTAACCCGCTCCGATCACTGCGAGAGACTTCGGTAAAGATTCCGAACGGAGCGCCTCTCTGGAGGTCCAATAAGGAGTTCCTTCTAACCCTTGTATATCGGGTATATTCGGTCTTGTTCCTACGGTGACAAATATATGTTTGGCTGTGAAAGTTTCTCCGTTTGCTTCTATGACTTTATCCGAAACAAAACGGGCATAATACGGATAATAGTCTATGTTCGGATTTTTTTCATAAGCAATCGGAATGGACCTGGAATCCGCATCCACAGTCTCTGACACCCGTTTGACGATGGTCGAAAAATCCGCTCTGGGTTTCGAGTCGAAATGGAGCGGAAATTTGGAACTATCCTCCGAGAAACGTATGATTTCCGTGGGATAGATCAGCATTTTGGAGGGAATGCAGCCACGGTTCAGGCAAGTCCCGCCGGGGGATTCTTTTTCGAAAGCAGCAACCTTTAGCCCTAGTTTGGAAGGAGGAGTGACCAATTTTGTCCCACCACCCGTTCCAATGACAATGATGTCGTATTCTTTCATGCCTTTGTTCCAGGATTCGAATACCGATGTTTTCTGTAAATGAAGCTAAAATCGATCTGGTGAAAAATCAATAGGGGGGAGTGTTTGGATTTCTGCATAGGAACAGAAATCGTTCCGAAGGAATCCATTTTTATGTAAATTTCGTCGTTTTGGTGGAAAAATATCTAATAAAACGGATTTTATCTGGTAAATTCAGATTATATTTCAAAAAATAGCAGAATTAAGATCTTTTCAGTTAGAATTTACGAGTGATTTCCGGAAATTCTAATTTTAGATTCTTTTCCCGAGGCAAAACATGGAAGTCGTTTTTAGTTCTATTAAAATTTTGATCATCTTGCTCGCGCTAGTCGGTTTCCCGAAAATTGCTTATTTACTTGCAAATCGTTATCGTTTTTTTAAAATACTCGGACCGGTAATCCTTTGTTATGCGGCTGGAATTTTGATCGGCAATATTTTTCCATCGGGTTTTTGGCCCGGAAAGATTCCTGAACTTGTAGCCGATCTTTCCATTCCACTCGCTATTCCTCTACTACTTGCCTCAACCGATTTTTTATATGGAATTAAAAATACGAAAACGGCGCTTATCTCTTTCGCACTTTCTTCGCTCGCTGTCGCCATTTCCACCTTACTGGTTGCCCGCTTTTTGGGTTACTTGCACCCTGAGTCCGATAAAATCGCAGGGATGCTGGCAGGATTGTACACCGGAGGCACTCCGAATCTAAATGCTCTGGGGCATGCCTTGGATACGAACAGATCCACAATCGTACTTGTAAACACAGTAGATGTGTTAGTTGGTGGAACCTATCTTGTTTTTTTACTCAGTTTTTCCAAAAGATTTTTTTCCCAGTTTCTGAAACCGGAGCCTGAGACGGAAGGCTCACATGCGACAACGCCTGAACCTTCCAAGGAAGAAAACAGTTTAAAAGGATCTGTTCAGAGATTTTTAATCGGATTTGTTTTGTCTGCCATCGGATTCGGTATTTCCGTAGGGGTATCCATTCTTCTTGTCGGGAAATTGCACGCCCCCATTATTTTACTTGGAATTACCAGTTGGGGGATAGGAATTTCTTTCGTGAAAAAAATCCGGTCGCTTCGAACGTTTCCGTTCGGCAGTTATTTGATCCTGATTTTTTCCGTTGCAGTGGGGGCACTTGCCGATTTTAGAAGTTTGGTGACTGACGCACCGGGTGTGATTTTATTTGTCGCAATTACAATGTTTGGTGCCATTCTGATTCATTTGCTTTTGGGAATCTTATTTAAGATACCTACGGATACTTGGATAATTACTTCTGTTTCCAGTATTTACGGCCCTGCGTTCGTTCCTCCGGTGACCCAAGCGATTGAAGGAAAGGAAGGAATTTTACTTTCCGGAATCCTTACGGGCCTTATCGGATATGGTGTGGGGAACTACTTAGGTCTTGCGATCCACGCCGTCTTACAATAAACAAAGAGGATTTTGTTTATTGTAAGTTTTTCAAATTTGCTATTTGGGCTAAATCGACTTAATGACTCCTCCGTCGACCCGAACGGCTGATCCGTTGATCATAGATGCCTTTTCACTAGCAATAAAAACTGCAACATCCGCAACCTCTTCCGGTTTTGCAAATCTTTGATTGATGGAAGAAGGGCGGTTTTCTTTGATAAAATCATTTGCCATGTCTTTGTCCGACTTACCTGAGCTTACCGCCAAACTATGAATAAATTCTTCCACTCCTTCGGAAAGTGTCGGCCCGGGAAGGATTGAATTTACTGTCACATTGGTTCCTTTGCAAAGTTCAGCACTTCCTCTTGCTATGGAAAGTTGAGCTGTTTTGCTCATTCCATAATGCACCATTTCTACCGGAATGTTGATCGCAGATTCGCTGGAGACAAAAATCACTCTTCCCCAATTTCTTTTTATCATTCCTTTCAGATAAATTTGGGTCAGTCTAGCTCCGCTAAGCACATTGGTTTCATACATTTGTGACCAATCCTCTCTTGTGATTTCAAAGAAAGATTTCGGTTCGAAGTAACCTGCATTATTGATGAGTACATCCACTTCACCGATCGTTTTATGTAATTTGGAAATACCTTCCTCGGTCGATACATTTCCCACGGCTTCCAGAAATGTTCCGTTTGAAACGGATTGTTTTAATTCTTTGATCGCTTTGTCCACGGCTTCTTTCGTTCTACCGTTGATGTAAACGATACTTCCTTCTTTGGCGAACCCTTCTGCGATCTTGAATCCGATTCCCTTTGTTGAACCCGTAATCAAAATTTTTTTGTCTTTTAAACCTAAATCCATTTTCCTTACTCCTTTTTTATTTCAGTCCGCCTAAAACGATCTTACCTATTACATTACCTTCTAACAAAAGTTTGTGTGCTTTTTCCAGATTCTCTTCCGTCATATCTCCCAAATCGATTGTTTGAGTGGATTTGATTTTACCTTTGTCGACCAAAGACCCGACTTCCGTCAGTAACTTTTGTTGTTCCATTCTGTCCGCTGTTTGAAATAAAGATCGGGTAAACATAAACTCATTGAGAAAACCCGCGCTTTTTTGTTTGAGAAGGTTCAAATCCAAAGGTTGTTTTGTCTCAACAATGGAACAAATATTTCCGAAGGGGAGTATTGCCTTTGCCATATTGGAATAATGCATATCCGTATCATTGAAGCAAAGAATCTCGTGAGCTCCCTCTATGCCTTTTTCCTTCAACTGTTCCGAAAAATCTTTTTTATAATCTATAATTGTATCTGCACCGAGAGATTTGACCCAATCAGCGGACTCTTTTCTACCCGCAGTAACGATGACTTTTGCCCTTGTCATTTGTTTTAAAATTTGAATCGCGATGGATCCGACACCACCCGCACCGCCGACGATTAGAACGTTTTTTTCCAAGGTTCTATCCAATTTCAATTTATGAAAGATCGCTTCATAAGATGTAATCGTTGTTAATGGAAGTGCGGCGGCTTCTTTGTAGGAAAGTGTTTTCGGTTTTTCCGAAACTAAAAACTCATCCACAATATGAAACTTCGAATTTCCACCGGGACGTTGGATTGCGCCCGCATAATATACTTCCATTCCTTTGTGTAAGGTTTTGACCTGCGAACCCAATTCAACTACGGTTCCGCTTACATCCCAACCCAGGACTTTAGGACCGGGGTTGGTAGCGGATAAGGAAGATTTTACTTTATAATCCACCGGATTGACCGAGATGGCTTTTACCTCGACTCGCACATCATGTTCACCGAGAACTTCTTCCCGGTTGTTTATTTTTTGAAATATCGTTTTGTTTTGAAGCGGATCGAATACGGCTGCGATGGAATTCATTTATTTCCTCCGAAAAGATTGTCCAAGGAAAATATCTGATGGGAAAGATTGGTTAATAATAGAAAATAACAAATCATATAAATCATTTGTATTCCTACGATCTCCCATTTTTCCAGAAGGCACATTCCGAAAATCAAACTGCACATAAGTAAACTTGCAATCGTTAAACTCCACTTGATTTGAAATCCCAGCAGTAAAGTAACACCTAATGCAAGTTCCAAGGGAGGGATCAGGTAACCCATAGGTTTTACGATTACTCCGGGTAAAATACTCGAAGCGAACAAATTGTTAATCCAAATTTGAAAACTTTCGTATTTGCTCCCCACCCGGACGAGTCCATGTGCCAGAAGATTTGCCCCTATGGCAAGTCTCATCAAGAGACTTGCGATTTGTAATCCGTTGATTTCTTGTATGTTCATATTTTACCCTATGAGCAATGGGTTCAATTTTGTAAATTTAAAATATACTATCATGTGTTTAGTTGACATATTGTATATTAATAGTATACAATATAAAATGAAACCTTATGAAAATCAGAGATATAGAAGACCTATTTGCTTTTTCTTATGTTTTTGAAGAGAGAAGCTTTACCAAGGCAGCGGAAAGATTAGGCGTAACTAAAGCGGCTGTAGCCAAACGAATTGCCTCTTTGGAATTGGAATGGAAAACCCAGCTTTTCCGAAGAAGCACTCGGATCGTAATGCCGACGGACGAAGGAAATTCCATTTACAGAAACGTGCAAACCGTATTGGATTCTGTGAAGGATTTGGAAGCAAGTTTCGCCGGATCGGAAGAGATGGAAGGAAATCTTCGGATTACTTGCGCGGCTGCTCTTGCAAACCGTTTTGTTGCGGAAACTCTGGGACGTTTCCAGGATCTTTATCCGAAAATTACGATTCAATTGATTGTTACGGACAGTCTTTTGGATTTGGTGGAAGAGAATATAGACATTGCGATCCGGATTGGAAAAAATCCCGCTGCATCTTTGAGTGCGAAAAGACTATTCACAAATGAGATTGCAATCGCGGCAGCTCCTTCCTATTTGCGAACTCATCCGAAGCCGGAAAGACCGGAAGATTTATTTCAACATAATCTCTTGTTTCTGGATATGCATGAGGAAGTTTCTTTTTTAAGCACAAAACTTTCCTTAAGTGAGTTAAAAAACAATCGTCGATTTGTTTGCAATGATGCGGCAAGTCTTATCAAACAAGGACTTTCAGGTAAGGCTCTCCTGATTCGTTCTATTTGGGATTTTCAAGAATACATCCATCGGGGTGAGCTTGTACAAATTTTAGCGAATCATCCTTTGGAAAATTTCGGTGATGTTTGGCTGTTAACACCTATAAGTCGGGTACCTTCCCGAAAGGTAAAAGGGTTGGTTCAGTTTTTTGAAGAAGAAACGAAAAAAATCTTCAATCAATAAACGGATTTCTTCTGCCTTGCGACTTTTCAATCAAATCGTTTTTTCGGATTTCAAAAGTACTGGGCGGATCGAGTCTATTCCATTTTTCGTATAGCATTCGTTTATCGGATGGAATGGGGATATTCCATTGTTTTTCCATATAAAAAAAGATTCGGGCTATATCCCCTCGAATTTCCTCTCGTGGTTCCGCTATTTGATTTTTGAAATCCACTTCAAAATCACAAGTTCCGTATTCTCTTTTTTCTCCTTCTATTTCTCCAAAAAAATAATGAGCACGATCATTATTGATTTCCCCCGGAACAGGGACAAGGTTATGAAGATCGGCTTCGATCAATTTGAATTCAGAGTCTGTTTTTTCGCAGCATTTGCGCCCTCTGATCTTTCTGCCGTCGAATTCACAATCTTTTCTCGTCCAACATTCTCTATCTTTTCCGAAGGAATAAGCTGGGACGATGTGTTCCCATTCGATGAGTAATGCACGGGGACTTGCCGTTCTTGCACTCAATCCGCAGGAACTATCAATTCTGAATCGACCGGTCAATTCTTCATCATCGTCAAATCTGCAGCCGCAATAAAAATCGACCCCGACTTTTCTATAGATTCGTTTCAGAACTTTTTTGGCAGTCGGATAGTCGCTGATTTCGGTTTTCGTCTTTTGGTTGTTTCTCTCTTTCTTTTCGAAAGAAGAAGATTCCTTTTGATCTTCCGCATTCAATCGACAGGAAAAAGAAAATATAAGGGAAAAAAGGAATAAATATACGGATGCGGATTTGATGGTTTTGTCCTCTAAGAATAAAAGGGAAGAAGGTAAAGGGATACGGATAAAATAAGTCCGAAGGTCCAGACTATAGATCGGAACCGGGCCAGATCTGTCAGATAAAAGACCGAGTATGCGATCCTTGCCAGAACGAATGCAACGGAGATGTAAGTCATTAAGGATTGGTTTGCATGATTGATGCTGGAAACGAAAACTCCTATCGCAAATATAGGGAACGCTTCGATAGAATTCTGATGGGCAGCTAAGGCTCGTTTACCGATTCCTGTTAGGCGGGCTTGTTGGTCTCTCGGGTAATGATTGTCGGCCCCACCTTCTTCTTTTGCCATGGCCAAACTGACTGGGATCTTATTTATATAGATAAGCAAAAGAGAAAATAGAATACATACATACGGAATGGTCATAATGCCCCTTGGATTTTTAGTGTATATTTTAAAAATAAAAAGCGAAAGTCAAGTAAAGAAAGATTTGCGAGGGGAGGGGGAGATGGGATTTATTTTTCCCCGCCCGATTTGGGTGGGGAACTAGACCCGCCACCCAATGCATCCTCTTTATCACACCACCTTTCTCTTGTAAAACGAAGTTACGGATTTTCGAAATTTTATTTCGAAAGGTTCGCCTTTTTGCCCTTTGGGGTTTTGGAGTCGACCGATCTCAGCCTACCAAGAGTCTCTGAGTTTGCGCAGTTTGATAAAAAGTTCCTCTTCGGAAAGAGTTTCGGCCGGAGAGAGTTTCGCTGAATTAAGAATAGAGTTTTCCTTCAACCGGAAGAATGGATTGATTTTTCTTTCCATTCCGAAATCGGAAATTAAAAATTCGACATCTTTTCTCTTTGTTTGCATCATGGAACGAACTTTCGTTATGTTATTGTTTTTCGGTTCTATGGATTCGGAAAAACCCAAGTTGTTCTCCCAGTAATCATGTCCGGGATAAAGTAGTACTTCATCGGGGATGGAATAAAATCTATTTTTAACAGTATGATACATTCGGGAAGGATTTCCACCTCTTGTGCAATTTCCCACACCTGCATTGAAAATCATATCTCCGCTGAATACGGAATGGATGCGTGTTCGGGATTGTATTGCAAAACAAAAATGGCAATCGGTATGTCCCGGTGTTTCCCAAGCAACGAGTGAGTCCCCTTCGTTTTCAAAATAAACTCCCGATTCTTTCAGTGTTTCGTCCATGCCCGGAATTTTGCCTCGGGCATCGGGATGGCCGAAGACGTTTGCCTTTGTTTCTTCCTTGAGTTCCAGGTTCCCATGAACATGATCGGGATGTTCATGCGTATTCAGAATGGATTTGAGTTTCAGTCCGTGTTTTTTTAAAGCGGTGATGATTTGTTTTGCATCGTAGGGATCAATGCAAACCGCTTCTCCGTTACGATCCGAATAAATCAGATACGAAAAATTCCGTAAAGGAGAAGCGGAATATAGCTGTAGAACAGACAGCATATCTAATCCAAATAGAGAATCCTTGTTCGTATGGAATGTTGGTGCGCTTTGATTTTGTTTTTCAATTCATCTCCCAAATTCCGATCTATCTCCATGGATAAATAACCTATGTTAGTGGAAGTGCTGAGGTGTTGACTCAGGATATTTCCTCCCATTTCCGAAATGATGGAGTTGATGTCCCTTAGGAAACCCGGTTGGTTTTTATGAATGTTCAGAATTCGATGAAATCCCGGTTTTAAATTTCCAAGTTCGATATTGGGAAAATTTACCGAGAAAGTGGTGGAACCGTTATTGATGAATTTAAGCAACTTTTGAGCCACTTCCGTCCCTATATTTTTTTGCGCTTCTTCCGTAGAGCCTCCTACGTGAGGAGTTAAGATCACATTATTCAAACCTTGCAAAGGACTTTTGAAAGGATCATCATTGGATTTAGGTTCTTCCGGATATACGTCGATTCCCGCGCCTGCGATCCTTCCTGATTTTAAACCTTCCGCCAATGCTTCGATATTGACTACTTTTCCCCGGGAAAGGTTGAGTAGGTAAGAGTTCGGTTTGATATGAGCCAGGTGTGCTTTGTTGAAAAGATTTTCCGTTTCTTCCGTTTCCGGCACATGAAAGGTGATGAAATCGGATTGTTGCAATAATTCTTCGTAGGTTGCTACGGGGCTTGCGTTTCCTAATGGAAGTTTGGCGATAACATCGAAGAAAATCACTTTCATACCCATGGATTCCGCTAGTACGGAAACTTGGGATCCTATATGGCCGTAACCTACGATACCTAAAGTTTTTCCTCTGACTTCAAAACAACCTTTTGCGATTTTATTCCATTTTCCCAAATGAACGTCTCTCGATTGATCGGTAGCCTTTCGTGCAAGCATGATAATTTCGGCTATCACTAGTTCTGCGACGGATCTTGTGTTGCTATAAGGTGCATTGAATACAGGCACTGCTATTTTTTCAGCACCTTCCAAATCGACCTGGTTTGTTCCGATGCAGAAACAACCGATGCTGAGAAGGCGGCGTGCATTCGCCAAAACTTTAGGTGTAACGTTAGTTTTGCTGCGAATTCCGAGAATGTGGATCTCGCCGATACGTTTCGCCAAATCGTCTTCGTCCAAAGCGTCTTTTTCCAATGTAACATCGAACCCGTCTTTTTTAAAGAGTTCGTAGGCATCTTTATGAATATTTTCGAGTAAAAGGACTTTTATTTTTCCCTTGGGATAAGATATCATATAAGAACAGGATTTTTTTCTTTGCGAAACCTTGCATCTCGAAAAACCTGAAAATGATATGGAAAGAAATGACAAGAAAGTCCGGTTCCTCGTTTTAATCATTGGTTTAGTCGCATTCAGTCTCGCCGGCTGCTCCGGGTCCAGGTCCTTTGTAATCCAACACGAACCCAGTTTGGAACAGATCACTGCGGAATCCGAAGAAATCTGCATCGGTAGCAGACTCTATTTTTTTTCCGGCAGACCTTGTATTAAATTGAAAGGCGAAAAGGACAATAATTCGGGAGTCACTCAGTATTACCTTCGTTATGAAATCGGTAGTTTCGACGTGGATCTGGCTTTGGGAACTTCTTTGAAAATCGGCGATACTTGGTTCAATTTGAAAAAATCCTCAACGGATTATTCCAATACGATCGTCGTGAGCTCACTTCTGGAACCTGAAGTTTTGAATGCAATTACTGCGGGAAAATCGTTTGTTGTAAGTTATACGAATCGTGCAAAAACGGAAAATTACACTTTGACCGGCTCACAAGGAACTTATTTGAAAGAAGGACTCATTCGATTGCAAAGACTTTTGGAATCGGAACAAAAAATGGTAATTCAGAAAAAATAATTCTCCAATTGCAAATCCGTCCTGTCCGAATTTGCTTCGGACAGGAACGGACTTTCATTCCGGCTTTTACTCAGGTCTCATCAAAGGAAATAAAATCGTATCCCGAATGGAATGAGAGTCTGTGAGTAACATCACCAAACGATCGATTCCGATTCCCAAACCTCCCGTAGGTGGCAGACCGAACTCCAAAGCACGAATATAATCTTCGTCCATCATAAATGCCTCATCGTCTCCGGCTTCTCTTTGTTTTACCTGTTCTTCGAATCTTTCCCGTTGGTCGAAAGGATCGTTTAACTCAGTAAAGGCATTTCCGATTTCCCTGCCTGCCACATAAGGCTCGAATCGTTCCACATAACGCGGATCGTCTTCCCTGGATTTGGCGAGAGGGGATAGTTCTTTCGGAAAATCAGTGATGAAGATCGGTTGAATCAAATTCGGTTCCACAAGCGCACTGAAAACTTCGTCGCATACTTTCCAAATGGATACCGAGTCGTCCGCATCCACTTTTACCGCTTTCGCTTTTTCCTTTGCTTCGGCAAGGCTTGTTACTTTGCTGAAATCAATTCCCGAATATTCATTTATGATATCCACATAACGCACCCGTTTCCATGGGGGGGTGATATCGATCATCTCTTTGCCATAAGCGAATTTCAAACCTTTGCCGATGGACTCCGCAACGGATACGATCATGTTTTCCGTGAGTTTCAGCATCGATTCCATATCACCGAACGCCATATAGGCTTCCATCATTGTGAATTCAGGATTGTGTTTTGTGGAAATCCCTTCATTTCTGAAGTTTCTATTGAGCTCGAATACACGGTCGAGTCCTCCCACGATCAATCGTTTGAGATACAATTCGGGTGCGATTCTGAGAAACAAATCCATATCCAAAGTATTGTGATGAGTGACAAACGGTTTTGCCGCCGCACCTCCCGCAATCGATTGCATCATGGGAGTTTCTACTTCTAAAAATCCTTCGTTGGTTAAAAACTTTCTAATTTCGGATACGATTCTGGAACGCATCTTGAATGTTTCTCTGACGGAATCATTTACTACAAGATCCACATAGCGCATTCTGTAACGTTGTTCCACATCCGAGAAAGCATCATAGATCACTCCGTCTTTTTCCTTTACAACGGGAAGAGGGCGTATACATTTTGCAAGCAATTGAACAGACGTTAGATGAAGTGTTGTTTCCCCTTTCTGGGTTTGAAAGAGCCAACCTTCCACTCCGATCCAGTCTCCCAGATCCAGGGATTTGAAAAGGGAATAATTCTCTTCACCCAAATCGTCTCTTGTCGCGTAGAGTTGAATGGTTCCTTCTTTATCTTTCAGATGTGCGAAAGATGCTTTTCCCATCACACGTTTTGCGTGCAATCTCCCACCTAATTTGAAACTTTTTTTCTCGGAACCTTCCGGCTCCGGCTGAAAGGAATTTACGAGCGAGCTTGAATGAGAATCGGGAAAAAAGCGCAACGGATAGGGATTGATTCCCTTTGCCTTCCAATCTTTGATTTTTTGAATGCGTTGCCCGACTAGCTCGTTTGTGTCTTTTATATCATCCATTTAGATGACCCCTCGAAAAATAGAATAGATATATCGTAAAAATTCAAGTGATACTTCCCTAAAGCCCGGTTCCGATAAAAACCAATTCGTTGCAGTGAGTTCGGAAGGAAAAGGATAGGCCGAAATTTGCAAAGGTAGAGAAGCTAAGTTTTTTTGGTATGTTTTCAGGATGCGTTTGGTTTCAAATTCCCGTGCCAAAATCAGAACGGATTTCAAATTGTCCGATACAACCAATTTCAAAATATTTTTTGCCGCCTCATCCGTATCTCCCAATTTGTTCGAGGAAATTTTAATCACCTGGACGGAACCGGGAGGAAGTTGAAAGGAAACCAATTGGAGCAAAATCCGATCCTCTCTTTCCTTGGAACCTAAAAGAGAAGAGTCCCCGTCGTCCCGAACAACTAATATCAGTTTTGTGAAGATCTGTTTTTGGTATAAGGATGCGATCTGCTTTAAAAATTTTTTAGAAGGCAGTGGCGAGGTTTCCAGAACTGCAATATCGGATTTATGATAGGGCTCCGAAGTTTTCAACCAATAGGGCGCTGAAATAAATAAGCCTAATAAAATAAGAAGCGGTGATAAAAATCCGAAGGTGAACAATTTCAATCGGAATGTAAGATCTGATACTTGCATGGGACTCTTCTCAACCTTACACGGTGAGGTAAGGGGTGTGACAAGATAAAATTGATCTCCTTGACGAAAGAGAGGTTTTTCTTAACCTGGCAGATAAACAAATCATCTCGCTCGGATGGTGGAATTGGTAGACACGCTACTTTGAGGTGGTAGTGCCGCAAGGTGTGGGGGTTCGAGTCCCCCTTCGAGCAAACAAATCCCCGACATTATAATCTAACTTTGGCTAACTAAAAAACACTTGGGGCTCGAACAGTTTTGCGATCCAAAAATCGTGGCCGATAGGGAACGATTTGCAGGCTTCGAGGACAGGATATCCGAGAAAGAGCAAAACCGTAACTCGTTCGATGTTTCACGCTCTTGTGCGCGTAACCTCCTGTTACGACGCACGAGCTCCGGCCGTCCTGGCCTCCGCCACCGCGAGAAACATCTCACTTACTTTTAAGAGAAGAGGGCGAGTCTCCCTTCGAAGAGACAAATCGCCCGCTTTCTATTTTTCGGGCGAGTCCCCGAACTCTCCGCTTAAACCATCATTAGTTACTTGTTTGGTGACAAATTCGTCCGGGTCAGGGGGACCTGGCTACTCCGGGCTCCGCTAACGCTCCGGTCGCAAACATTTTGCGACCAGGCCCTACGTATCCATCTCGCAAGGCTGATATTTTCTTCGATCGAGACGGCTTTTATTTCCTAGATCCTGGAAGTTTCCCCATTGGATGCGTTTTTCATAATGTAAATAATTTTTTTCTGGTATCCTTTTTTCTGCAAATCACCGCTAATTATCCACTGAGAGCATTTTGACTTCGGGGATTCGATAAAAATGATTACTAGGTTTCATCTATTATTTGTTATCCTTAGCACGATTTTATTTTGCAAATCCCCTGCAATGAACAATCCTTGCGATTTTCATGCACAAGCCTATCATGAGTTATCTGTTTTCCGCACTTTGCTTGGACTCACAATCGGGCCCTGTCTTTCCGTCACCTCCGGTTCGGGGAAATCGACCGCACCTCCCCATATAACCGGTTTCGGTTCCTCCTCCGCCCAATTGAAATTAATTCCTTCGGCAACGGTTCGACTTCTTCCCGTATATACTGGCGACGTATCTTCCTGGACACTTTCCGGATCTTTGCCTTCCGGGTTGACATTCAATCAAACTACAGGGGACATATCGGGAACTGTTCCTGTCATTTCCGGAGGAATGCCTTCTACTAATTATACGATCACCGCCTCCAATCCATACGGAAGTTCTTCCTATGATTTCCCTTTGCAAATACTTGCTTCAGGAGATATCGTATGGACCAAGTTAATCGGTGTAAGCGGATCGAATACTACATCTGCGAACAATGGAATTGCATACGATTCCACCACAAAGAGCGCATATATTTCAGGAACGAGCACGGGGGGAGGAAACCTGGACGGGGAGATTAACTCAAGCCTACCTGGATGGTCTTCCGCACTTGTTTCCCGTTATTCGGAAGACGGAATACGTGCCTGGACCCGCCTCACGGGATTCGGCACCGCTCAGATCAATATTTTCGCAGGACAGATCGCGGTCGATAGTTTAGGAAATATGGTTGTTTCTACTTATGCAGATTTGCAATCAAGTGGTGTTTCTATCACAGTGGATGGCAACCTTGCCAATGCAGGATTCAGGATTCCTTTGGTTATGAAATATGATAAAAATGGAAATCGAATTTGGACCCGATCTAGAAGTTCATCTATCAATGGAGTAATTGTTGGAGCGGGCGTAGATAGCAGTGGCAATGTTTTTGCCGCAGGGGGGTTGTATGCTCCTGGTATGGATGCCCAAACTAATACGGCTTGGACGGATGGAGCTCTACTTTTCTTCAAACATGATTCTTCCGGAAATTGGGCAAATACAGCAGTCCTTTCTAGTTCTTCCGCCAGTGCGAGTCAACATGTGGAAGCAGTTGCGCTAAAAGTAGATAGTCTAGGAAGTATCTATATATCAGGATATAGTAGAGCTACTTCCGTTTGCGCTACTGTCAATGCTCAAAATTCGATTCTCTTGGCCAAGTATGCAAGTAACATGACTTATGTGGGATGTCAAGGTTCAGGCGTTTCAGGTTCCGATTCCAACGGATACGGGATTGCGATAGATTCTTCCGACAATACGTATCTGTCGGGAGCCACACTCGGAAACTTGGATGCAGTTGCGAGAACCGGCACGCTGGACGCTGTACTTATCAAATACAATTCCTCTATGGTAAAACAATTCACCCGATTGTACGGAGTGTCTGCTGGCGCTACCACTTCCAATTCCGTAACTGTTGATAGTTCCGGTAACCTATATATGACGGGTTATACGACAGGAAATTTGAACGGGCAGACCAAATCGGGAACCCAAGATGCGTTCGTTATGAAATTGGATTCTTTGGGAAATGTCATATGGACGAAGCTCCTCGGTGTCGCGACGAAAAGCACTACCGGGAGCGGTGTTGTATTGGATTCGGATGGCGCCGTCTATGTTACAGGTTATACGGATGGAAACCTGAACGGAGAGACCAATGTAGGCACGAATCAATCCGCTTTTCTTATTAAAATCGTGAAGTAGGTTTTGCCCGGTTGCTAACCGGGTAAAAAGGCGAACTTTTTGAAATAAAATTTGGGAAAAAGGTAACTTCGTTTTACAAGAAAAAGGCGGTATGATAGGTAGGAGCCATTGGGTGGCGGGTGGTTAACCCCACCCAATGTCGATAGGGCGGGGATAATATTCTAAAAACTTCCCAACGCAAGTGAGACGTTCCGCGAAAAAGAGCGAGGAACATCGAACGCTTAGAGTTTTCTATATTTCTTGGCCTGTTTTTTATTTTCCGGATCAATCACTAGTTTTTCCGGATGAAACACTACATCCCAATACCTGGTGATATAGGCAATCATCCCGCAAATCAGAACGACCAAAAGCAAGTAGGCGGATAATTCGGGTTTGAGGTAATAACTAGGAACCGAGTCCAGGGTTTGCAAATAAGGCAATAGCATATACCATAACACGGACAAGGCGACAATTCCCACTCCGAATTTACCCCACCAATTGGGTCTGCCTTGGAGTCCCCGTTTCAGATATAAAAATCCTCCGAGCCAGACTCCCAGCACTTCCCGAATCAGATAGATGATTACGATCCAGATGGGAAATCGAAAATAATAAGATGCCACACCCAGGCCTCCGAGAGTTACGAATTTATCGCAAACCGGGTCGAGATATCTTCCCAAAGTTGTTTCTTGGTGGAGTAGTCTGGCAAAAAGCCCGTCCAGGTAATCGGAAAGGACTGCCGCCAAACAAAGAATAATGGAATAGAGTAGATAATCCAGATTTTTCGGTTCTTTTGCATACTTTGCTGTCGTATAAAAAAAGAAAGGCAACATCAGAACACGAGAAACGGATAAAAAATTGGAAACAGTAAAGATCTGTTCTTCAAATAATTCTTTAGCTTTTTTTCCTTCAACCTGCATAATTTCTATACATTCCAGGTTTTAAAAAATCAGTATATAAGCAAGAAAACAATACAATTTCAGTTTGACTCACCGGCCAATTTAAATACTATGGCTACTGGATCGGGGAGTTGTAGCTCAGCTGGTTAGAGTGCCTGCCTGTCACGCAGGATGTCGCGGGTTCGAGTCCCGTCAACTCCGCCACGATCTATCTTTTTTTCACAAATTTCCACTCATCTCCAGCTGTTATGTGGCAAATCGGGAAAGGAATTTCATTCCACGTATTCCTCTTTTTCCTTCTTAAACAAAATCAAATTTTCATCTTCCAATTCCCGTGCAATTTGTACGATTTTGCTTCTGGCTTCGTTGATTTCCCTGAGAGTCACTCTTGGTTTTAAATCAAGTGCATCAAGTATGTCGGAAGCTCTGTTCGCAGACATATTTTTCAGAAATTTGGATCGTATTTCATCTCCTGCTCCTCGGATCGCAAGGGAAATCGCTTCATCATCCGCCAATTTGTTGATTAGTATTCTCATTTCCTTTGCATCCAATTGAAGAATATCTTCAAAAGTATATAATTGTTCCCGAACCTGGCTTGCCACTTCCGGAGAATTTTCGTCTAATTCTTGTAAGATGGTGTCCTCTATTCCTTTTTCCATATAATTGAGGATATTTGCGAGTACATGTGCTCCACCTGCTTCCGAATATTCCCTTTGGTCCCTTTCTTCGTAACGTTTCTTTAGGATTCGTGCAATATTTTGAATCACATCTGGATGTGTTTTGGAAGTTGTGGCAAGCCTCATCGCGATTTTTGTCTGATCTGCCTTGGGAAAAAGTTTCAATACGTCCGCAGCATTTTTCGGATCCAGATTGGAGAGTGTAACGGCGATGACTTGGGGAGACTCGGAAGATAACATGGATTGCAAAACACTTGGTTCCACTCCGTTCAAAAACTCAAAGTCGTTTTTAGTTTCTTCTTTATTGATTTTTTTTAGGATTACATTCGCCTTTTCCGAACCGACTGATTTTTCCAAAAGAGATTTTGCAGTAGCAAGTCCTCCTTTGGCTCCGTCTTTGAGTTCGGTCAGTGTGGAATGAAATTCTGTGAGAATTTTTTCCCTTTCTTCTTTGGAGATCGCCCGAATTCGGGACATTTCCAGAATCACTGACTCGAGCATCGCATCGTCTAGATGTTTTAGGATTTCAGCAGCTTGGTCTCCACCCAAGGAAAGTAGGAGGAGGGCGGCCTTTCGGACACCTGTGGGAGTGGATAGATCATTCGGCTTCTGCATGAGACATAATTCTCCAAATTCAATGCTTATGTCAAAAAAAACTTCTAAACTGAGACAAAAATTTCTAAAGGATTCATAAAACCGTACGATACCTTGCGTAAGTTACAAGACATAAAAAGGAAAAACATCGGATGGATAAAGCAGGTAAATTTAAAAGCACATTGGAAAGATACATTCACTACAGAGGAATTGATATCGTTTTGCACCTCAAAGACGGAAAAGTTGTCGAACTAGACAAAAACCGCCAAATGGAAAATGACACAGTCATCGGAAATCTTGCCGAAGGTGTAGTTCGTATCCCTATCACTGACATTCGTAGCGCTGATTTTTTCGCAGCTTGATCGGAAGAGACCGAACCGTTCAAAATTTACCACAACCGGCGACGATCCTGTCGCCAGGTTTGTGTTTCAAAATCCCTTACATTTAAAATCCCCCGAGTAGACTTGGATTTTCCAAAAACGATTTTAAAGTTCTTAGAAACTCGGCCCCCACAGCTCCATCAATCACTCTATGATCACAAGACATCATAAGGGATAAAACTCTTCCGGCTACCACCTGTCCGTTTTGCACCACAGGTTTGTCCTCGATTCCACCCACAGCCAAGATGGCGCTTTCCGGTTCATTGATGATAGCAGTGAAACGACTGATTCCGTACATCCCCAGATTGGAAATGGTGAAAGTTCCATTGGAAAATTCTTCCGGTTTTAATTTCCGATCTCTTGCTTTTTTCGCCAGATCTTTGACTTCCCCTGAAATGGCAAAAATGGATTTAGAATCCGTATTTCGAATAACAGGTGTAAGTAGCCCGCCTTCCAAAGAAACGGCCACTCCCACATCTATCCTTCCGTATTGCAAAATGGAATCTTCCTGCCAGCTGGCATTTACTTTGGGGTGAAGTTTCAAACTACTTGCCACCGCTTTGATGATGATATCATTTACGCTGACCTTGGGATAGGAATCGCCTAAGTTTTTGTCTTTAAAATCATTCAATGCAGCTCTGAATTTTTCAAGCTCGCTTGCATTCACATCTACATTCAAATAAAAGTGAGGGAGATTTTGTTTGGATTCTTTCAATCGTTTGGCGATCGTTTTTCTCATTCCTCCGATCGGGATGGATTCATCTTTTGCGGCGGTAAAACCCGAAGCCACAAAACCACCTGAGGATTGTTTGTTGCCAAGTGAATCCAATACATCTTTTTTAGTGATCCTACCTTCCGGTCCCGTTCCGATGATGGAATGCAAATCGATTCCGTTTTCAATTGCAATCGACTTGGCAAGGGGGGAAGCTAGTACTCTTGCTTGGCCTCTGATTTCGGGGGAAACTGATTTTGTTTCCGAGACAGTTTCTCTTTTGATTTCAATGACTGGTTTTGTTTCTTCTTTGACCTGAGGAGCCGGGGTTACTTCCGATTTGGATTCTTTAGAGCTAGTTGTTTCTTTTGCTACAGCTACAGTTGAAGGCACAGAAGAACTCTGTGATTTTGCTTTTTCCAGGAGGGAAGTGATGTCTTCCCCCGGTTTTCCGATAATGGCAAGTGCGCGTCCTACTTTTAATTTGGCTCCTTCCGTTTCCAAAATCTTTAACAAGACTCCCGAATCGTAGGCTTCCATTTCCATAACGGCTTTGTCCGTTTCCACCTCGGCCAACACTTCACCGGGAGAAACGGAATCTCCTTCCTTTTTAATCCATTTAACAATAGTTCCTTCTTCCATAGTGGGAGAAAGTTGAGTCATTTCCTGTATTTTAGCCATATATTACCTCAAGATCTCCCTTACCGCTTGCGCGACCCTTTCTGCATTGGGAAGACTTTCCCTTTCCAAATTTGCCGCATAGGGCATAGGAACATCTTTTTGAGTCACTCTTTCCACTGGGTGATCCAGATAATCAAAAGCGTTTTTCTGAATCAGGTAAGCTACTTGCGCACCGAATCCGGCTACCGGCCAACCTTCTTCCACAACCAAAGCTCTGTTTGTTTTTTTAACAGACTCGTAAATTGCCTGTTCGTCTAGCGGACGTAAGCTCCTTAGATCTACGATCTCTATTGAGATTCCTTCTTTTTCCAATATTTTTGCGGCTTCTTCTGCGAAACCGAGTGCCCTCGACCAAGTGATGATGGAAAGATCGGTTCCTTTTCTTTTGATGTCAGCGAGACCTAAAGGGATTGTGTATTCCTGTTCGGGTACTTCTCCTTTGGTTCCGTACAATACTTCCGATTCGATGAATATGGTAGGGTTGTTGTCCCGAATGGAAGATTTGAGAAGACCGTAAGCATCTTTCGGAGTTGCGGGACAGACTACTTTCATTCCGGGGCAATGGGCATACCAGGATTCGAAGGCTTGCGAATGTTGGGCTCCCAGTCTCCCTCCCACACCACCTGCACCTCGAAATACGATCGGCATGGGAAATTGTCCTCCACTCATATAATTCATCTTAGCTGCCGAATTGATGATCTGGTCGATTGCTACGAGTGAAAAATTCCAAGTCATAAATTCGATGATGGGACGAAGGCCGGTCATTGCCGATCCGACTCCTATCCCTGCAAATCCGTTTTCTGAAATAGGAGTGTCGATCACTCTTTCTTCTCCGAATTTGTCGAGCATCCCTTGGGAAACTTTATAAGCACCTTGGTAATGTCCTACTTCTTCCCCCATCAGATAAATCAATGGATCTTTTTCCATCTCTTCCACCATGGCACGATTCAATGCTTCTCTATAAGTAAGAATCGCCATCTATTTGTCCTCCGCGTAAACGCTTTGGTAGAGTTGGGAAAGAGGAGGTTCGGGAGATTCGTCTGCAAATTGATATGCTTCGTCCACTTCTTCCTGAATGGATAAATCCAGCGCGTCCAAATCCTTTTCCAAAATCCCCGCACTGATAAGTTCGGTCCGGGCACGAAAGAGAGGATCTTTCTTTTTATAAGAATCCAATTCTTCTTTGGTTCTGTATTTGGCCGGGTCGGACATAGAATGTCCCCGAAAACGGTAAGTTGAGATTTCAATGAGAGTAGGGCCTTCGCCTCTTCGGGCACGGTCCACAGCCACTTTCACATGGTCGTGTACTTTGCGCACCTCATCTCCTTCTATATGATCGCGAGCCATATCGTAAGCATAAGCGCGAACGGATACGTCCTTTACGGCTAATGCGCGATATTCGGGAGTTCCCATGGCGTAATGATTGTTTTCGCAGATAAATACAACGGGAAGTTTCCAGATGGCGGCAAGGTTCAAACCTTCGTGGAAAGAACCTATGTTAGCCGCTCCTTCTCCGAAAAAACAAATGGTAACGGAATCTTCTTTTTTGTATTTGGAAGAGAACGCAATTCCCGCAGCGAGGGAAATATGCCCTCCCACGATTCCATGTCCTCCCATAAAATGTGCGTTTTTATCGAAGAAATGCATGGAACCTCCGTTTCCTTTGGAGATCCCCGTGGCTTTTCCGAAAAGTTCAGCCATAAGAGGTTTGGGTTTCAGACCTCGGGCCAGCGCATGTCCGTGATCCCTATAGGTAGAAACGATATAATCTTTAGGTTCGAGTGCGGCGATGGAACCGACTCCCACCGCTTCTTGACCGATGTACAAATGTAAAAATCCTCCGATCTTTCCGATGCTGTACGCTTTTGCAGCAGCCTCTTCAAATTTGCGGATAAGTACCATCTGTCTGTAAAATTCATTTAATTCTTGAATCGAAGTTTTGTCTTTCGGGACGGAAGAAACCAAATTTTTGCCTCCAAAAACCTATAAAAAACTACACCATTTAGACGAGATTGGAAAGCAAAAATCTTGCGATCTGATCTGGTATTCTGATACTACTATTAAAGCAAGGTTTCATGAAAATTACAAGCACTGGAATAGAATTTATCGACTTCAATGAATTTAAACGGTTTGCGACAGATTATGATCTGTTAGGTTCCGTTGCCCTAAGCGAGCCGATCATTGATAAGAACGGAAATATTCTCATCAAAGAGAAAGTAGCAATCAAAGAAAATCTTCTGAAAAAACTGGAAGCGATGGAAGGAAAATACATTCCTTCTTTCAAACTTGGAATGTCCCGCGATCTGATGCGTATGCTGAAACAGGTTTTGACAAAAGCGGTTCTAGCACGCATCAACGATAGGAGTAACGAATTTATCAATCATCTTTATGAACAGAATGCGGAAAAGATGGCAAGCCTTATCGGAATCATCCAGAATTCCTTTTATTCCAAACCTTTGGCACTTGCTTTTTTCAAAATACTATTAAACCACAAGGAATTTTTCAATCATCTCTCCGATTTGGGACTATTATCTTTGGGCTCCGTCATTCAAAAACAGTATAATTTGAAGATGGTCAATAGGTATTCGTTTCTTGCGGGATTATGTGCGGATATTTGTACTTTCAAAGACGGAATCTATAAGCAATCGTTAGGTGGTCAAAGCCTTGGGAGAACTTCTTCCCTTTCCGTCGAGATTGCAAGGAAACTTGGACTTCCCGAGGAAATATTGTCCGCGATAGGAAGTCATCCCATTGCCAAATTTGAAATTCCGGGGGCAGTCATTGCAGAGATTAACTCGGAAGAGTTAAGAAGTCATCCTCTCAATCAGGATCTACTTGCGGGGAGCGCACTTGACGGAGACTCGGGAGACGATGATGATAACGAGGATTCCGAATTTTCGGGGGAGACCTCCGAAGTTGTACTCGAGTCTCTTAAGATTGCCCGTTATGTGATTGAAAATTTAAAAGTGACTGCGGATAGGGACACTGTTTCCGAAAAGCTATTGGTGATGTTTACTTATAGTGTGGAGAGAGGACTTTTTCGAAAAGATATCGCCGATCCGATGATCAATTGTTTCAAAGAATTCGATGTTGCGATTAAAAAAATCCGACTCGTTGCCTCAGTAGAAAACAAATGCAAATTTCCTCCCTCTGCCTGGGCTTACCCCAAACCGAAATCCGCTCAGATCTTATGTAAGGATAGAAATTACCAATGCCCTTGGATTGTGAACGGTTGGGATTTGAAAATCATTACTGCTCAGGATCCTTTCGGATATATAGGAACGGCACTTTCTGTGGGAACTTATCCAAAATGTGCTTTGGAAGAAGAATTGCATGAAAAGGTGAAGATTTCGGATTGAAAGGAAAAGAGCCAACCCTGCTGGGTTGGCTTATTGAGATGGTTTCTTAGAAACTAGGTTTTTTTGCGTTAATTGCGTCTTTCGCAGCATCAGCACCAGCTGCTGCTTGTTTTTTTACTTCAGTTTCTGCTTTTTTTACAGCTTCGTTCGCTACAGCTTTTGCTTTCGCTTCTGCATCAGAAACTGCCGCTTTTGCTGCATCTTCGATTGCCGCAGGTGCTTCTTCCACTTTTGCTTCTTCTTTTTTACAGAAAGAAAGACCAGTTGCTAAAACAAGTCCAAATACTAGAATCAATGTTCTTTTGTTCATTTAGAGAATACTCCTTAATCTAAACAGATTTGCCAATTTTAAAGAACTTCCATTTCACGGAAAAGTACATTTGTAAATTTTTTACCGGGCCCCGTTATTTTTTTGGAATAAATTTCAAAAATTCTTCCACTTCGTTTTTGCTTCCGATGATGAGAGTTGTTCTCTCATGAAGATCGGTCGGCTGTAAATCGAGGATTCTTTCTCCTTTTACGGTAACCGCCATCCCTCCGGCTTGTTCTGCGATCAAAGCCATAGGTGCGGCTTCATATAACAATCGTAATTTACCATTGGGGTATTTGGAAGATTTCGTATCGTTCGGGTAGAGAAAAATTCCACCTTTCAATAGATTCCGATGGACGTCCGCTACAAGAGAGCCGATGTAACGGCCTGTTTTCGGCTTTTTTCCACCTTCAATCGACTTGATATGAGAGATATAATTTTGTACTTCAGGACTCCAATACCCCGCATTTCCCTCGTTCGCCGAATATATGTCTCCTTTCTCGGGAGTTTTCATACTAGGGTGGGAAAGTAAAAACTCACCCAAACTTGGATCGAGTGTAAACCCTGTGACTCCTTTTCCTGTCGTAAGCACAAGCATTGTAGAAGAACCGTAGATAATATAACCGGCGCAGATTTGTTTGGAACCTTTTTGGAGTAGGTCTTTGTGTTCCCCGGGTGCTTTTGAACTGGGATCCAGTCTTTGGTGGATGGAAAAAATGGTTCCGATGGAAACATTTGTGTCTATATTGGAGGATCCGTCCAAAGGATCGATCGCCATGGTGTATTTCCCGATGGTGTAACCTTCCGGAATTTGGATCACTTCTTCGTGTTCTTCGCTTGCCAGTACACACAAATGCCCGCAGATTTTCAGAGAGTTGTTGAATGCATTGTCTGCGTATTGGTCCAATTTCATTTGGGTTTCCCCTTGGACATTCGTATCTTCGGTAGCACCTAAAATACCATCCAAAAGACCTGCTTTTCTCACTTCTCTCCCTACAATTTTTGCCGCATAAACCAGATGATTTAAGAGAGCGCTAAATTCTCCCGAAGCGTAAGGGATTTTGAGTTGCTCTTCTATGATGAATTGAGATAGAGAGATGAGTTGTTTTTGTTTTGGAGATGCGTTCACTAATTGCCCCGAGATGGTTTTTCTCTTCATTTTTAGAGCCAAGGCGCACAGGCAATCCGATAATTAAATGAATATGGAATTCCAATCCCCTTATCCGGTCACTGCCACTGAGGATCTAAAGATCACAGAATATCATTTGCGTCGTTTGAGTTATGCATTTTGGAACATGAATGCAGTTTCCGGGTTTCTTTTTTTGGAAAATGAACCTGTATTTCGTTTGGGAGGGGCTGAAAAACAAAACCAACTTCTCCGCCAGATTCTCACCAATATTGAGACTTTAGAGAGAGAATCGGAGGAAATGGTTCCGCTCAAAATCGGAAACTGGGAAGAGGAAGGAATCGCTCTCCAGGCAACTCTGATTCGTTTTCCTCATAAGGAATTATTTGTATTTGCGGTACTAGTTCAAAAAGGGGAAACCGATTTCCCGGAAGCCAAATGGAAACAGCTGGCAAATTCGGTTTTAATCTATCTATCCGTAGGAATTTCCAAACAGGAAAAGACATTACTTAGCTTTCGAAGCTTTACAGAAGTCTTTCGGACCAAAATGGAATCTTCTCTGGAAGAGAGTAAAACCGGTGTTCTCGCATTATTCTACCTCCAGGACTTGTCTCCCTTTTTTAAACCCCTGGGAATTGTCAAAAGCCAGGAAATCATCCGGGAAGTGTCTTCCACACTTCAGGCGATGGCAAAAAACGGAGAATTGTTTTTTCAAATGAATTTGCGTTCCTTTTATCTGTTTTGCCCTCGGGAAACTATGGAGCATGCGAACAAAAGGTTGGAGGGGCTCTATTTTCCGTCCAAACATATGATTTTGGACTACAAATTGCAATTATTCCCCGTCAGTTTGGAAGTAGTCCAGGATTTGAACCAATTTAGTTCATTATTTATGGAAAATTTCTAGTTTTGAATTCTCCCTTATTGACAAGGGAATGTGTTTCGAATTACTGTAAAATTTAAACCATTTCGAGAGGACAGTGATTCGTCTATGACCCCACAAGTAGGGATTTATTTAAAAGAAGGTGAATCTATCGAGGCAGCGCTTCGAAGATTCAAACGTGATTGTGCCAATGCTGGTATCATGAGTGAGATTAAGCGTAGAGAATACTTTGAAAAACCAAGTGTTGTCAAAAAGAAAGCTGTAGAAGCAGCAAGACGCAAAAGAGATAAAAAGAAGAGATTGTTCGCGAAGAAAGACAAACTCTAATTCTTTGTCATTCCATCTCTCATGACCCTCCAAGAGACAATAAATGTTGATCTGAAGCAGGCTCTTAAATCAAAAGAAGAGCCTACTCTTGGAACCTTGCGCCTACTCAAAGCAGACATTCAATATGAGCTTACAAAAACCGGGGCATCGGAACTTTCCGATACTGCGGTGATGCAAATTCTGAAATCTAATTACAAAAAAAGAAAAGATACGGCTGTAGAGTACGATAAAGTAAATCGAAAAGATTTAGCAGATAGAGAAAGATCGGAAGCTGAAGTGATTTTGCGTTACATACCTGCTGAAATTTCGGATGAAGAAATACAAAACGCCGTTTCGAAGCTTGTAAAAGAGTTAGGTGCTAGTGGTCCATCGGACATGGGCAAGGTTATGGGAAAAGTCATGGCAGAATTCAAAGGTCAAAACATCGACGGTTCAAAAGTATCTCATTACGTAAAACAAGCATTATCCAGTCTCTAAAAGCGGTAGCATGAATTCGTATCAGAATTTCAAAGAACGCGTCCGCAGAGAAGTCTCCATCGACTCTTATATCAATCGTTTTGTACCCTTAAGACGTGCAGGCCGTAACCTAACAGGTCTTTGTCCATTTCATAATGAAAAAACTCCTTCTTTCAGTGTAAACGCGGAATCCGGATTTTATCATTGTTTCGGATGCAAGGCATCCGGTGATATCTTCCGCTTTGTTATGGATTACCAGAAAGTGGATTTTATCAAAGCTCTGGAAATTCTCGCCGATTACTCGGGCATTCCCCTTCAGGAAAAAACCCAAAGCGAAGAGGAAGAAGACCGCAAGAAAGAAGCATTGTATCAAATCTCCCAAAGGGCGAAAGAATACTTTCAGAAAAATTTTGCAACCACAGCAGGGGAAGTAGCTCTTAAGTATTTGCAGGAGCGGGGGTTATACGAAGAAGATATCAAAGTTTTTGGAATCGGATTCGCATTGCCCGGATTTGCCAATATCATAAAAGATCTGTTTCGAACTGAGTCTGAAATCAAATTAGGTGAATCTCTCGGTCTTTTGAAACGTCAGGACAAAAACAGGGATCCTTATGATTTTTTCAGAAGTAGGGTGATGTTTCCTGTGATCGATTCCAAAGGAAGGGTGGTTGCCTTTTCGGGGAGAATCGTAGGTCAATCCGAAGAAGCAAAATACATCAACAGTCCCAATTCGCTTATCTATGACAAAAGTCGTATTTTTTATAATTTGAATTTAGCCCAGGATTCCATCAGAAAACACAGGGAAGCGGTTGTCGTCGAAGGAGTGTTTGACGCCATCGGGCTTTTCCGAAAAGGAATCGAATCCGTAGTTGCACCTCTCGGAACCGGATTTACGGAAGGGCATGCCAGAATCCTGAAAAACATGTCGGACAGAGTTGTTCTCATGATGGATTCGGATTCCGCAGGTGTCAAAGGTGCTTTCCGTGCTGTGAATTTACTCAGCAAAGAAGGGATCGAAGTAAGAGTAGCTTCCGTTCCGGAAGGAAAAGACCCTTACGATTATTCATTAAATCATAACAAACAGGAAATCCGTTCCATTTTGGAAAATTCGAGTTCCGCTTCCCAATTTATGATCGGTCAGATTTTATCGGGAACCAGTTCCGTCTCCCAACCGGAGGCTAAACAAGCCAGTATCAAACGGTTGCTAGATTTTGTAAAATCTATGGAAAAAGAGACCGACAAACAAGTCTATTTACAAGAGGGAGCAAAACAATTGGGGCTCTCTTTTTCTGCACTTTTTCGTGATTTTGAGGGGACTGTTCAGAAAAGTTCACCCCCTCCCGGAACCGATAATAAGAGAGCAAGTCAGGGACCGGTTGCCACTAAAAAAGCAAACTCCGCCCAACTTTGTGAAAGAAAGATGATCGCCAAACTGATTCAAAACCAAGAGCTGTTTTCCTTTGCGGATGATGTATTGCAATTGGAATTTTTAGACGAAGCCTCTTCGTTTCTATGGGATTATCTTTATACTAAATTTTTACAAAATGAGCCGATTAGCCCGGCAGAGATTCTTTCCAAAGAAGATATTCCTAAAGAATACCTGGGACTTGTGGCGGAACAGTTTTCTTCGGAAGAAGCGAACGCGGGCAATGGCGATTCTATTTTTAGAGAGCTACTTTGGCAACATAAAGCGCATCAGTACGATTTTGCGATGAACGATATTACAAAACGAATGGGAGATAGTTCTCTCTCACTTGAAGAGAAGAGAGATCTTCTCACCGAACTTTCATTTCTAAAGAATGAAAGGGATAAGATTTGGGAGTATCTCCGAAAACTCCAACCCCAAGAAGTATAAGAGGATATATAGAAAGATGGAAAATTTAGCAGGCCTTCCCGAAGTACAAAAGATTATCTCCATTGGAAAGGCGAATCGGGAAGTATCTTATGATGAAATCAACGAAATCCTTCCGGACAAAATCTTAAATTCCGAAAAAATCGACGACGTCTTTACTCTGTTACATGAGATGGGGATTGAGATCGTTGAGGAATACTCAAAAAAATCTTTGGAAGAATCCAGCAGTCTTACGACTACGAAAGAAGATACTTCCAAAGAGCCGACGGTCAAACCGGCTCGTAAAAAAAGAGAATCCACCGTTTCTTCCAGTTCGGAAGATCCGATTCGACTCTATCTGAAAGAGATCGGTAAGGTTTCTCTGATCTCGGGAGAAACGGAAGTTTTCCTTGCGAAACGAATCGAAAAAGGTGAGAAGATCATCGAAGAAACCATACTAGGTTCTTCCATTCTTCGCCAGAATTTTGCAAAACTCATTCCTAAGATCAAATCCAAAAAGATCAAAGTTTACGATCTAGTCAAAGTGGACAAAATGTACGCTCTGAATCAAGAGCAGGCGGACAAATTAGAAAAAGTATTCTTTGAGAATATGGATCTGATCCAACAAGACGAAAAGGTTTTGAATGAATCGGTCAATCGCATCCGTAAGTATTCCGAAAATTCGAAGAAGTTCAAAGAACTCAAAGAAAAGATAGATGCTTCTTACGGCAAAATCGATGAAGCCATTCGCAAGATAGGAGTCTCTCAGAAAGAGATCCAAAAGATTTCTCAGAAAATCAAATCGATGGTTTTCCGAGTCAAAGAGATCGAAAAACATTTCTTAAAAATCAAAGCCAAATACGGTCATGATGTTCGCGAGATCAAAGGTTTGAATCGTTTCATCGAAAAGAACGAAAACCTGGATGAAATCGAAAAGATGATGGGTTGCGATATTGATGAAGTCAGAGAAGTCATCAAAGACATTCGCAATAACGAGCGTAAACTCCGCCGTATGGAACAGGAAGCGGGTTCTCCTGTCAATGAAATCAAAGATTGGGGCGAAAAGATCATCAAAGGTGAAAGGGAAATTGCACAAGCAAAACGTGAGTTAGTTCGTGCAAACCTAAGACTTGTTGTTTCCATCGCAAAACGGTATGCAAACAGAGGGATGCATTTTTTCGATTTGATCCAGGAAGGAAATATCGGTCTCATCCGAGCAGTGGACAAATTCGAATACAAAAAAGGTTATAAGTTTTCCACTTACGCAACTTGGTGGATTCGCCAAGCGATCACTCGCGCTATTTCCGACCAGGCTCGTACGATCCGGGTTCCAGTTCATATGATCGAACAAGTGAATAAAGTAATTCGTGAAACGAGACTTTTTGTCCAAGAGTTCGGTCGTGATCCTTCCAATGATGAAATTGCAGAAAGATTGGGCTGGCCTGTACAAAAAGTTAAGGCAGTGAAAAACGTAGCACGCGAGCCAATCTCCCTCGAGATTCCTGTCGGCTCGGAAGAGGATTCGGAACTAGGGGATTTTATCGAAGACAAGGATGTGATTTCTCCGCTCAATTCTGCGGCGACTTCCATTCTTTCCGAGCAGATCCGCCAAGTTTTACAAACCCTTCCTGCCCGTGAGCAGAAAGTCATCCGAATGAGATTCGGTTTGGATGACGGATATGCTCAAACATTGGAAGAGGTCGGTTATCAATTCAAAGTGACAAGGGAAAGGATTCGTCAGATCGAAGCGAAAGCACTTCGCCGTCTTCGTCACCCGAGCCGTTCCAAAAAACTCAAAGATTATATCGATTAATCCAAGTGAGGTGGAAAGGAAACTTTCCACCTCGCGCTACTTTCTCCTCTCCCTTTCCCCGTCTTTTTTTCCTTGCCAAACGATAAAAATAGTTTAGTGGTAAGGAATGTTTAAATTCCAGAAGAGCCCAGCCATTCTCATCCTTGCACTTCTTTTTGCTTGCGGACCCAAGTCGGAAAAAGCACTTACTTACCAAAGTTCCGCCTCTGTCGGACAAGTTAGCCCCGAACAACCATGGCGTTATAGCCCGGAGTATGTTTTGGATGGAAAGGTAAACACGGGATTTTGCGCAGATCCCAAATTACCTGATTCAGGATTTACTTTATTTTTGGAAAACCCTTCCGAGTTTTCCGCCATCCAAGTGACCAATGGTTTTGCAAAATCGGCAAATGATGCGATTCAAAATGCCCAGGCGAAAAAAATAAAAGTCAGTTCACTCATTGTTAGTTTTCCGGAAGGAAAAACGAAAATCCATTCTCAGGAATCCGTCACTGTGGAATTGAAACCTGTCTCTTTTTCCGGAACGACTCCCAATGCGGAGTCGGTGGATTTGGGCCAGAAGCTAAAAGGAAATTGGATTCGAATCGAACTTTTGGACTTTCATAAAGGAACCAAATACAAGGATGTTTGTATTTCCGAATTGAAAGTAGGTGAATTAAAAGATTCCAAATTCACCGCTTTTCCGGTCACTAACGAAGAGAAGGTAAAAGCAGTGATAGCCGGCTACGAAGAAGGCTCCAGACATTTCTGGGCATTCCGCAAACTAATCACTGCTAACGAAGCAGGTTCCATTAATTTTTACGACCAGGACTTGGTGTTACCGGTTTATTTTAAATCGGACAACACATTCAGTTTTTCCGAAATGTTCGGTGGAGACCCGAGTGCGGGAGGATTCCAGCCCGCCATCCAGGGAAGGTATTCTATTTTTTCTGCGGGAACCGAAGGCGTAGAACTGATGTTAAACTATTTTGACGCAAACGGAGTGGAAAGAAATGATTCCTGGATTTTCAAAAGAGCGGTTGCTGATGATGAAGATTTTGAAACTTTCAAAACCAAACTGGGAACCAAGTTTTCCGAAGTATTCGACTCCAAATCTTTTTATCTGCTTTTTCTAAAAGAAAAGGAATCGAATCGTTCTTTCTATAATTATGAAATTCCTTTGAAATAAAATCTATCCGATTGTTTTTTCCAAAGAAAGGATCAGATCTTTTAATTCTTTAAGAGATTCCTTTCTTTGGACTTCCGTCCAACCCAAGGTTTTTGCCAGAGATTTGGAAACAGGATCTGCCAATTTTTTTGCAAGTTGCAAATCGAGAAACAATACCCTCCATCTCCTTGCGATGACGTCCGATACGGAATGAGCAAATTCCTTTTCGATAAAATGCTGAATCTCTTCTTCGAAATAACCGCTTCCTTTCAAAATCTCTTTCGGTTTTTTTCCCAGAATACTTTCTGCTTCTCCACCCAGACTATCGGCGATTCGTATTGCATCATCTTTTGTTAGGTTGTACTTGTTCTGAAGTGATTTGTAAAGATTAGGGGAGTAACCTTCTTTTCCGGGGAAAGAAAAATTCATCGTAGAACAATCTTTCTTTTCTGCGAGTCCGCCTTCTTTAATGAGTCGATCCGTCAGATCTTCTCCCATCTTGCGATAGGTGGACCATTTTCCTCCGGACATGGTAACAAGTCCTGAGTCGGAAACCAGGATTGCTTCTTCTCTGGAAATGGATTTCGTGTTTTGCGATCCTTCCGGAGAGATAAGAGGTCTCAGTCCTGAAAATACGGAAAGTATATCGCCTTTGGAAAGTTTGGTGTCGAGATAATCATTTCCCGTTTTTAAGAGAAATTCCACTTCGTCTTTCAAAGGAAGAGGTTCATCGTCAATGGACTTGATGGCGGTGTCCGTTGTTCCGAGCACCACTTTCCCTTCCCAGGGAATTACAAATACGACTCTTCCATCTGCAGTTTTGGGAATGATCATCGCGGATGTGCATGGAATTTTTTCTTTGGAAAATACCAAATGGATCCCTTGGCTGGGAGAAAGAACTGAGTTTGCGTTCGGATCGTCCAATTTTCTGATCGCATCGATCCAAACCCCAGTCGTGTTTGCCACCACCTTAGCCCGGATGGAAACTTTTTTCTTTGTCAAAAGATCCACAGCTTTCACCCCGACGATCTTTCCGCCTTCTTTCAAAAATCCTTCCACTTCCATTCTGGAAACGATGTCGGCGCCCGCTTCTTTTGCCCCCCGGATGGTAGCAACGTTCAATCTGGCATCATTGAATTGAGCGTCGTAATAGGAAATCCCTCCCTTTAACGACTGTTTTTTGAGTGCCGGAAAAGCCTGAAGCGCTTCTTCTTTGGAAATTCGTCTGTGTCCCGGAACCGTAGAGGTGCCGGCCAAAAAATCATACATAGTAAGCCCGATGGAAAAATAGGGTTTTTCATACCAGGAGTAAGTAGGTAAAACGAAGGGGAGGGGTTTTACCAGATGGGGAGCATTTTGAAGCAGTCGCTTTCTTTCTGTTAATGCTTCGTGAATTAATTTGAAATGAAACTGGGCGAGGTAACGAACCCCTCCGTGAATGAGTTTGGTGGAACGGGAAGATGTGCCGCTCGCAAAGTCTTTTTTTTCAAGTAGGGCAACCTTGTAGCCACGGAGACTTGCATCTAAAGCAGTGCCGGCACCGGTTGCGCCTCCTCCGAGGATCAGAATGTCGTAATCGGTGTTTGCTAGGGTTTGGAGGGTTTTGGATCTTTCTTTGGATACTGCCATTTGTACAATTTGCTTTTCTTGCCTATAGAGATTCTTAGGCAAGTGTTGTCATAAGTCACCATTTCATCCATCTAAAAATTTTATAAGTAACTATGAAAACCGAATCAGAGATCAATTTAGAACTAGAAAAAATTCGCCGCGGAACGGTCGAAATCATTAGCGAGCCGGAACTAAAAGAAAAACTGAAAACCAAAGGCAAGTTGAAAATCAAAGCCGGCTTTGATCCCACGGCGCCCGATCTTCATTTGGGGCATTTTGTTCTACTTCGAAAGCTCAGACATTTTCAGGAATTGGGTCATGAGATTTTATTTTTGCTCGGAGATTTTACCGGAATGATCGGTGATCCCACGGGCAAGTCGGAAACAAGAAAGAGACTTACGAAAGAAGACGTTCTCGCCAATTCAAAAACCTACCAGGAACAGGTATTTAAAATCCTGGACAAAGAAAAAACAAAGATTGTCTACAACTCCGCTTGGTGCAGTGAGATGAAATTCGAAGAGGTTCTGATACTTACATCCAAATACACTGTATCAAGAATGTTGGAGAGGGATGATTTTACCAAAAGACACCAATCTGGTAATCCCATTTCCATGATCGAATTTTTATACCCACTTGTGCAAGGTTATGATTCGGTGGCACTTCACGCAGACGTGGAGTTAGGTGGAACGGATCAAAAGTTCAATCTTCTTGTGGGTCGCGACTTACAGAGAGAATACGGTCAAGCTCCACAGTCCGTTGTAACTATGCCTCTTCTTGTAGGACTGGATGGAGTTAAAAAAATGTCCAAGTCTTTGGGCAATTATGTGGGAATTACGGAAAGTCCTTTGGATATGTACGGAAAAATCATGTCCATCTCGGATGAGCTTATGTGGAACTATTTTGATCTATTGACTGACCTTCCGAAAAATACCATTGAAGAAAAAAAGTCCTCCATCAAAAACAAAACGGCGCATCCTAAAGAAGTAAAAACAGAATTAGCATTACTCATCATGGATCAGCTTCATCCGAGTGACGAGAATCGAAATGCCGTTTCCGAATGGCAAAGGATCCACGATCCTAAAAACCGTGCATTGCCGGATGAGATACAAACGGAAAATTTAGGTCCGGAGTTTTTTGCGGAAAAAGCACCTATGCTTGTTTCCGTTTTGGCTCAACTGAAATTCATCCCTTCCGCTTCGGAAGGAAGAAGGCTCATCCAGTCGGGCGGTCTCTATTTGAACGAAGAAAAATTGACAGACCCTGTTTTGGTTTTGGAAAAGGGAAAAGAATACCTGATTCGCCAAGGCAAAAAAGGCAAATTTTTAAAATTAATTACTTAAACCTCCCGAAAGATCGGGGGGGAGAAAGACCGATAATTTACATAAGGTTTCCTATTTCCAGATGTCCGTTGATCCAACCAAAGAAGAAAAAGAAATTCAAGACATCGTCCATGAATTGTCTCAGGACATAGAGAAACACCGCAACTTTGTCAAAAAAGCCCAAAAATTTGTAATTCTATTTTTATCCGGTTCCCTTGTCATGGGGATCGTTATTTTGGTGGGATACTTACTCTATTTGAATTTTTCCGTTTCCAGGCTTGAATCTGTTGTGGAGGAAAAGGATCGCAACTTACAGGAGTTAGAACAAAGTCTTTTTTCTCTTATGTATCAGGAACAATTGAGGGAAGAACAAAGTCTTTCCGCAAATGCCGACTCCGATGAAGAGTTAAAAAGGCAGGTTCAGGAAAATATAGATTACCTAAAGGAAGCAACTCTCGGTAGCAAAGGTAAAAACATACTCCGAGGAAACGAATCTTATCCTGAGATTGCTTTGACCTTCGACTTGGCAACCGGAGAGGAACTTGCCACCTTACTTCAATACATCAAAGATTATGATATCAAGGTGACGGTATTTTTATCGAACGAGAGACCATCGGACGTAAGCGGAAGTTTTTTTATCCGGCAAAACCTGGATATCATCAAAAAGATGGCTAAGACCGGAAAAGTCGAATTTGCAAATCATACCTGGAGTCATTTCAATTATTTCAGATCCGTTACGGAAACCTCCAAAAGAAAACGAACCGTTTTGGAATATCTTTCCAAGCAGGTTTTGGATCTGCCTCGTATGGCGGAGGAGTTGAAAAGAGTGGAAGATATTTATTCTTCTCTCACAAAACAAGAGTTAACAAAGTATTATCGTCTTCCTTATGGGGCAATCAACCAATTGATTTTGGATGCTCATGCCAAAGTAGGGTATACGGATCATATCATGTGGTCCAGAAACAACAAAGGATCTCTGGATCTCCCCGATTATATCCATAGACCTTTTCTGTACAAGCTGAACGGAAAAGGAAAAAAGGAAGTGGTGAAAAATCCCCATTACAAAACGAGCAGGGAGACTTTGGACTATTTGGACTTATGGGAAGCAGGGGATCCGAACGGAATGAACGGAGCCATCATCTTGATGCACTTAGGCGGTCCTCGTAAATTCGACAAATTGATTTATATTTTACCTGAGTTTATCGATAAGATGCAAAAAAAAGGTTATAAATTCGTTACACTCACGGAAGTTTTGAACGAAAAGAAAGATTAAATATTTTAGATAAGGGATATTTTATGAAAACCATTTTAGTCGGAATTTTTGTGTTAGTTGCAGGTTCTTCCTTGTATGCGGACAATTGCGATCATCCGAAGGACGATTTTGACGGTCTGTATTGTTTGAACAAAGTATACATTCAAGCGGACAAGGATCTTAACGATGCTTATAAAAAGTTGAATTCCTCTTTGGCCGCTGATGCGAAGAAAAAATTGAAAGAATTTCAGCTTTACTGGATTCAATCCAGAAACTCGGAATGCAGCTGGAAGGACGAAAGGGGATTTTTCGTAAACCTGAGTTGCGCCGCAAATAAAACCATCTCCCGCACCGATTTTTTAAATGCTCGGATCAGAGAGTGCAAAAGCACGGGCTGCCAACCCAGCCGATTGGAATGACCAGCTAACTTATTTAATCATTTCGGGAAAGGTATCCGGGATAAGATAAATACTATCCCGGATACCTTTTCGATCAAACTTTCGCCAGTTTCTTTTTACTGGGAAACTTGGAGTGAAACCAATCAAAGAAATCGTATAAGGTTTTATAGAATACCGGCACCATGATCAATGTGATAAACGTTGCGAAAGCCAACCCCCATCCGAAAGCAAGCGCCATGGGAACCAGAAAAGGATCTCGTCCTCCGATCCCATAGGCGGTCGGTAATAATCCGAGCACAGTCGTCACCGTAGTAAGTATGACCGCTCTGAGTCGGATCGAGCCAGTTTCAATTAACAAATCGTAGGTGCCCATGTTCGGATTTTCACTTTTCAGTTGATTCGCACAATCCACAAGCACGATGGAATCGTTTACTACGACTCCCGCAAGACCGATGATTCCCAGAAAAGCAAGAAACGATAGATACTCTCCGTGAAGTAAAAAAGCGAAGATAACTCCTATGACCGCAAATGGAATGGCGCTCATAACGATCAGTGGCTGGGAGAGAGACCGAAAAAGTGATGCCAATATCATAAAGATGATGATGAGTCCCACCAGGAAAGATCTTCCCAAGGAAGCCATGGACTCTTCCGTATCCTTGTTTTCACCGGAAAATTTTACCGTATAACCGGGATATTTCGAAATCAGATTTCCCGCCGCATTCTTCGCATCCAAGTTGACTTGTCTGGAAGAAGTTGCGGTCTCGTCGATATTTGCAGTGACAGTGAGTAGTCTTTTTCCGTCCAAATGATTGATGGAAGCTCTGCCGGGGGATCTGTCGTAATTGGTAAGTCTGGATACCGGAATCAAATTTCCCGTCAGGTTGTTTACGTACACTTTGTTCAGATGGGTGAGTGAGCTTCTGTATTCTTCCGGAAAACGTACTCTTACATCCACTTCTTCATCGGCCCGTTTGATTTTTGTGGAAATGGTCCCTTGTAACGCGGTGTTGATGGCAAGTGATACGGATTGTACGCTCACTCCTGCAAAAGAAGCCAGGGATTCGTCTACGGACACACGGATTTCATCTTTGCCTTCGTTGAAATCGTCTCCTATATCATTGACTCCTTTCAATTTTGCGAGAACGTCTTTGTATTCTTGTCCGATTTTAAGCAGAGTATTGAAATCATCTCCTTTGATTTCGATCGCCACCGGTTTACCCACGGGAGGACCACCTGCCAATTTTTCAAATTCCAGATTTACCAACTTTCCTTGAAGGGATAAAAATTGGGGAGGGATCGATTCTTCCTTAAGTTCTCTCATCTTCTTGGAAGAATTCTTTTTTTCCAAACTGATTTTCTCTTCCAGAATTAATAACGATTTGTCATTTAACAAATATTTGGTATTGTTTCGTATCCGATCGATGATTTCTTCCGTAGATATCTCTCTCGATTCTTCGGGAGTCAGATAGACCATGACTTGCGCATAGTTTTTTCCCCGTTTTGTGAAAGGATCGTTCGGATCTTTTTGAATGATCCCTACGCGAGAGATAAAATTTTCCAATTCTTCCTTTGGCAATTGTTTCAAGCTGTGTTCGATCGCTTGGATGTAACGATCTGTCTCTTCCAAGGTAAGTCCTGTTTCTGCAGTCACTCTGACTTGGAACGTTTCGATGGCTCCCGGGAAAAGTTTGAATTTGCCGAACTTGGCCTGCAGAAAAATGGAAAAGATAAATACTCCGAAAAGTATCGAGGTCATCATCAGTTTATGGCGAAGTGCAAAACCTAGAAAGGGTAGATATTTGGTTTTTTTGAACCTTTGAAACCAATCCGATTCTTCCTTTACCTCTCCTTTGAGACTGGAGGATTTGCTGATGTCATAAAGATGGGAAGGGAGCATAAAGAAAGCTTCGAAGATGGATGAGCTGAGAGAGATAATGACCACTAAGGGAATCGAATTGATGAACTTTCCGAAGATCCCGGTCATAAATAGCATAGGACCGAAAGCGGCGATGGTAGTTGTTACTGTAGCTGTCACCGGGGCGATCACTTCGCTTGTTCCCCGTAAGGCGGCCTCGAAAGGCTCCTCTCCCATTTCCAAGTGGCGGTATACGTTTTCACAAATGATGATCGCATCGTCCACTAGAATTCCCACAACTATGATGAGTCCCATCATGGAGATCAAATTCAAAGTAACTCCCAAATAATTCATCACGATGAACGTCATTGCAACCGAAATGGGAATTCCCAGAGCAGTCATCAAAGCCATTCTCCAGCCGAGAAAAACGAATAGAGAGGCAGTAACCAGAACAAGTCCGCCCAATGCATTGGAAGTCAAAACCCCCAAACGTCTGCGGATGTATTTGGAAAGGTCGTTTACAAATGCATAACTCACCGTTCCGTTCGTTTCTTTGATAAACTCCGTAACGATCTTTTTGGATTCATCAACTACGTTGATCGCATCCGCTTTTTCTCTTTTGATGATGGTGAGCGCGATTGCAACTTCTCCGTTCGATTTGTCCAGATAATCCGAATCCTCGAATCCTTCCGTAACACGTGCTATATCTTTGATTCTTACGGATCTGCCGGCATCGTTGGATCTTACGAATACGTTTTCGATCTGATCTGCGGTATCGAATTCTCCTACGGTTCTGACTATGATTTCTTTGGAACGTTCCGAAATGTTTCCACCGGGAAAATTGATATTTCTAAGCCGAAGTGCATTCACCACTTGGGTGGAGGAAATGGACAGTGCAGTAAGTCGATCCGGCATCAGATCCACCTTCATCTCTCTTTCTCTCCAACCTCTTTTGGTAATACGGGCCACTGCGGGAATGTTTTTCAATTTGTCTTCCAGGATCTTTGCCTGGTCTCTCAGTTGTTTGGGCGAAAGAACCGGTTTTCCATCTGCGACTGCGGATGCTAGGTGAACTTCTATGACCGGCTGCCTTGCCGTTGTGATTTCCGTCACTACCGGATCTTCCGCATCTACGGGAAGATCTTGAACCCGATCTACTGCGGATTTGATATCATCCACTACCTTCTTGGTATCTTTGACATTCGGATCTATGGTGATGACTATACCGGAACGATTTTCCAAAGAACTGGATCTGTATTCTTTGATCCCGTCCACTTCTTTCAATGCGTCTTCAATCGGTTTTGTAACTAATTTTTCTACGTCGGAAGGGGAAGCGCCCAGATAGATGGTGTAAACACTTACTATATCGAAGTTGATATTGGGAAATGCTTCCCTGTTCATTGTAGCCGCGGTGAAACCGCCTACCAGAAGGATGAGCGCGGTGAGTAAGTTTACGAATAAACTTTTGGAAAGAAAATATTGAACAAACGAAGAACCCATGTTAGGCCCCAGTGTATTAGATTTTAAATATTAATCAAGAATTTTCCCTTCGGTATCAATGTCTTCATTATAACCGAACAGTTTGGTACTTTTGAGCCGATCCACGTACAAAACCCCGAATAAATGATCGATTTCATGCTGCATAACGATCGCTCTGTAACCTTCGATCGTTTCTTCATGAGGTTCGAAATTTTCATCTCGCCATTTCAGGTTGATTTTGCTGGGTCTTTCTACATATCCTCTCATTCCGGGAACGGAAAGACAACCTTCCCAAAAACCGTCGCCTGCCGGAGCGAGGGGAGTGATTTCGGGATTTATAATCACTTGATTGGGAACTTCCGGAGTTCCTTTGTAGCGCTGGTTATCATCTTCTTGGCCAACGACTACGATTTTTTTTAAAATTCCAATTTGCGGAGCGGCAAGTCCCACTCCTTCTGCAAATCGCATTGTCTCGAACATATCCCGGATTAGTTTTTTGAAATCCTTCGTCTGCACTTCGGACTCCAGAACATCTTCCGCTAATTTTCGAAGTAAGGGATTGCCAATGCGTAAAATTTTTCTAACTGCCATACCTAATAAGGATGAGATTTCAACAGCTCTCCAGGAGATCAAGTGATCTGCGGGTACGAACCGGAAAAAGAATTTGACAACATAAGAAAAACTGAAACTTTTTAAGGAAAAAATGGGAAGCGTGGTGGAGACGAGGGGAATCGAACCCCCGACCTTTTGAATGCCATTCAAACGCTCTCCCAACTGAGCTACGCCCCCGATCAGTCCAGACTTAAGGGCGTCTCCGTGCTTGTCAATCTTAGAATCAGAGGAAGAAGGAACCATTAGTCCATGTCTCAAGAAATCATAGACGAACTTAACAAAAAACTGAAGATCCAGTCTGATATCATCAAAGGCTATGAGAAAGTTCTCCGCCTCAATGAACAAGAGTTAGCTAACGCGGATGAAATCATTCGAATGTATGAGCAGATTAGCGAATACTCGCGAGGAGAACTTCGTGAAGCGAAAGAAACGGTTCAGGCAAGCAGTATAGTTTCCAACTTAAGTAGAGATGAACTCTTGCATGCTTTTGATAGAATTAAATCTCTGGAAGACGCTAACAAAAAACTGCGGGAAGAATCTCTTAACTTCGGCAAAGACTAATCAAATTGGTGTCCAGTTCTTTACCTCCTGTTGTCCAAAGATCAAAAGAGGGAGGTTTTTTCGTTTCTTCCTCTCACGAGCTTACGGATTTATACCATTTCATCTTAAGTCAAGCCAAAAGGCTTGTCTCCGCAAAACACGGGTCATTCTATCTAAAAAACGAAAGAGGCAATTTATCCAGAGTAGGTCTTGTAAAAGACACCCAGGCCGCCGGGAAAATTGCAAAACATGTTTTTTTATCCAAAAAAAGTTTCCTTCTTAAAAAAGGTTCCCATATTACTAAAGATTCTCCTCCTCTGGCCGAATCGTATCTTGCCTGTTATCTGGGAGATGAGATAGGCGATCTTTCTTTGGGAGTGCTTTTGCTGGAAGGCATCAGGCATTTCGATCATTTTTCGGAGCAAGATCTCGATCTTATCAATTATTTCTCTTCCAACCTTACCGCATTATTCAAAGACACCGTTTACTCGGAAGGTGAAAATCGATTCTTCAGCACTTTAAACACCGCAATACTACTTTTATTAGACAATTCGAATATTCATAATAATAACAACCGTTTGGAGTATTTTTTGGAAGAGATCATTCGGGTTTCCGTTTTGATCAACTCTTCCTTGGATCTAAACAAGGTTCTGGAAATGGTGATGGAGTCCGCAAAATCCGTATTCAGAACGGAAGCGAGTTCTCTACTTCTTTTGGATGAGAAAAAGGAATTTCTATTATTCAATACGGTAACCGGAGAAAAAAAGGAAGAGATTTCCAAACTGAAAGTTCCCGTCGGCCAAGGAATTGCGGGAACGGTTGCCATTACAAAACAACCTATGATCATCAATGACGCTCAAAATGATCCGAGAGTGTTTCGTGATGTGGACAAAGCGTCCAATTTCATTACCAGAAATATTTTAGCGGCGCCTCTCATCGCAGGTGACGAAGTGATCGGCGTGATCGAAGCGATCAATACCATTGATCGGAATAATTTCAGCCAAAACGATATAGATTTCTTTTTGTCTTTCTCTTCCGCTTGTGCGGTAGCGATTCAAAAGACAAGCCTACTGGAAAACCTGAATACCGCGAACATAGAACTCAAACAAAAACTCAGTACTTTGGAATCCATTTTCGAACTCGGACAGGCTGTGCTTGAGTCCCATGATGAATTGGGACTTATGTCCAGATCTCTTGCGATTCTAACCAAAGAATTGAATGCGGATGATGCGGGAATGGTCATATTGCATGAAGGGAAACAAAATCTGATTCAGGTTTATGCCAGACAAAACGGAATGGTTTTCGAATCTTTTTACGATTTATCCGAAAGCACTCAGATCATAAATTCGATTCTAAACAGGGAATTTTTTACAGGAACAGTCTCCAAAGAGTTGGAAGAAAGTTTCAACGGATTGGAATCCTTCGTTTTAAAAGACAATTTTGTCGTTTTACCTGTATCACCTAGCGGTAGTTCGTTGAAAGCGGCTCTCTATATCTGCGGTAAAAGGAAAAAGGAACTTTTCGGGGAAGCAGACGTTCGTATCTTGAAAACGATCTCTTCTCCTTTGGCGAAAGCCTATGAAAACCTACGTTTGAATCAGGAAATCATAACCAAAAAATCCATCGAAAAAGAAATCGAGATTACGAGAAAAATTCAAAACAATATTCTTCCCAACTCCATTCTGCAATCGGTTAATTTCGACTTGGGGGTTAAGTCCGTTGCCGCAAAAGAAGTGTCAGGTGACTTCTTCGATTTCCATCCCTACGGTTCCGAACAATTTTCTTTTTTAGTGGCGGACGTTTCCGGAAAAAGTCTTCCCGCAGCTATTTTTATGGCTATGTCGTCTTCGATCATCCGGACACTTTCCCGAACTTCGTCGCTTTCTCCTTCGGAGCTTCTCACGGAAGCGAATAAACTGATCTACGAGGACTCCCAGTCCGGGATGTTCGTAACTTTGTTTTTTGTCAGTTTTGATTCCTCCACGCATAAGATTCGGTTTGCCTCTGCAGGACACAATGATCAGATTTGGATCAGAAAAGATCATAGTTACGAACTGTTAAAAGGTAAGGGAGCTCCTTTGGGTGTTATGCCTGCCGGTCATTATATCGGTGGGGAAATTGATATTTTACCCGGGGATATGCTTGTTCTTTATACAGATGGGGCAATCGAGGAAAAGAACCAATTCGAAGAAGAATTTGGATTGGATCAGCTGATCCGGGAGATAATTGCTCGTAAAGAGAAACCTTCTCAGGTTATAATAGAAGAGATCTACCAAATCATACGCCAATTTTCAGGAAACTCTGAGCAGTATGATGACTTTACAGTGATGATTTTGAAGTTTCCAGAACAAAAGCCGGAGTCATTCGTGAAAAGATTCAATGCAGTTTCCTCTGAAATTCCAAAGATGCGCGAATACTTATCCGAACTTTTGCAGGACAAAATTTCTTTACCGTTCGCGTTTGATGATATTTTGGTCTCGGTGGACGAAGCTGCGACGAATATAGTGATGCACGGCTATAAAAACACAAATATTCCCAATCCGTATTTCGATTGTATGATAGAAATGTTAGGTGATCGGATCATAATTACCCTGGTTGATGAAGGTAAACCGTTTCAGAGGGATAATGTTCCTTCTCCTTCGATCGATGCCAATTTAAAAGGGGAAAGAAAGGGTGGTTTCGGTGTGTTTCTTATGGAAAAACTAATGGATAAAGTCAGTTACGAATTTAAAGAATCCAAAAACTATACCTATATGGAGAAAAAAATATCATGAGCGATGCAAAGATCATCCTTCATTCGGAGAGAGTAGGAGAAACACTAGTAATCCGTCTCCTGGGCAATCTAGATGTGCATAACACTCATACAATTGAAAAGGACTTAATGGCGACTGTGGGAACAGCGACTCATTCCATTATTTACAACCTCAGTGACGTCAATTTTATATCTTCTGCAGGCTTACGCCTTTTAGTAACTACCTTACGAACCAGCCAAGACCGAAAAATATCCATTTCCATCTGCGGACTTCGTCCTGCCGTGGAAAAGGTATTCGATGTGGTCGGGATGCAGCAACTTTTTACTATCTATCCCGACATCAATTCCGCTCTCGCATAAAAATCTCTTTTCTAAGCAAAATAATTCAAAAGATTGGAAAAAACCTTATGGAAACCAAGCAGTATTCCCTAGACAACCCATTCAAAAATAAACAAAACTCCCCGGCCGAAGCCAAGGGAGGGATTTATGACGATGCCTTGAAATTAGGCAAAGAACTGATCGCCAAACCGTTCGAAGGTGGTGGAGAGGATAGAATCCGAGTCCAACATTCCAAGAATAGAATGACTGTTTGGGAGAGGATCAAAGTTCTCACGGATTCGGAACCGAATATCATGTACCAAAACTGGGGCCCGAATTTGGACGGCGCTTCCATCATTACTGGAATCTTAAAAATACGTGGAAGGGATGTTGCCGTTTACGGGCATGACTTCACGCTTCGTGCCGGTTCCATGGATGCAACTAACGGAAGTAAGTTGGCAAGGCTCATCCACATGGCGGGAGAACACGGAATTCCTGTGATCGGTATGAACGATTCCGCCGGTGCCTTTGTTCCTGCGGGAGTGGGTGGACTTGACGGATACTCGGAAGCATTTACCGCACTTCGCAAAATCAGCGGTGTTGTTCCTTCCATTATGTTGATGTTCGGATTCAACGCAGGTGGAGGAGCGTATCTTCCCCGCCAAGGATCGTTTATGATCCAATGCGATAATACTTTCTTCGGTTTGACAGGACCCGGAGTCGTTAAGTCGGTATTAGGTGAAGATGTTTCCGCAGATGATTTGGGCGGACCGAAAGTGCACGGGCAGTCCGGGGTAGTCGATCTTGTCACAGGAGACGAACTCGGTTCTCTTCGCACTGCGATCCGATTGCTTTCCTATCTACCGGATAACAACCGTTCCAATGCTCCTTTTTATCCTACATCGGATCCTATGGACAGGTTCATTTACGAAGAAGATATTTTATTCCGTAAAACTTTCAATAGTCCTACCGGGATGAATACTCCTTTCGATATCACTCTCTATTTACAACAAATCTGTGACCATGGCGAGTTTTTTGAAGTTCAGCCGCAAAGAGCGAGAAACATAGTCACTGCATTCGGTAGAATCGGTGGCAATGTGGTAGGTTTTCTTGCGAACAACTCCGCAGTATCATCCGGACAGATCGATATCGGAGCTTCCCGAAAAGGAACGAGATTCGTTAGATTTTGCAATCTTTACAATATTCCTATGGTTTTTGTGGAAGATACAACAGGTTTCCTACCGGGAAAAGATCAGGAACAAAACGGAATCGTTTTGGAAGGAAGAAAGTTATTGGATTCCATCATCGATCTTCGTACTCCCCGTTTGACTCTTATCATTAGAAATGCATTCGGTGGAGCTTACGCAACATTTAACTCCTATTATACGGGGGCATCTCTGGTTTTCGCACTTCCTACCGCTAGAATTGCAGTTATGGGTCCTGCCGGGAAAGAATATGTTTACAAAGATGAAATCACTACCATTCAAAAAGAGTTCCAGGCAAATCTTAAAAAAGGCATGAGCGACAAGGAAGCCGCAAGTGTGAGAGATGCAAAACTTTTCGAAGTAGGTCAAAGGTATGAAAAGGAATTGATGAATCCGAAAGAGGCATTGTCTCTAGGCTCCGTGTCTTCCATCATCCTACCTGGATTTACCAGAAAGGTTCTGGGAACTAACTTAAATTATTTGATGTCTAAATACACTGCCGCTCCTCTCAGCGGTCCTCAAAGGGAGTTTGAATAGTCCATGCTCGATAAAAATTTAAATCGAATTAAGTTCCAGGAATCCGACTCATCTTGGATTCGTTCTTTCTCCGTTGAATCCATCAAATGTCTGATCGTATGTCGCGGTCCTGTTCGTAAAGAGACCATGGATGTGTTTGATGCAATCGGGATCAGAGAATACGGTATTTTACTTTCCGAAAAAGATTCCATCGTTTATCCGAAAGCACTTGCTCCCGAACTCAGAAACTTCCGTTTTCCTGAAAACGTTCATAGAGTTCCCGATTATATGGGAGCAGGAAAAGAAGAAAAAGAAGCTCGTATCAAACAAATCATCGAGATTGCCAAAACAAACGGTTATACTCATCTTTTTGCTGGTTACGGATTTATGGCGGAAGACGCCGAATTCATCGAAGCGATAGAAGACGCGGGTCTTACGTTTATGGGACCTAGCTCTCATGTGGCACGTGGAGCTGGGGCAAAGGATGAGGCGAAAAAACTCGCTCGTTCCTTGAAAGTATCCGTGACGCCCGGTGTGGACAATATCACTGCACTTGCCTTGGTTCGCAAAACAGGAAATTCCAAAGAGGGATTACTTAAGGTAGCGAAAGAAAACGGACTCAGCTTCGAATACAACGATAAACTTTCTTTGGAAGACAATGCGGAGCTACTGCTTCAAATTTCTTATGAAAAAACAATCGATATTACTTCGATCGCTGATTTGCAAAAAGAATCCGAAATCCAATTGGAAGAAATTTGGAAAAAATTTCCCGGCAAACGGGTTCGTTTCAAATACATCGGTGGCGGTGGTGGAAAAGGCCAAAGGGTCATTAACGACAAGTCGCAGATTGATTCTGCCGTTATGGAAATCCTTGCCGAATCCAAAGTGACCGCAGTCGGTTCCAATCGTAACTTTCTCATCGAATTGAACATTGAAAACACAAGGCATAATGAGATCCAGCTCATCGGAAACGGAGAATGGTCTTTGTCTTTGGGCGGTCGTGATTGTTCTTTGCAAATGCACGAACAAAAACTTTTGGAAATCTCCTTAACTCAGGAACTTCTTCAAAAGGAAGTGGAAGAATGCAAAGGAACCAATCCTAAAAAAGCGGGCATCTTAGAGAAAGATCTACTTACACTTCGTGATATGGAAAACCAAGCCGAAGTTTTCGGTAAGGCGATTCGACTCAATAGTGTTTCCACTTTCGAATGTATCGTAGAGGGAAATAACTTCTTCTTTATGGAAGTGAACACCCGTATCCAAGTGGAACACAGAGTGACCGAGATGGTTTACAAATTGAAATTTGTAAATCCGCAAAACCCGAACGAATATTTCTTTATCGATTCCCTTGTGGAAGCAATGGCGGTATTATCCGTTCATGGAATCAGAGTTCCGAAACCGGAAAGAGTCCTTCGTAATGTTTCCGGCGCGGAAGTTCGCATCAATGCAACTAACAGAAGTTTACAACCTCATGCGGGCGGCATCATACAAAGTTGGTCTCCTCCATTGGAAGGTGAAATTCGGGATGACCAGGGGATTTGCCTGCGTAACCCGGATACAGGTTCCTTTGTGCATTACAATCTTGCCGGTGCTTATGATTCCAACGTAGCATTACTTGTGTCATATGGTGAAACGCGCAAAAAAAACCTGGAAGTACTCAGCAATATCCTTCGCAAAACGGAACTTCGCGGTCAAAATCTGGAAACAAACCTGTTGGTTCATTACGGACTTACGGAATGGATTCTAGGAAAGGATGCGATGTTCAAACCTTCCACTGCGTTTATGATTGCCTATCTCGCAGGAATCGGTTCTTTACAGTCGGTATTAAACGATCTTGATTTGGAATATCTATGGACTGAAAAGTTGAAGAAAGCGGACGCAGAGCTGAAAAAAGTATTATCCAAAAAGATGACGCTTGTTTTGCGACCTTTGGAAAAAATCTTTTCAAACCCTCATCTATTGGGCGGATTTATCGGTCATTATGACGGAAAATTATGGGATCGTAGCGGAGCAAAGGTAGTATTTCTGGAAAATCCGGTATTGATACTGGAAAAACTGTATTACTATCTCAACCTGGAAAATACGGATTCCAAACCTCCTTCGGAAAAAATCTGGGATCATGATGAATCGTTGTTAAACGAAGCAAAAGAGTTTTATGCAGAAGTCCGAACTCGCACTGGAATCGTATCTTGGAAAGAGTTATCTTCCTTACTCGAATCGGGAAAAAATCCGAAACCGGATCGTATCTCCGATGCGGAATGGACCGGTTCGAAAGCGGCTCATGCAGGATTCCAGGCGGGACTTGAGATACTTGCTTTACTTGTAAACGTAGGTAAAAAAGCGAATTTCTTCGGATTGGATATGGATGATTCTTTGGAAGCGATTGTTCCTAAAGAATTCAAAACGGCGGAAACCAGAGATCCTTTGATTAAGATCCTGAACCCACCTCCGAAGATGAGTGGGGACGAAATCGTAGCTCCTATGGGAGGAATGTTCTATTCCAAAGAAGCACCGAATTTACCGACTCTGATTGCGGAAGGAGATCACTTCCAAGCGGGCCAACCTCTATTTATCATTGAAGTCATGAAGATGTTCAATAAGATTCTGGCGCCAGTGAGTGGAACCGTAGTTAAAAATCTAATGGTAGATTCGGACGGTAAGATTGTAAGTAAGGCACAGCCTATTTTCAAGATCAAACCGGATGAAGTTTTAAAAGAAGAATCTCCGGAAGAAATCCGTTCCAGAAAAGTTAAAATTACAACGGAACTGGCTGCAAGCTAATCAGTTGTAAAAATCGATGATCGAACGATGAATGTCACGGAGTGGTAGGATTTTATCCGCTGCTCCGCGACGTATCGCTTCTTTCGGCATTCCAAACACAATACAACTTTCTTCGTTCTGAGCAACTGTTACGGCGCCTGCTTGTTTCATCTCCAATAATCCCTGTGCACCGTCGTCACCCATTCCGGTCATGATGATTCCCTTTGCATTTTGACCTACATATTTAGCGACGGAACGAAATAGAACGTCAACAGACGGTTTGTGTCTATTGACTAACGGGCCATCGCTTACTTCTATATGATACTGAGCTCCCGATCGCTTTACCTGCATATGTTTGTTTCCGGGAGCGATTAGGGCGAGTCCGGGTAGAATCCTATCCCCGTCTTTACCTTCTCTTACTTCTATTTCACAAACGGAATTCAGTCTTTTTGCAAATGCTTCGGTAAATTTTTCGGGCATATGTTGCACGATTACTATACCGGGGCATTTATCCTTTGTTAGTTTGACGAGAACTTCTTCCAAAGCAATGGTTCCTCCGGTCGACGTTCCTATCGCAACGATTTTTTCAGTCGCCTTTAGTTGCGAAATATCGGTAACTAATTTTTGTTTGGTGGCCTCGGGTTCTTTGAAGCTGTATTGAGCCATCTTGCCGAGATCGATATGAGAGGCTGCAAGTACGGAATCCGTCAGAAGTAGTGAAGATTCGTTTAAAAAATCCTTCAACCCGATCTTCGGTTTGGTAATGATTTCGGCCGCTCCCAAACTGAGGGCTGTCATAGCTATATCGGAACCTTCTTCCGTCAAAGTAGAGCAGATGACAACGGGAGTAGGGCGTTCCTTCATAATTTTTTTTAAAAAACTGATTCCATCCATTCTTGGCATCTCAATGTCAAGAATGATCACATCGGGCCAGTTAGCTGCCATTTTGTCCATGGCAAATATAGGATCGACTGCGGCGCCTAAAAATTCAAAGCCGGAATCTTTGGTAAACAAATCTCCTAATACCTGGCGGACTACCGCAGAATCATCGATTACAAATACTTTTATTTTTTTCATTTGGTAGTTTCTGGTGTCTCAAGCCAAACTTCTCCGTCCCAGACAGTAAAAAAAATTTTTCTCGCTTTGGAGCCGCCTGTATTTTCAGAAATAACGGAAATGGAATGATCAGATAATATTTGTTTTGCGAAGTTGATGTTTTTCTGTCCGACTAGTTTCGCATTTGTGAAATTAGATTCTAGTTTCAGATCTTCCTCTTCTCTCGAAAACATATCGGAACCTCCGAAGATTTTAGCTTTAAATTCGGAAATAGGGAGTTTGGTGAGTTTAATCTCTTTTAAAAAAAGGAGAAAAGCTTCTTCACCGTATTTACCCTCTAAAATCTGCATATTAGCGGAATTGTTTCTACCAGGAAGAATGTAATGACTCATTCCTCCGATCTTTTTTTTAGGATGCCAAAGTACAATAGAAACGCAAGAACCGAGTAGGGTTCTCAGCCTTAGATCGGGTCCCCCGAAATAAAAATCACCGGGATTTAAGAATATATCTCGAACTTCGTTAGGTGAATCCATCATATCAAATGAATATACGTGTCAATTTGTAAGAAGACTGGATTTTTCCTGCAATTGATTCAATTCTTCCAAATTTAAAACCTGATCGATTTTAAGTAATATGACGAATCCGTTTTCTATTTTTCCTAGCCCCTGCACAAAATCCAATTTGATTTTGGAACCGAAGCTAGGTGCATTTTCAATGGAAGTGCTTTGAATATCCAATACTTCTTCAACCGAATCGACTAACAAACCTATATCCAAACTTTCCGCGCCTATTGACACTTCCGTGATAACGATGCAGGTTCTCCTGCCGATTTCGGTTTTTCTTTTGTAAAAGCGAATATTCAGATCAAGAACCGGTACTACATTCCCTCGCAAATTTATGACTCCGGGGATGTAATCGGGCATCATCGGCACATTGGTAACCGATTCGAACTCGATGATCTCCTTGATGCGTAGAATACCCAATCCAAAAAGTTCCTCACCAAGTCGAAATGTCAAATACTGTATATCTTGCATGACAGTGCCCCTTAGTATTTTTGAAATCGATGATCGTTATCGGTGTCCGTCGCTTTTTTCGCCGGAACAAAATTTGATACTTGTTTCGGTTTTTTCTGATCTCGATTATCGGAAGTTATACGATTCAATTGAAAGAAGCTGATGGAACTTAATAATTGATTCGCCTGCATTTGTAACTGTTCTGCAATTGCAGCAAGTTCTTCCGAAGCGGATGCACTTTGTTGGGAAACCTGGTCAAGTTGGCCCATTGCTTTATTGACCTCATTTACACCCGAAGACTGTTCTTGACTTGCTGCCGCAATTTCCTGAACCAGGTCGGCTGTTTTATTGATCGCAGGAACTATTTCTTCAATCAGCTTTCCTGCGGTTTCCGCAATTTGAACCGATCCTCCCGCAAGAGAGCCGATTTCATTGGCCGACTTTTGGCTTCTTTCCGCGAGTTTTCTTACTTCGGATGCTACAACGGCAAATCCTTTTCCATGTTCCCCGGCCCGAGCTGCTTCAATGGCAGCGTTTAATGCAAGTAAGTTGGTTTGGTAAGCAATATCTTCTATAATGGAAATTTTTTCTGCAATTTGTTTCATTGCGGACACCGTGTTTTTTACGGCTTCCCCGCCTTGTTTTGCATCTTTCGCCGACTTGGTTGCAATGGAATCCGTTTGTTTGGCGTTTTCCGCGTTTTGATCGATGGATGCTCCCATCTCTTCAAGAGAAGCGGAAGTTTCTTCTACGGAGGCTGCTTGTTCGCTGGCACCTTGTGAAAGTGTGGCCGCAGTGGAAGAAACTTCATCGGCTGCTGTCACCAACGCATCCGTATTGGTTCTCACTTCATTGATGATCTTTATTAACGTTTGCGACGTATTGTTAAACGAATCCTTTAGTTTGGCGAATCCACCTTCGTAATTGTTTACGATTTGTTGCGTAAGATCGCCGTTTTCCATGGCAGCAAGTCCGACAACCAGGTCTTCTACGATTCTAGTTGTTTCAATGGATAGTTTTTTTTGCTCGGTGATATCTGTTGCAAATTTAATCACTTTGTATGGTTTCCCATTCAAATCCAGAATAGGATTATAAGTTGCTTGAAGCCATACTTCGCGCCCTCCTTTTCCGATCCGTTTGTATTCTGCTGTTTGAAATTCACCTCTGTTCAAAGCCGCCCAAAATTGTTTGTATTCATCGCTATTTGCAAATTGAGCTTCCGCAAACATTCTATGGTGTTGACCTTTAATTTCACTCAAAGTGTATCCCATTGCATTCAAAAATAAGTCGTTCGCTACGATAATGGTTCCATCCATATTGAATTCAATCGTGGCTTGGGCTTTTCCGATCGCAGCAATCTGTCCTTCATAATCTATATTCTTTAGCTTCTGTTTGGTGATATCGGTTGCAAATTTGATCACCTTATACGGTTTGCCGTTGGAGTCAAGGATGGGATTGTAAGTTGCTTGAAGCCATACTTCGCGTCCTCCTTTTCCGATCCGCTTGTATTCCGCTGTTTGAAATTCACCTCTGTTCAAAGCCGCCCAAAATTGTCTGTATTCATCGCTATTTGCCAATTGAGCTTCCGCAAACATTCTATGGTGTTGACCTTTGATCTCACTCAAAGTGTATCCCATCGCATTCAAAAATAAGTCATTTGCGGCGATAATGGTTCCATCCATATTGAATTCAATCGTGGCTTGGGCTTTTCCGATCGCAGCAATCTGTCCTTCGTAATTAACATTCTGTAATTTTTGTTCGGTGATATCGGTTGCAAATTTGATCACCTTATACGGTTTGCCGTTGGAGTCTAGGATGGGATTGTAAGTTGCATGAAGCCATACTTCGCGTCCTCCTTTTCCGATCCGTTTGTATTCCGCTGTTTGGTACTCACCTCTGTTCAAGGAGGCCCAAAATTGTCTGTATTCATCGCTACTTACCAATTTCGGTTCCGCAAACATTCTATGATGTTGGCCTTTGATTTCATACAACGTATAGCCCATCACATCCAGAAAGTTTTGATTTGCTGTGATGACGGTTCCATCCAAGTTGAACTCAATGATCGCCTGTGACTTGTTTACCGCATTCAAATTAGCGAGTAGATTATTAAAGAAAGAAAACAAACGACCCAACTCGTTCTTTTGAGATTCGTCAAATCGAATCGCTAATTCCCCGTCGCTCATCTTTTTTATTTTGATAACGGCATCACCAATCATTGACAATATTCCGAATACTACATTTACCGTAGCACCGATAATGATTAAACCTACGAGTAGGTTTAAAATGGTGATTGAAGTTTGGGAATCGGTTAAATCCGTCTCGATATTTTTTACCAATTCATCCGTTTGCGGAGCTGATGAGGTGTTTAAATCCTCGATTGTTTCGACGGAGTTTTTTAATTTCGGTAAAATTCTATTTAAGTATATATTTATCCCTTGCTCTGTAAAACTTCCTGTATCTTCATCTATTTTAGTTTTTGAAAATTCGTTTTTGAGTAATGAGACTTCGTCATGAAAAGAAACGATTTCATCACGAAACTTCTTTAGCTTAGTTTTGTTTTCTGAGGAGGTTTCAGTCTTTTCAATCTTGTCCAGAAGCCCGATTATATCGGAATGATTTGCCTCAATTTTCGAATTTAAGGAGGAAATTTGATTCGTACTTTTCGTATTAAGAAGTTCCGAACTGGTAAATACCTGATCCTTCGTTAATCTTTTCAGATCTTTCAGCCCGTTTTGATTCAAGTTTTCCTGGCTTGTCAGTGCTTTCATGGAATTTGCGGAATGGATAAGTTTATTGCCGCTAAAAATCGTTATTACAATAAACCCGAATGTAATGATCAAAAGAATAAGTAAAAGTTTTACCTTTATTGTAATGTTCTTAAACATAAATATAATCTCCAAAAAAAATATTCCAAGCTACACAATTAATTTTTACAGACTGATTTTTCATAATATCCTCATTCAAAATGCTCTTATTTTTTCCAAGTAAACTGTTCTTTCGAAAAGCGAAGGTAAATCCAAAATCAAGGCCACTTTGCCGTCCGCCAAAATGGAAGATCCGCTCACTCCCTTTACATTATGAAACACATTACCCATCGGTTTGATCACTGTTTGAAACTCGCCAAATAGCTGTTCTACGACTAGTCCCGCTTTGTTTTCTCCCATCCGGACGATAACGATATTCTCTCTTTTTTTCTCATAATCCGCGTTTTGTGGGAAAATGTCTCTCATTTTGATATACGGAATTAAAGATCCGCGTAATGGAAAATAGTTGTTCTTTGTATCCGAATTTTCTTCCGTAAAGTCCAAACATTCCAATACCATTTCCATAGGAATGATGTACAAGGACGATCCCACACTGACTAAAAATCCTTCTATAATCGCGAGAGTGAGGGGCAAACGAATTGTAAAAACACTCCCTTTGTTAGGGGACGATTGTATGTGAATCGTCCCTCTTAAAGCTTCGATTCCCTTCTGAACTACGTCCAAACCTACACCTCTACCGGATACGTTCGTGATAGATGTCGCTGTAGAAAAGCCTGGATGAAATAACAATTTGTAGACTTCTTCGTTGTTATCCGGTTTGTTTCCGGTTACCAATTTTTTTTCGAGAGCTTTTTTCCATACGATATCGGATTGAATTCCTTTTCCGTCGTCTTTGATTTCGATGACTACGGAACCGGTGTCATGGTATGCGTTGAGCCAGATATTGCCGGCTCTTTCTTTTCCTTGTCCTATTCTTTCTTCCGGTGTTTCCAATCCATGGTCACATGCATTTCTGATGATATGGACAAGGGGATCGCCTAATTTATCCACGATATTTCGGTCAAGTTCGGTTTCCTTACCGACAATATGCAAATTGATTTCTTTCTTGAGTTCTTTTCCCAGATCCCTTACGTTTCTTTGGTATTTTTGAAAAATATCTCCGATTTGTATCATTCGGAGTTTCAGAGAGATCTCTCTTACCTCATTCAATAATCGACTCACAAGAAACGACGATTCTTGTAAGTTGGAGTCGTCGGTGTTGGAAACCAGTTGATTTAAGTTGGCAGCCGACACCACAAGTTCACCGACTCTGTTGATGAGCAGATCCACTCTTTTTGAATCTACTTTTAAAATGGTTCCTTGAGTCTGGATCTCCTTTTGGTTCGGAAGGATTTCCTGTTCCTTCTTCGTCTGACTATCATTTTGTGATTCGGGCTTTAGGTGATTGAGGTAGCTGACTAAAGTTTCTTCGTTTAAAATTCCCATCTCTTTCCAAACATTGCCTAGAAAAATTTCTTCTTCGGGGAGTTGACCCGCAAGATAAGAGATATCTTCCGTGTTTGCGCCGGGAGGGAGTATATGTAAAAAACTGTCTGATTCGATGAATTCGAATACTTTTTGGATTTTCTCCAAAGAGGATTCCGATTGAAAACTGATTTCAAATCCAAGAAAGGATTCTTCCGGATTATAGTTTTCGATTGCAGGTAGTTCGGCTGTGATCGTTTTGAGGAATTTGATTTCCCCTAATTTCCTAAGATAGGTTAAAAAGGAAATCGGATCGAGACCATGCCCGAAAACATTTTTGTTCGGACGAAAGGAAATCAGAAAGTAGGGGATAGTGTCCTTATCGGGTATATGTTTGGATTCGATTGTTTCGGATTTTTCTTCAGAGGCAGGTTTTTCAGCGGTGGATACTTTTTTTAGATAAGGAGAAAGGGAATCCAAAATGGCCTTACCCGATTCCAAACGATCTTTCGTAATTTCCGACTTCGGTTCCGTATGAACCAAATATTCAAGATGATCTTTCGCATTTAATAAAATCTCTGTTAGTTGTTTGTGAAATGGAATTTTAAATTCTCTCAGGTCATCCAGTAGATTTTCTACGATATGCGTAAATTTGACGGTTTCTTCAAAGCTAAACATTCCCGATGTACCTTTGATGGTATGTACCGCACGAAAGAGAGCATTGAGTGAGTCCGAATCCGGAGTTTCCTTTTCCATTCGAAGGAGTATGGATTCCATATCTCTGAGAAGTTCATCGGATTCGTTAAAATAAGCATCTATTACTTCGGACAAATCCATATTAACCTTTTTTCGTTCCATAGGCGAACGTGAGTTCGTTTGCGTATTCTTTTTTTATTTTAACTTTGTCTCCGAAGTGATTTACTAACCCTAGTAAATCGAAAATTTTCAAAACGGGAAGAGAGTGGTTGTGAAGTTTGAGTTCGAAGTTTTTATCGGAGGAGTATTTTTTTAGAAACAATAAAAATTGAATGCCTGCCGTATCGATTCTTTGAATACCCGAAAGGTCTACATTCCATGATGACCCTGGTTTTGTCTTGATCTGTATTAGTTTCTCCTTCCATTGAGAAACATACGGAATGGTCAGATAACCTTCCCAAGCAGATTCGATTCCGGATTCTACTTCTCTGAATTTTAAGACGGGGTCCATGTTTTATTCTATACGACTAATTTGGAGATAGTATCTAATAACTCTTCCGGAGAAAATGGTTTTGTAAGCCATGCCTTTGCTCCGGCATCGATTCCCTGTTGTTTCTTTTCCGGTTGGGATTCAGTAGTGAGCATAATGATGGGTGTGAATTTATGTTTTGGATCTTCTTTTATTTTTTTGATAAAAGAGATTCCATCCATATTCGGCATATTTACGTCCGAAACGATTAAATCTACCGTTCCTGCCGAAAGTTGCTTCAAGGCTTCCAGTCCATCGTTTGCTTCCAGCAATTCGAAATTTGCATTTTTTAAATGAACCGAAATAATCTTTCTGAACACCGCAGAATCATCTATGATTAGAATTTTTTTGCTCATGGTTTTTCCTTTATATTGTTTTGGATTGGTAAAAATAATTCGGCAATGACACAAAGACTGATTTCTTCGGAAGTATGATCCGTGGCATTTCGTATAAAAAACATACCATTATGTTTGTTCGCAGTATAGTCTACGATAGTGAGGCCTAAACCCAAGCTGAAAGGTTCATCTTCATGAACTTCCTCGACGGGAGGATGAACTCTGAAAAATGGCAAAATCAGATTTTTTTGAATATCTGTAGGGATGTTTCCGTAAGTATCATCTATGATTTTATTTTTAATTGATAAACAAAAATAACCTTCCACCAAAGTAACAAAAGTGTCTATGTTTGAGTTGGGTGGCGCATACTTGATTGCATTTAATAATAATTCCTTTAGGACGATTTTTAATGAGGGGAGATCACCGGAGAGTGACATATCCCCTTTGAAGATAGGTAAGTTGATCTTTAAACCTTTGTTCTTTATATGGGATTCCAATTGTTCTGCGATTCCAGGAATCTCTTGGATGATTTCCGAGGATTGGATTGGGAGTAAGTCTAGTTTTCTATCCAATTGGAATACAGCTTGTTCCAAGCCGCGTATCATCGATTTTGTATGACGGTTGTTTTCCAAAAGTAAATCGAAGAGTCCTTTATCTATTTTATAATGACTTTCTTCGATCGGAACTAATAGCGATTTTATGGAATCAATGATTGTTGTCATGGCCCCAAAACCGGAACCTTGGGACAAAGTCGTTTTCAGATTGAAGATGGAATTCATATCAATGGAATTATCGGAAGTTTTTCTTGAGGTCTCTTTGTAATTGAGCCATTCCAGTTGATCCCTGAGTTCCTTGCTTTCATCCAGTAATAATTTTTTTTCAATATCTCGCAGGTATCTGTATTCAAGCGATTGTTCCAAAGTCTGTTTGAACAATTCTAGATTGATTGGTTTTATGATGTAATCATAAACACCCATCCGCATGATCTCTATAATTTGCTCGGAACCGTCGAGTGCGGTTTGCACTAAAATGACCGAATCGGGGATTTTTTCTTTGATGATTTTGATGAATGTTTTTCCATCCATAACGGGCATCATTAGATCCACTAAAAAAACACTGAAAGTTTCCTTTGCACAAAGATCCAAAGCCTCTTGGCCGTTATTTGCAATTTTATAGGCTACTTGCATTTGATCGCAGACACCAGCAAGAAGCATTTGATTTTCTTCCAAGTCCTCGACTATCAAAATAGGAAGGTTTGGTCGCCTTCTTAATGAGGTTATCTTTTTTCTTTCTTTCGGAGAGAAGAATAAATCATCATTGTGGGAAGTCATCATTTGATTATCGGATATACTATTCGAATATAGACGATGAATCAATACCTTTCCCAACTCTTTCTAATTATTATTTAGAGTTTGGTAGAACCACCTTGAAACTGGACCCCTTTCCCAGTTCACTTTGCACCTCAATTTGACCACCTAGTAGTTCCACGAACTTTTTCGTGATGGCAAGCCCAAGTCCTGTTCCCTGAATTTCCGTTTGATCTACGGCGGGAAGTCTTGTGAAACTTTCGAATAACATCTCTTGTTGATTTTTAGAAATGCCATTTCCTTGATCCTCTATCGTCACTTCAAAATGGTCTTGGGTGATTTTATGGAATATGGTCACAGTTGAATTAGGGGGAGAATACTTTACTGCATTGGAAAGGATGTTTACAAGGATTTGAGTCAGTTTTTGGGAATCCGTTCGGATTTTTTGAAGTTCTATGTCTCCTTCAGAGAATTTGATCTCGATATTGTTCGCGTTTGCTTGCGGGATCATCATTCCCGTAACCGATTTGATCGTTTCTTGTAAATTAACCTGTGCTATTTGGATCGGCATTTTACCTGCATCCATTTTAGATAGATCCAAAATCCCATTAATCAGTTTGAGAAGGTTATTTCCCGAACCGTGAATGTAATCCAAATATTTTTTACCCAAAGGATCGGATTCGGGGATTTGAATCAGCTGGGTAAAGCCGATGATGGAATTCAATGGAGTTCGGAGTTCATGGCTCATTCGGGCTAAAAAATCCGATTTTAACTTACTCGCCGACTCTGCTGAATCTTTCGCTCTAAGCAAATCAGCGGTTCTTTCTTTTACCAAATCTTCCAAATGAGTCTGGTATTTATTTAGCTCTTCCGCATTGATCTTTCTCTCCAGATAATGGCCGATCCAGGTCGTTACGGTTCGGTAGAGTAGGATGTCTTCTTCTTCAAAATCAAATTGGGTATCGGATTTTTCCCAACCTAAAACACCGAAGAATTCTCCCTTGATGACTATGGGGAATAATATTAAAAAACTGACTCCTCTTTCGAAATACCATTGTTCCTTCTCCGCAAAATTTTCCGCTTTTCCGGAAACGATCTTTCCGTCGAACAAAAGTTTTACCCAACGTCCCAGGTTATGTTTTTCCCAACTTTCTTCGATGAGTAGACTTCTATAACCAAGATAGGTGTGGGATTTGGTTTCTTCCAGAATTAGAGTGAATATATTTTCATTTTTATCATTCCATTCATGTTTCAGTAAAAAAACGGATTCCATTTCCGTGAAAACCAGAAGTTGGCTTAATGCCTGAGATAGGGTTTCATAATCTGTGTTAGGTTGCGTTAGAACTTGGGAAGCGGAAGCGACTCCGATTTCAAAACGAAGTCTTCTCGCCATTTCGTTATCTTGTTTTTTCTTTTCCGTAATGTCTCGTAGTATCGTTAGAGTATGCGTTATATTTCCGCTAGGGTCCCGGATCACGGAGATATTGATCAGACAATCGAATTGTTTTCCGGCTTTCGTATAACCTATGATTTCTTTTTGAACACTTTCTCCTCTTCGAATGGTTTCTTTGAACTCATCTATGACTTCCAGATCGTATTTTTCGGAAAGGAATGTGATTTTTTGACCCAATAATTCAGGTAAAGAATATCCTGTCAGTTTAATAAAGCTCGGGTTTGCAAACACGATCTTAATATCGATTGTTTCTTTCGAATATGTGGATATCAAAACCGCTTCCGAAGTCTGGTAATAGATGGATTCGAATATGAGTAATTGTTTTTGGGTTTGGTACCTGTCTATGTAGGATTCCAGTAAAAATTTAAGTTTATAAAGATCATCATTTTCCTCTTCCCAGTATGAATTGAGATTTGAGAAAAAAATACATCCGCTCCACAAACCTCCGAAATAGATCGGAAAATAAAGATCCGCTTGATCTCCCCGTTTTTCCCAATATAAAATATGAGGGCTTTTTTCTTCGAATAGACTTTGGATTTCGGAAAAAGTTCTTTGCTTTTTTATATCCGGATTTCCGATTTTAAAGAATTGAATCCAGTCTTTTTCAATTTGTTCTCCTTCTCCCAGTTCGTCGGGAAAAATAATCCCTTTTTTACCCATATAAACAAGGCTTTCCGCTTCCACCGTCTTACAAATCATAGTCAAGATTCTTTTTAAAATGATCGGACCGTTGCGAAGATCGGAAATACTCGCATTTATATTATTGAGAGTGGATTGAAATTTAAGTTTTAGTTCTTTTTTTCGTTTTTCTTCCTCTTCATTTGTTCTGTCGGTTAAGATGCAGGAAAAAACGAAGGAAGTGTCATCCGAAAGGGAGGGAATTAGAAATAAAGCATATTCTAATGATATAATCTTTCCTGATCTTTGTATTCCGAATAGACCGGATTCTTTCCGATTTATTCTTAAAGTAGGTTTGATTATATTGGGGAGAAGATCCGTAGTTAGAAAATGATCCGCTTGTTCGTTGTGAAAAAGGATTTTGTAGGAATTGTCATTGGAAGAAAATCTACCGATCACAACTCCTTGGCCTATGTTTTCAAGAGTCTCGTATGCGAGTAATAATTTGTCGATCTTGTCTGTTTTCTCCGAAGAAAATGGATCTAACGAAGATGCGGACACACTGTACCTAATATTGAGTTAACTTTTCTTTCGGAAGTTTAAAATTCATCGTGTCTTCTCTACTGTCAGGGTAAAGAGAAACTTTCGCTTCCGGAAAATGAACTAATAGTTCCTGAACGATCTCGTCCACTAAAATCTGCGGGCTGGACGCACCGGCAGTAATTCCCAATATTTTGATTCCGTTTGATCTTATATGTTCCGGATTTACATCTTCTTTGTCTGTGATCCGATAGGAAGCAGGTTTCGTTTTTTGAGCCAATTGCAACAGACGAACCGAATTCGATGAATTTGCCGAACCGATCACAAGCATGGCATCCACAGATTCGATCATACTCGATACCGCTTCCTGTCTTTCCGTGGTAGCATAACAGATGTCATCTTTTTGTGGATGTTCCACAAATGGAAAAACTTCCTCGATTTTTTTGATTATACTTTTAGTGTCTTTTACGGAAAGGGTGGTTTGCATCAAATAAGTGAGTGGTTTGTCATTGTTGATCTGGCCTTTCAAAGATTCCACATCCTCTTCCGTTTCTACCAGAAACATATTCGCTTCACCCATAGTTCCGATCGCTTCGTCATGGCCTTTGTGACCGATGTAGATGATTTGATGGCTGTCTTTGATATTACGTGCTTTTCTATGAACGCGGGTAACCAGAGGACAAGTGGCATCTCCAATTCGCATTTGGCGGTTTTGCGCTTCATTCACCACTTCGGGAGAAACTCCGTGAGCGGAAAAAATGACGGTCGCACCGTTCGGGGCCTCGGAAAGTTCATCAATGAATTGAATTCCTCTTTTTTTCATATCCTCAACCACTCTTTGGTTGTGGACAATTTCCTTTCGCACATAAAGGGGGGACTCAGGATTCTCCGCATATACGGTTTCGACGAAGGAAATTGCATATTTTACACCGGCACAAAATCCGCGTGGGTTTGCCAAATAGATCGTTTCTAACAAATTTAAAACCTTTCCCTACCGTCTTTCTCGCAAATAAGGAACTTCTGAAAAGATAAATTTTCCGGGACATATTTTGGAAAGGGGAAGTTCGGCTATTATTCGCAAAAAACCGGAAATTATCTGTTATCTAAGCTATCGAATTTACCGACCTTCATTATGAAGAGGCCAAGGATGGCATCTTCGAAAATTCATCAACGTTTTTCCCGAGAGGGAAAGATAACGGATTCAAGGAGGAACCCGGATGATTATCAACCACAATATTAGTGCTATCTTTGCACATAGAACCTTGAAGTCTAACGACGCAAATCTAAGTAAAGATATCGAGAAGTTGTCTTCTGGTATGCGTATTAACAAAGCCGGAGACGATGCTTCTGGGCTAGCGGTATCTGAGAAGATGAGAACTCAGATTTCCGGTCTTCGCCGTGCGGAGCAAAATACTGAAGATGGTATGTCCCTCATCCAAACGGCTGAAGGATATCTCCAAGAAACACATGAAATCGTTCAACGCGTTCGTGTGTTAGCTGTACAAGCAGCCAACGGTATCTACACGGAAGAAGATAGACAACAGATCCAAGTTGAAGTATCGCAACTTGTAGATGAGATCGATCGTATTGCTTCCCAAGCGGAGTTCAACAAAATGAAACTCCTTACTGGGGCGTTTGCACGACTCAATCCTACTGCAAGTATGTGGTTCCATATTGGAGCTAACATGCATCAAAGAGAGCGAGTGTACATCGAAACAATGAACACTGCTGCTTTGGGATTAAGAAACCCTACGGTTCTTACTTTCATTTCTCTTTCGACTGCAGGTAAGGCAAACTCTGTGATCGGATTGTGTGATGATGCGTTAAGAGTTATCTCTAAACAAAGAGCTGACCTTGGTGCTTATTACAACCGTATGGAGCATGCTGCAAAAGGTCTTATGAATGCTTATGAAAATACACAAGCTTCTGAGTCCCGTATCCGTGATACTGACATGGCTGAACAAATGACCAGCTTCACGAGATACCAAATCTTGACTCAGGCTGCAACTTCAATGTTAGCGCAAGCGAACATGAAGTCTCAGTCAGTGATGAGATTGCTCCAGTAATAGGATAAGAGAAGCTAGTCGAAGGGCAGGTGGTTGGGGCCTTTCGACTGTTTCTCGATTTTCTTCTTTTAAAACTTAGTTCCCATCTGAACGCTCAAATAACGGTGATAGGGTAAAAGCCCGTTCCCGGCAACATACTCCAAAGACGAAATTTCCACCCCCATCTGAAAAAATAAGTCCGGTGTCTGATAAACAAATCCTGTAGACAATCTTCCTTGAACCCTTCTCAAAGGAACGCTATAAGTTTTGCTCGCATTCGTTTCATTGTACAATAATAAGGCGGTAATAAGCATACTATCTTCTCCCGAAGACTCGTTAGAATTCAGATATCTGTAGGCTAAAATTTTCGAGTATGCGGAAGCTCCTTTGGTAGGATTTCGAAAAAGAGTGTCGTATACGAAATATTCCACTCCGGGAAAGCCGGAAAGATTCGAATTCGATTCATTTAAGTTTTGCAAGAGAAGTAATTTCAATCCGTCATTCGGGACGGGAGCTCCGTTGAATATGGAATTGAAGACAAGAAAGTTCAACGCCAAAGGTGCATCCGACGGAACAAGAGTTTGGTAGGCTCCGAACCGAGTCAGGGTATTGTAAGCCCGTTCGTCTCCTATAGAATTGTAAAGAGGATCTCCTATAAAAATGGTTCTGCCTTCGGTTAGATAAACGGAAGTTTTGCCGTTTTCCTCGATTGTCGCTGAAAAAGGGTTTTTCCCACTTCCACCTAATGTTGAGTTAACGAACTGGCTTTTTACCATAGGCTTTATATAAAAATAATATTCCGTTTCTTCTACGGGATAGGAAGGAGTAGGATCTGTTATGCTCATTCCTTGTGCTACGGGGGAGCGGACATGTCCGAAACGGAGAACAGGGCCTACGGATAAGGAGGTATCCGAATTTCCCAATTTGATTGTTGTTTGGATTCCCAGATAGGGATTCCAAAAATATTTATAATCCAGATTTAACTGAAATAAATTTCTGTTTCGTAATTGACGATCCCAACCTTGAGGAAGTGGAGAGTCTGTTAGGCGGTGAATTCCCGCTTGTGCCGATTTTCCCCTTACGTTCGGACCCATGGAACCGATGGCAGCTTCGATGGAAAAAGCGCTTTTATCCCAAAAATAACCGGAAATCGATGAGACCATTGCATTTGCGGAGTAAGGTCGTTCTCCGTAAGACGCATCGGAAGAATATAAATTGGAAGGAGTATAGAGGGAATGAGTCAGAGATAGTCCCGAATACTCAGCACTTTTTTGTCCGAAATTAGGAACGATTTTTTCCAAACCGAGGAGAACTAAGCTCGCAGGAAAATATGTTTTTCCATAAAGTCCGTATTCCAACCGGATGCCATTTGTATATTCGCGATCGGAAAAAAGAAATACGTCATTTTCCCAACTGAATTTCAAAATCTGTTTGTTCGTATGTTTTGTTTTCGAATTATCTTCCGCAAAGAGTGTTGAAAAATAAAAACTGCAAATAAAATAGAAGAAAAATATTTTTATAAGAAAACGATTCATTAAAAATGGGGTGGTTTGAATTTGCTTTTCACTCGGACAAAGGCCAAGTCTTTTTCCGCCGCGTTCCAAAATAAATCTTTAGCTTTCTTTTGCTTTTTATTAAAAAAAATGTTTAGTGGAGATGAACCGAACGATGGATTCGGATCAGTTTTTCGGAAACGGCAGAAATGTAACTTAAGAAAAAGAAAAGGATGGCGATGTATTAATTAGATAGTAAATATCGCCGTACAGCTGAAAAGCCCGAAGTTAAACCTTCGGGCTTTTTTGTATCAGTAAATTTTTTCACAAAATTTGAATCTTACTGCAAGATCAATCTTGCTCTTTGAGCCTACTTAAGATCTTTTTATCAATATAAAACGTACCAAATGGGATCATGCAAGCTACTAATACTTTCCAAGTAACCTCTTTGAATTTCCATTCTTGTTCCACACTGATACTCAATGTATTGAAAACAAATAACAAGAATAGAATTCCGTGAATGGGGCCGATTATCTTCACTAAACCAGGCTCTCCGTAAATATGTTTCAAGGGAACTCCGATTCCGACTAATAGAAGCAAGGAAATCCCTTCCGCAAATCCGACTAACCTCAATCTTCCCAAGTTTGATTTTAAAAAATACATCATAATGAATATCCTCTTAGATATGGTCTATTTGCAAAGGGAGAAAATGGCCAGGGAATGGAGATAAAAATAAGAAAGAGGGCGATGGAAAACCAAATGAATGTGGTTTTGAATTTTTCTTTGTCTATGGATTTTCTTTTTGACAGGGCGGATCCTATCGTTATCAAAACAACGGAACTTGTCATAAGCAATATATGATAGATTCCGAAGAATATAAAGTTTCCATCGTGAATGTTTTTTTTCAAATCGGAAAAAAACAATCGGATGAGAGGACTTGAAAAATACAAACTGAAACCGATCGCCAGTTGAATGTGTGAAAAGGTGACAGTCCAATATCGGATACCGTTCTCCAGGTTCGTATAAGTTGTATCCAATCTATATCCTTGATAAGCACGGAAGACGGAATATAATAAGCCGGATAATACGAACCAACGAAATAATGAGTGTAAGGTGATAAGTAAAGAATACATTTAGAAACTTGTTTTGATTTGTAAATCGGGGAGGGAACGTTTTATCAACGATTGAAATGCTTCTTTCGCATAACGATCCGAATTCGGATCACGAACGAAACGAAAAGACACATGATGGACAAGATAGATCCCGCAAAGTTCCCATACGAACCTGTCCGCATCCAGATCCATTCGAAAATGCCCTTTTCCCATTGTTTGCAGGACAAGATGTTTTAAAAATTCCCTCCAATCTTTTTCCTTTTTCAGAAACTCTTCCCGGATCGGACCTTCCGAATCATCCAATTCAAATGCAGCTGCAGCAATTGGACATCCGCCGGGAAGACCTGCCCGGGTCGTCCAACCCAACCAATTGTTTACCAATGCTTCCAGTCTAGGGAGGCCTTCCGGAAATTGCATCGCGGGCTCAACCACCTTAGTTTGTGCGAAATCTACGGTGTAATTGAGGAGTTCTCTTTCCAATTGTTCCTTGGAATGAAAGTGGGCAAAGAGACCACTTTTGGATAAAGACGCTTCTTGGGCCAACTTGCCGAGACTCAGTCCGGAAAGCCCTGCTTGGCTTATCAGTTCCAATCCTTGGTATAGAATTCTGTCCCGAGTGGTGGTATTTGGTCCCAAAGTTTGGATTCTCTTGTTTTGACAATAGCACGACCGGTCATGCTATTGTCAAATGAAATCTGTTTTGAGCGGAAACAAATGCCTGGATTCTTATAAAATTCATTCTCGATTTTCGACGCTTTCTGTTTTCTAGAAGATACAGATGACCTCAAAACGAATTCCTTTGGATATAAACTCCGCCTATGAAGTGCTGAAGCCGATTGTTCTCAAAACTCCTCTTCAATACCATCGCAACTCTTCTGAAAAATTCGGATGTGATGTTTATATAAAACGGGAAGACCTGCAAGTCGTACGTTCTTATAAAATCCGAGGCGCTTATTATTTGATTCAAAGTTTGAACGAAGAAGAGAGGGCTCGCGGTGTGGTTTGTGCAAGTGCGGGCAATCATGCGCAAGGCGTGGCATTCTCTTGCAAATTATTGAATATCAAGGGTGTGATTTATATGCCAGCCATCACCCCCAAACAAAAAATCAATCAGGTCAAGATGTTCGGAGGAACGAATATTGAAATAGTGTTAGTTGGTGATACCTTTGACGAATGCCAGACATTCGCTTTGGAATATTCGGACGTTCATAAAAAAGTCTTTATCCCTCCCTTCGATCATATCAAAGTTATGGAAGGTCAGGGAACGGTCGGTAAGGAAATTTTAGAAGAACAGACGGATATCGATTTTATTTTCGTACCGGTGGGGGGTGGTGGATTATGCGCGGGATTGGGGAGTTATTTTAAAGAATACTCTCCGGGAACTAAAATCATCGGAGTGGAACCGTTAGGCGCTCCTTCCATGACGGAAGCTTTGAAAGCGGGACAACCGGTCGCACTTGGTTCGATCCAGCGTTTTGTAGACGGTGCTTCCGTAAAAAAAGTAGGTGATCTTACATTTCCGATCTGCAAGGAAATACTATCCGATATGCTTCTTGTTCCCGAGGGAAAGGCAAGTTCGACGATTTTGCAACTTTATAATGAAGATGCGATCGTTGCGGAACCTGCAGGTGCTTTGAGCATTGCAGCGCTGGATCAATATGCGGACAAGATCAAAGGCAAAAAAATAGTTTGTATTCTGAGCGGAGGCAATAACGACATCGATCGAATGCAGGAAATCAAAGAACGGTCACTTCTATTTGAAGGATTGAAACATTATTTTATTGTTCGTTTCGCACAGCGCCCGGGTGCCTTGAAAGAATTTGTAAACCATATCCTCGGTCCCAATGATGATATCGTTCGTTTTGAATTCATACAAAAGCACAATAAGGAATCGGGGCCCGCACTCATCGGGATCGAGGTAAAATCGAACGAAGATTTTAAATCTCTGATCCGAAGAATGGATGAATACAATCTCAATTACACTTTGGTAAATCAGAATGAAAATCTATTCGAATACTTGGTCTGATGATGGACCAAGATCGAATCGGCCAAGTTTTCAATTGCCGAATAGTAGATAGGATCCTATAAGAATTACGGCCAAAACGAAAGTAGTGATTAAAATCGTAACGAGTGATTGTCCGAATACGATCATAAGTCCGGCAACCAATCCGACAAAAACGAAAATAGGAACCGTAATCATCGGGATAAAAGACCAAGCGGGATTCTCCGTGACTACAAAGAACTGTGTCAATTTCCCGCTTGGATTACAAACAAAGCTAAGGTGGCAAACAGGTTGGGAAGAATTTTGATTTCCCTTTTCTCATTGAAGAAACTACGACGAATCACTTTGATTTTGTCTTTTTCCAAAAAGTTTTCAAAATCCTGAGAAGATAAAAAATGCAGGTTGGGGGTATCATACCAATGGAAGGGCATAAGTTTTGTCACAGGAGTTCGCCCGCTGAATAAGACGGAAACTCTGATCTGCCAATGGGAAAAATTGGGAAACACTACAATTACTTGTTTGCCGATCCTGAGACACTCTCGGATGATGTCACCGGGGTTTAACGTCTGTTGGATGGTCTGGTTCAGAATGATATAATCGAAACTTTGGTCCAAATGATGAGCAAGTCCGTCATCAATGTCTCCATGATGAACATAAAGACCTTTTTTCACACAGCGTATGATGCATTCGTCGTCTTTTTCGATTCCCTGAACACGCACTCCTTTCTTTTTGAGGAGATACATAAGTTCTCCGTTTCCGCATCCCAAGTCGAGGACACGCTGACCGGACTGAATCATCTTTTCGATATAAAGTATATCTGGACGTTCGGAGACGTCTATGTCTATATGATTTCCGTTTTTACCTTCAGCCATAAATGACTCCGTCCGGATCATCGGTGAATTCCAAAAAGTCTTTGATGATGGAGTCTTGCTCTTCGCTTTGCAAAAGAAAGGAATCATGCCCCGCCGGGTTATTCAGTTCTACGAATATTACTGGGATTGCATTCACTTCCAAAGATTTGACGATTTCTTCGGATTGATAAGGAGGATAAAGCCAGTCGGAAGTATAGGCCACTACCAGAAATCTACATTTAACGCCTGATAGTGCTTTCGTAAGTTCTTTTCCGGTTCCCAGGCTGTAATGATCCAATGCTTTTGTAACATAGATATAAGAATTTGCATCGAAACGGTCTACAAAGGATTCTCCTTGGTAGATCAAATAACTACCCACTGCAAAATCAGTAGTTTGAATATTTCCTTTGGGAGGTTTACGGCCGAATTTGTCCCGCATCATCTCATCGGAGAGATAAGTGATATGCCCCATCATTCTGGCAAGCGCCAAACCTTTCGAAGGTTTGGTGTCATCTTCATACATTCCGTTATTCCAATTGGGATCAGCGAGAATGGCTTGTCTTCCGACTTCGTTGAATGCAATTTGTTGGGCGGAATGTTCTGCGGTAGATGCCATCACGATACAATTTTTCATTTTTTCCGGATAAGCAACTGACCACTGTAAGGCTTGCATTCCTCCCATCGAACCGCCTGCGACCGCAAATAAGGTTTCGATTCCGAATGAAGAAACAAGGACTTCTTGCGCACGCACCATATCGGCGATGGAAACAAAAGGAAAACTGGAACGATAAGCTTTGTTCGTGGCACTGGAAATCGTGAGAGGTCCGCTCGAACCTTTGCATCCTCCGATTACATTGGAAGATATGATAAAATATTTGTCGGTATCGAAGGCTTTGCCGGGACCGATATAAAAATCCCACCAACCGGGACGTTTGTCACCTTCATGAAAACCGGCCGCGTGAGCATCTCCCGAAAGCGCATGGCAGACCAGGATGGCGTTGTCTTTTTTTTCAGAGAGAACCCCGTAGGTTTCATAAGCAATTTCCAAAGGAGAAATGATCTCTCCATTGTCCAAAGTAAGAGAATCAAATCGGGCGATTTTGGTTTCAACAATGCCTACAGACTGTGGATCTTTATGTTCTGAACTCGCAGTAGTAGGCATTTTTATCTCTTAGATCAGATATTTTTGAAAGCCTCTTCTAAGTCTACCAGAATGTCGTCGATGTGTTCCAATCCTACGGACAATCGAACAAAACCCGGAGTAACTCCTGCGGAAATTTGTTCCTCGGAAGTCAACTGCTGGTGAGTCGTTGAAGCGGGGTGGATCGCGAGTGACTTCGCATCACCAACGTTAGCAAGTAAACTAAAGAGTTCCAAACTATCTATGAATTTTTTCGCTTTCTCGATTCCGCCTTTGATTTCAAAACCGATGATGGCGCCGTAAAGACCGCGATGGTGGTATTTTTTGGCAATCGCATGATTTTTATCCGACGGTAGTCCAGGATAATTCACCCATTCCACTTTCGGATGTTTGCTTAGAAACTCTGCAACTTTGAGAGCGTTTGTAGAATGCCTTTCCAAACGAAGTGCTACTGTTTCCACTCCTTGGATGATTTGCCAAGCATTGAAAGGGGAAATGGCAGGTCCTAGATCTCTGAGTCCTTGCACACGGGCTTTCAGGATAAAAGCAATGTTCACACCACCGAACGGTTCGAATTTGCCGAATACATCCCAAAATTTTAAGCCGTGATAAGAAGGATCGGGTTCAGTGAAATTTTTGAATTTTCCATTGCCCCAATTGAAAGATCCACCGTCTACGATGATTCCTCCGATGGAAGTTCCATGGCCTCCTAAAAATTTAGTGAGCGAGTGAACTACAATATCAGCACCGTGTTTCAAAGGATTCACTAAATAAGGAGATGGTAAAGTATTGTCTATCACCAAAGGAACTCCCACTTCATGTGCAATCTTTGCCACAGCTTCTATGTCCAAAGTGTCTAGTTTCGGATTTCCCAAAGTCTCTGCATAGAAAGCACGGGTTTTATCGTTCGCCGCTTTTCTAAAGTTTTCGGGATTGGATTGATCAACAAAATGAACTTTGATTCCCAGTTTTGGAAAAGTGTAATGAAGCAAGTTATAAGTTCCACCATACAAAGAGGAAGAGGCTACAATCTCCTGACCTGCTTCTACGATATTCAGAAGTGCTAGAGTTTCTGCCGACTGACCGGAAGCAGTCGCAAGTGCGGCAACTCCGCCTTCCAAAGCGGCAACCCGTTTTTCCAAAACGTCCGTAGTCGGGTTCATGAGTCTAGTATAGATATTTCCAAATTCCTGCAGACCGAAAAGTCGTGCCGCATGGTCAGTGTCATTGAATACGTAAGATGTAGTTTGGTAGATAGGAACAGCCCGAGAGGTAGTTGTGGGATCAGGTACTTGACCACCGTGCAGTGCAACTGTTTCCGCTTTGAAATTACGAGGCATAGATTTTCTCCTTAGGTAGAATCAAACCTATTTGAGCCAGCCATGCTCTGATGTCAAGAAATTATCCAATAAAGTGAATAATTACTCCGTATTATTGAATACGGTAATTTGTCGGGAAAATTCTTATTTTCAAATGAATTCAATTCGATACTAATTAAGTAATTTATGAAAGCGATCCGGTATTTTGCCATCTCCCTCGCCATTTTTGGCTCTATGCCGCTTTTCGCACAGGTTTGGGTTCCCACGGGAACGGAAACCAGAAGACCTTCCGCCTTACAGTTTGACGCCGGAGTGAACTCTTATCGCGGAGACTATTACGGTTATATTTCTCCCAACATTACATACAACCACGGAAACAATTTCGGTTATTCTTTTTCTCTCCCCGTAAACACCTTGCTGGTAGACAGGGATCCTTTGGCGGAAGGAGCAAAGACCGGAAAGATCAGAGACATTGATTACAACAGCAGAAACGATTATTCCCGTGTATTGAATTATGTTTCTTACGGAACTTATAACCAGCAGGTTCCGGGCAAAGTCACTTATTCCTTTTACACAGGTAAGATGATCGACGGTTATATCGGGCACGGAACCATTGTAAACAAATACCAATCGTCTTCCCGATTCGATTCCTATAACCCCGGTGTGATGGCGGACCTTAACACGGATTACGGTGGTGTTCAGTATTTTTCCAATTCGGTGGCTACTTTCGATGTGAATGCGGCAAGGGTTTATATCAAACCATTCGCAATTTATAATAAAATCAGATCTCTATTCAGCAGTTCTAACGAAGGAATTACCTATCTGATGAACATTCGTGGAAATGTATTGGATGATTCCGGAAGGCTGAGCGTCGAAGAAGAAGCGGGTTTTGATAAAACGAAACCTGGCTCGAAACAAAAAGAAATCAGACCGATTAACAAAGATTCCAGAATGGAAATTGCCGAAAACGATCCTTGGTACAATCGTTTGACTCTCGGATTTACAAATGCATGGGATCGTTCCGCTCCTATGCAGATTTCCTATAACTCCAACGGTTCTCCCGTTACCGAAAAAAATCTGGATAATCCCAAAACCTCGGAAACTTCCAAAGTGAGTATCGAAGGTTTTGATGCCGAGTATCGACTCTTGAATTTGCCATATTTGGAATTGACTCCCTATATGGATGTAAACAAAATCAAAGGTCTTTCCAATTCGCAAGGAACCCATTATGGCGCGGCACTTCGTTTGGGAACGAAAGACCTGAATATCATCATCAAACCGGAAATCAGACATATGACTGCAAATTATGCACCTATGTATTTCGATAGTTTTTACGAGATCGAAAGATTTCAATCTTTCCCTGTGGGTGCGCCCATGCGCACAAAATTCGATACATTAAAAACACAGCCGGAAGGAAATATAAAGGGATACTATCATACGGTTTATATTAATTTTTTCCATTTGGGATTCGAGTTTGCGATGGAAGATTACGGCGGAAAAAACAATAAAAGAATTTTTGCCGCCTCTTATATCCCCCTTGGTTCTTCTTTTTTGTTATCTTTTTATTACACCAAAAAAGGTTATGAGAGCGGGGGACAGGCGTTTCAAATTGACGAGAACGCGCAAGGTGCTGCAGAAATTTCCAAATCTTTCGGTCCGGTTGTTATCAGAATTCAAAACTATAGAAGGTATTTTTTAAATTCTCCCGAAAAAACTTTCCAATCAACGGATGAGTTACGGTTTTTGATTTCGGGAGGAATCAGTTTCTAGCCAAGTATTTGTTTGGTGAAGAAATGCGTGAAAAGCAAATTCCGTACGAAGAATCACAGAGCCGAGAGATACGATCTCGAACGATTGTTTCCTGAAAATTTCCAAATCCGATTCACTCCAACCAGATTCAGGCCCGAAACAAAATGAAAGTTTTTCGGAATGCAGCTTATCTGAAATAGTCTCTTTGAAACTTTCATAAGATATTCCTGTTCTATCGAAAATATAAATCCGATCGGGATTCGATATTCTGTCTTTGTACCAGTTCGAATCTTTATTGTATTCTAATTTAGGTAAGTAGATGTTTCCCGATTGGGCCATTCCCGACTCCATTTCTTTTTTTTCTCCTCCGTTATAAACGGGAGAAGTCCAAAATTCCTTGTTCTTCGCGTATGGATTGGTGAATACCAATCGGGGAACCCCATAAACTCCTGCTAGGTGAAGTATCTTTTTCCCGGTTTGCGGTCTGGGAAGTGCCAAAATGGTTTCTACATTTGCAAATAAGGAGGGTGTTTCTTCTTTCTCCTCCGGCAAAAAAAAACCGATGGATTCTTCTTTGTCGGTAGATTCTAAAATTAATTTTCCTCTTTGTTTGCCGGAAAGGATCACCCGAATTTCTCCATTGGATTCTTTTTTCAATATTTCCAAAAGGTGGGTATTTTTTTCACCGGAGATCCGATAACGGGAGGAACCAAGTTCATCCTCCCTAGAGAGCACAATCCAGTTCAATTATATCTCAAAACCAGGTGGTTTGATTTCTTCTTCCTCTGGGGCTAGGGGGGCTTCTTCCATCGGACCGGAGTTAGGATCGGTTTCTTCTTCCTGAAGCTGCCCTTGTGCATGGGGAAGCGGTTCTGAACTCTTCCAGGATAAATTGCGAACCAAATACAAACCTAAAATCCCGAAAAGCAGGATAGGAATCCAAAATTTCGGATTTTTCCAAAAAACTTCCGATTCTATGTAATTGGTTTTTCTGCCGAATTTCGATTTTAAAAAATCAATCGGTGCATATAACAAATCTTTGATGAGATGGACGTATTCACCTTTGCTTGGCTGGAATTGAAAAGAAGGAATGGTTTCTTCTTCGAAACTTCCCGGTATTTCCTTTTCGTCATTCGGATTGAATTGGAATCGATGGGAGCAAACCGGACAACGAACCAAGATGGTTCCCTGGCTGGCAGGGAACCTCAATGTGGTAGAACAGTTCGGACAGTTTTTTAAAAAGTTCAGGGAATGAACCCTTGAGTTCTTAGTATTTCAAAGAACTTTTTAGAGTCTCAACATTCTTTTTATAATGTTTGTTAGAGTCTCTGTCATTATAGTCAAAAACCTTTGTGAAAAGTTTATCAAAATAGTCTAGGTTTTTGAAATAGAACTGCTTTTTGAAATTATTTCTAATCGGGTTTGTTTTTGTATTCTCAACATTGGAAAGAATGTATTTTCCAACACCTTTTTGAGAAGGAGTTTCCGGGGTGCCCCAGTTTGGATCTCCGTCATGTTGATAAAATAATTCTATCTTTTCGTTATGCGCCGGTTGTGAATTTCCTGCGTTATCGATGATCATGGAAATCACTTTGTCTTCCATTACGAAATTGTTTTGGTAAACATAAGTGCGGATCTTGGTCAAGTTACGCGGTTGCTCTTTTCTTGGATCCGGATCTCCGTTGTTTGCACCTTCAAAAAACAATTCGATGGTTTTAAACTTAGCACCTAAATTGTATTCGGATTTTCCATCTTCAGCGCCTTGGAAATCAAAAACTTCCAAATGGATGCATGTATTTTCCGCTGCTTCTTGTTTTTGAGTCGGTTCACATCTTTCTCCGTCTTGGCTCGGTTTTCCTTTGAAAAGAACCGTGCGGTGAGGAAGTGTTTTCACCTTCATTTTAAAAAGTATTGTATGGCGGGTGAGCTTTTTATTGACTTCAAAGATATTATCATCTAATTCTTTTTCAGTTTCTGAAATAGATTTACCCTCTTGAGTTGTATCGATCCCAGCTGAGCCAGTTCCGGATTCCGGGCTACCTTGTGCGGAAAGCCCTAAACTAAGAAGTAAAATAGGTAGAAATTTTATTATTTTCATGTCCGAGTCCCTAAAACGGTTATATTGAGGATAACTGGATACGGCCACATACCGTAAAGAAATATCCTACTAAATTATCGGAAAATCTTAGCGAAGATTGACACAGAAATCTAATTTTGTCACTTCCAGAGAAAATCCGGGAGAGAATCCAGGTAAAATTGGGATTTAGGGGCTTCCATAGCCCGATTTTCCCCAAAAGTCTCCGTCACCCAGCGTCTTTCCACGTAATCGCAAAAATCTTTTAGGTTTCTCCCGGAGGTCCCATCCAATTTTTCGGAAAGTCTTAGTCGCTCCTCCCAGGAGAGCTGCCTCGCGTAACCTTCCAAAATTTGAGCTCTTTCTTCCTTGTTCGGAAGGGGAAAGAATATCTTTCTGTCGAACCGGGAGAGAAGTGCCGGGTCCAAATCGTTTTTTCGATTGGTCGCACCGATCGTGATGATGTTTGTCTGTTTGGCGAATCCGTCCAATTTACGAAGCAGAACACTGAGTAGATTTCTAGTCGCTTCAAATAAACCGTCTTCTCTGGAAGTGGCAAGAGAATCGATTTCATCTAAAAACAACATGGAGCGATCGAATAGGGATGCTGCATCAAAAACCATGGCTAGGTTTTGAGAAGATTCTCCGTAGTATTTGCTTAATATCGATTCTATGGGAACGTAGATCATTGGCACATTGCATAGATTAGCCGCCACCTTCGCCATCGTAGTTTTTCCCACTCCGGGATCTCCTTCGAATAGGACAGCTCTGGGTAAAATGGAGGTAGGAAATTTGCGGGTGAATTTGGTGATCTCTAAAAATGGCTCCGGACGAAGCAGAGGCATCACCAAACTTTCCATAACTTGTTTTTTTACATTCTCATAGCCGAATACATGGTCGAAGCTCAGAGCATTTTCTTTTAGGTTTTCTTCCGCGGGATCAAAAACTTCAGCACCTAATTTTCGTAAAACTTCTTTGGGATTCGGCTTTGCACCTTCGGTGCCGCTGAAAAAACGAAACAACTCCAAACAGGTTTGTATTTCTTTGAAAGAATAATCTCCTCTTTTGGAAATCTCCGCTTTCAATAGATTGGTTTGGTACATAAATCGAAATCGGATTCGATTCGAAATATTCTTTTCCGGTTCGAAAAGATTTTCGTTCAAAGCCTGGATGCTGAAATAACCTTCTTCAAAATTATAGATCCTGAAATTTTCAATGTAATTCCGGATGATTCCCAGGGATTCGAAAAGCTTTTCCTTTCCGGGATGGGGGCCTGAAAATTTGAAAATGATTTCTTCCTTTTCCGAGAGGAATTGGTAACCATTTCCCCCCAATTCCGTTAAAAACAAATCTTTCGCTTTAAAAAAGTCTAATTGAGGAGAAGGACTGGACATAAGAACGAAAAACAGGAAGATTTAATTTTTTTCAAGGAAGGAATTTTTATTTCACCGACAGTGTAAGAAAGAAGAGGTTTCCGTATGGGCGAGGGTTCATTATCCCAAGAGGATATAGATGCATTATTAGGCGGATTTGGTGGGGGAGGCTCTACACCGGCGGGTGGTGGCGGCGGTCTTGACGACCTGGATGCACTTGTGGGCGGCGCCGGAGGTGGCGGGGACGACGGTCCTTCTTTTGCGGACATTGCTGCGGCACTCGGTCCCAGTTCCACACCCACACCTTCCAAGTCCTCTGCAAAATCCCAATCTTCCGTCGGAGGTAGCAATACAGCAAACCTCAATCTCCTTCTGGATGTCACTCTACAGCTCACGATCGAATTGGGAAGAACCACAATGTTTATCAAAGACGTACTTCAGTTGACCGAAGGAACTGTTGTGGAATTGGATAAAAATATCGGGGAAGAGCTGGATATTCTCGCCAATGGAAAGTTAGTTGGTCGGGGTAAACTCATCGTACTTGATGATTATTACGGAATTCAAATCACTCAAATCGTCGATCCAATGGAAAGACTCGGCGGAGCACCTGCCTTTATATAAACAACAGTGGCCGATTCCGAGATTCATTTTGAAAAAATCGTAAATCCTGATCCGTCCACTCAGGAATTTTTATGGTCTCAATTGCATTCTTACAGCTTATCCAAGCTGAATGATCCTAAAATGGAAGAAACTCAGTTCTTTTGTTTGTTAGCTAAAAAAGAGGACAAGATCATCGCTGCAGCGCTCGGTTATATGTACTTCCGTGGTTTGAATCTTCAATTGCTTTGGGTGGATTCTGAACAGAGAGGAAAAAATTTAGGTAGGGAGATGTTGCAAAGGGTGGAAGAGGAAGCGGTTCAATTGAATTGTTCTTTGATTTTCGGATATTCCTTCGGATTCCAAGCCCCCAAATTCTATCTCCAGGAAGGTTACGAACAAGTAGGGCTTATTTCCGATTTTCCTCCCGGTCATAATTGTTTTTTCCTATCTAAGAAATTATCCGCATCCCGGTAGATCCCTTTTATTTTTTAAAAACACTTGCCTAGATGAATTGAGTTTTCAATAACTTCAGTCATGATTCGTATTTGTTTGCTCACTCCCATTTTTCTTTTCCTATTTCAATGTAAGGGAACGACCTTACCCCTTCCTTTCGGTACTGAAATGCGTATAATGCCTGTCGATACTGCAGGTACAGGTAAAATCGATACAAATGGATATTACCTTCCCGAGAAGGATAATTACAGAGTTGTCTATTTGGAAATTGATAAAAATACGGACGGTTCTTCCGATGAATTCGTTTGGCAAGGACATAGTACAGTTCAAGACCCGAACACTCCTTTAAAGAAGATGGTGAAGGTTCACGAAGAAGTGGATGAAAATTATGATGGGAAAATAGATCTTTTGCGTTGGATGTTACCCAATGAAAAGATCGTAATGGTTCAGAAAGATTCCGACAAAGACGGTTATTTTGAAACCACTCAATATTATAATTTCAATAACAAAGTAGTCCGTAAGGAAGTGGATACTGATAAAAACGGATATGCCGATATTTTTATTTTTTTTGACAGAGCAGAGATTGATTCGGACGCAGATCGAATCCCTGACTTATATGTTACCGGAAAATCCGATTTGGAATTGGAAGAAAAAGCCACTAACCGTAGGGATGCGAAACCTTTGAAAAAAGAAGAATCCTACTTTTTCAATCAAAAGTTAATTCCAGCGGAGTATAGACCCATCATAGGAAGCGGACTTCTCTAAATTTTTTTCTTGCAACCAAACATAGTTCCTTTCAGTTTGGAGAGGAACTATGTTACGTTACCAGGTCATTGCCTAACAAGCCGATTGAGACGACTCTTCTGGGAGTAGTTTCCTTTAATTTATAGCGGTTTGTTGCGGCACAGCTTCAAAGGATACATTCCAGATTTCAGTTTTCTCCATTGGCGGATTCCAAAGGATATGCATCCTTTTCTCTTTAAGAGAGCTTCGCTTGCCGCGAAACGGAAATGACTAAAGCCTTTCACGAAACCCATTTCGTAAAAATTACCAAAAAGAAAAAGTTCGATGATTTTGATTCGGAAGAAGAATCAAAAGAACGAAATAAACAGATTACTTATAGAAACAACTCCTGCCAGGATGAGTTTCGATGTAAACACTGCAAGGCGATGATCGGACGGATTGGTTTTGGAACCAGTCAGAGAAACCATTGCCCCAATTGTTTGCATAGCCTTCATGTGGATAAAAGTCCGGGAGACAGGGCCTCCGATTGCGGAAGCATTATGGAACCGATTTCCATTTGGGTCCGTAAGGAAGAGTGGGTCTTGCTTCACAGATGCAAGGGTTGCGGGGTCATCCATGCCAATCGGATCGGGCCGGATGATAACGAAATTTTACTTCTATCCCTTGCGGCAAAGGCGCTGGCGAAACCTTGCGTACCTTTGTATAAGGAAGAGGAAAATTGAACTCTTTTTGAGATAAAAAAATTCCCCGGAGTTTTCCGAAAATCATTCGGATCCGGGGAATTTTGTAAAATCGGTGTTAGTCTTTGGTTTTCGATTTAGTTCCTGTTAGGTTGGCAATCAGGTTCGGTAGATTCATTACATCCGCAGGGATCAGTATCTCCGTATTTTCTTTGGCAAGATTGAGGAAATTCTGAATGAATGCTTTCGTGATCTGAAGTTTGACTGCGGATCCACCTTCCTGTTCCGCAATGGAACTCGCAACTGCTTCGATACCTTTTGCGCTCGCCTGTGCAATCGATTCGATCTCAGATGCTTTACCTTCCGCAGAATTGATCCTTCTTTGTTTTTCCCCTTCCGATTTGTTGATCGCTTCCTCTTTGAGACCGAGAGAACGATTGATTCTCGAATCTCTTTCTCCTTCCGAAAGCAAAATCTGTGAACGTTTTGAAATTTGAGCTTTTTTCTCTTTTTCCATCGCGTCTAACACTGATTTTGGGGGAACGATATTTAGAATCTCATAACGGTTTACTTTGATTCCCCAAGGACCCGAGGCTTGATCGACTGCGGCAACGATCGTGGAATTGATCATATCCTTTTCTCCCCCGATGGTTTTGTCCAGTTCCATGGTTCCAATGATGGAACGCATAGTGGTTTGCGCCAACTGAATCGAAGCGAATTTATAATCCTGAATTCCATAAGCCGCCCGAACCGGATCGATTACTTTGATATAAAGTACTCCATCCACCTTCACCTGTACATTGTCATGCGTGATACAGATTTGGGGTTGTACGTCGATTGCCTGTTCTTTCAATGACAGATAATAAGCATCCCTGTCCACAAAGGGAACCAAAAGATGAAAGCCTGCGCGGAGTGTCCGGCTGTATTTCCCCAATCTTTCTACGATTAACACGTCTTGTGCGGGGATGATTCTGATGCAGCGAAATATCTTTAAAGCAAGATAGATGGTAATGATCGTCCAAAAACCAATGATTATATAATTTTCATCCATTGTTATTCTCCTTGGTTATTGTTTGGCAATTTTGTGGTGATTCGGGAAAGTCCTTCGAAGACTCCTCCGATATTGGCCAGGTTTTCCGGAACGACTGTGGTTTTGGATGTTTTCAGGATTGTACCCAATGCTTCCAAATACTCTTGGGTGATCTGCAAGCTCACTGCTTCCTTTCCACCTTTTTTGTTAATAGCTTCGGAAACCAATTTCAAACCACGAGCTGTTGCCGTTGCGATGACTTCGATTTCTTTGGCTCTACCTTCCGCTTCATTGACCAGTCTGATTTTTTCTCCTTCGGAGATATTGATCGATTCCTGCCTTTCTCCCACGGATTTGTTCACAAGGGATTCTTTTTCACCTTGGGAAATGGTAATCTCGGCTCTTCTTTCTCTCTCTGCCTTCATCTGGTTTTCCATTTCCAAAAGGATTTGTTTGGGAGGAGTGATGTTTCTGATTTCATAACGGGTCACTTTGATTCCCCAAGGGTCGGTTGCACGATCTATATTGGAAACCACATTCGCATTGATTTCTTCTCTTTCGGATAATAGATTGTCTAACACAAGTTTACCGATTTCGGAACGAAGAGTTGTCTGTGCCAGCTGTGAAGTCGCCAACATGAAATTGTCGATTCCGTAGGATGCTTTTTCGCTATCGATTACCTTCATATACAAAACCCCATCCACTTCTACGGAGACGTTGTCTTTGGTAATACATACTTGCGGATCAATATCGATCGTTTGTTCTTTTAGATTTTGTCTGTAACGGATTTGATCCACGAAAGGGATCATAAAATAAAATCCGGGTTTGAGAACGCCTTGAAATACGCCTAACCTTTCTTTGATGTGTTCGCTTTGTTCCGGAACGATGATGATTGTTTTACTGATGATATAAATCAGCAAAACAAAGATAATAATGAATACAGAGCCCATGTATCTTTCTTTTCTCCTTATTCTGACTAGGACGTTATGATAGACTAGGGCAGGGAAAGAGAAAAGGGATTTTTTATTGGAATCGTTTTTTTTTAAATCGAAAAAGAATCAATCTCCGAGTGAAATTTTTTCCACTGTGAAAGTGAGATTATCACGGGATAAAATTCTTACTTGGGAACCTTTTGGAATTCTTTCCTTTTGGCTGATGGCATCCCAAACAGTTCCTTGGAATCGCACTTTGCCTCCCAACTGTCCTACCAGAATATCCGTTTCGACCGGGACGATTTGTTGTAAATAATCGTCTTTGATAAAAGGATCTACAGTTGATTCCGATTTGAATAATTTTTTGACCGCCGAACCGCCTAAAATCAGTGAGGCAAGTGTTGATATCATCCAGATTACCACTTGAGCCGTAAAACTCATAGGTATCAGTCGCGCGGTAATCCCTGTGATGATTCCACCGATCCCCAAGAACATGATAAATGTACCTGGAAAAACAAATTCTAAAGCTAAAAATAGAATCCCACCTATGATCCAAAGGTAAGGGGATTGTTCGAATAAAATCTCCAATATTTGCTCCTGTAGGGAATCAAGACCGTCCTTTCGCCCATTAGCAAGATAAAAATATACTTTGAATTCATCCTCTTTCCTAAACCCTGTCATGAGATATGAAAAGGGTAGCTTATCTATTTTTGATTCTTTTGGTTCTTGTCCAATTCATCCCTGTGGAAAGAGAGAATCCGGAAGAGTCCGCGCCGATCCGCGTGGATTCTAAATTGAATTCCATCCTGGAGAGAAGTTGTTACGATTGCCATTCCCATAAAACAAAATGGCCGATCTATTCTTATGTATTTCCCCTATCCTATTTTGTTTCCAATCATGTAAGAGAAGGAAGAGAAGAGCTCAATTTCTCCGAATGGGAAAAACTTTCCCTTGATAAAAAGATCAAAAAAGCGGATTCGATTTTGGAAGCGATCGAAGAAGATGAGATGCCCTTGAAATCCTATACTTGGATTCATAGAGATGCGGTCATTGGCGAGGAAGATATAAAAATACTGAAAGACTGGATTTCCGCATTGGAAGAGGAGAGCGAAAAGGAATCTTTATGAAAGAAAAAAAACTTTGGGGAGGGCGATTTTCAGAAGCTCCTTCCTCACTTATGGTTCGAATCGGTGAGTCGATTAGTTTTGATAAGGAACTGTATCGCCAGGACATTACCGGATCGATTTCCCACTCCAGAATGTTGAAGAAGATAGGGATTCTGACCGGCGAAGAACAAAAAAAAATCGAAGATACTCTAAAGTTTATCGGAAAGGAAATAGAGTCCGGCAAATTCGAATTTAAAATAGAAAATGAAGACATTCATATGTCCATCGAATCCCGCCTAACTGATATTTTGGGTGATTTGGGAAAAAAATTGCATACCGCCCGTTCCAGAAACGATCAGGTTTCTCAAGACGTACGTCTTTATCTGAAAGAAGAAATAACAAATATCTTGAGTCTTCTGTTCTCCCTTTTGGAAAGTTGGGTGGAAAAGGCCGAAAAGTCGATCGACATCGTCATCCCCGGATACACTCATTTGCAGATCGCGCAACCGATCCGGGCTTCTCATTATTTTTTATCTCATTTTTGGGCAAATGTTCGTGATTTCGAAGATTTTTTATCCGCAAGAGAAAGGGCCGATGAACTGGTCTTAGGTTCCGGTGCCTTGGCCGGAGTGAATTATGCGACGGACAGAAATTTTTTACAAAAGGATTTGAATCTGGGTAGAATCTCCGAAAATTCAATGGATGCTGTTTCGCAAAGAGACCATATCCTGAAATTTTTATTCGTATCATCCCAGTTTTATATCCATGCTTCCCGGTTTTGCGAAGAGATCATTTTGTTTTCTTCCCAGGAGTTTTCCTATTTCAAACTTCCCGATTCGCTTACCACAGGTTCGTCGATCATGCCTCAGAAAAAAAATCCTGATGTTGCCGAACTGATTCGTGGTAAAACGGGAAGAGTGGTAGGGGGACTCAATCATGTTCTGATGATGATGAAGGGAACTCCTTCTGCGTACAATCGGGATTTTCAAGAAGACAAAATCCCTTTGTTCGATACTGTCAAACAGGTGAAACTTGCCATCGAAGGAATTCGGGAGATGGTGAGTGGGCTCGAGATTTTTCCTGCAAATGCCGTGAAAAGTCTGCGTTCCGGTTTTTCGACTGCAACCGATTTAGCGGATTGGCTCGTTTTTCAAAAAAAGATTCCTTTTCGAACGTCACATGAAATTGTTGGGGAGCTTGTGAAACATTGTTCCTCCAAGGGTTGGGATTTATTTACCATCCCGCAAGGGGAAAGAGGAAAGATCCATGCGGTTTTAGCCGATCCGGGCTATGAAGATGCGATCGTACTCGAGACTTCTTGTGATAAAAAGAATGTTCCCGGGGGAACTTCCAAACCGATGCAGAAAGAGCAGCTAAAGAATGCTAAGCGAAAACTCAAAGAACTAGAAAAACGATTTCAAATTCAATCATCCAAAGGCAAAAAGAATGTTTAAGATTTTTCAAGCGAAACTTATCCTGATATTCGCATTATTCGGGTTCTCTTTTATAATCATCCAATGCGGTGAAAAAAGATTCAAAAAAATAACATACGAACCTATCTCTTATTCCAGCACGAAAGTCATAGTAAAACGTTTGGATACTGTCAATGTAAAGCTTCCTGAAAAACCGGCGGTTTATGCCGTCCTGCAAACAACGGCAGGGGATCTGGTTTTGGAATTATTTGCGGACGCAGCTCCCAAAACAGTACAAAACTTTATCGATCTTGCCCAAGGGGAAAAAGATTTCACAAATGAAAAAGGGATAAAAGAAAGACGTCCCTTTTACGATGGGCTAAAGTTTCATAGAGTGATCCCCGATTTCATGGCGCAAGGCGGATGTCCTAGGGGAGACGGAGGAGGAGGCCCGGGTTATAAGTTTGAAGATGAGATCAATGCGAAAGCGATCGGGCTTGATAAATTAAAAGTGAAAGATGCCCCTCAATACCAAGCCCAATTGCAAAGAGTCGTACTTTCCGAATTCAATATCTTGAGCAGACAACAGTTAGACGAAAAACGTGCGGAAGTCGAAGCCGCTTATACGGATGCTTTGGAACTTCCCGTTATGGAGATTCTATACAGGATCGGATATCGTTTCAATGAAGTTGTTCCTAGTAAAAAAGCAGTCCGACATTCTTTGGCTATGGCCAATGCAGGCCCCAATACAAACGGATCTCAGTTTTTCATCAACCAGGTGGACACTCCTCATTTGGATGGAATTCACACTGTATTTGGTCATTTGGTTTCCGGAGCGGAAGTTTTGGATCGAATCATCGAAAAGGGAAACTTGCAAACTACGATTAGAAAAGTATTAGTGGTAGATAAAAGATAATGAATTACTTAGACGGAGTTGAAATCATTCGAAAATACACTGCCGGCTCCTCCGTGGAACCGGTCTTGGACTTCATTCAACTCGTCCCTCATGATGAGGAAGGTTTTTCCAATGCTTTGGATGAAATCGGTTCCATCAATAAATACCCCGATACCTTGGTCGGTCTTTTGTCCTATATGAGTTTTATATTGGGACAAAAATCAAAAGTCAATGAATTGTATGAGAATGCCTTGGACCGTTACGAGGTGTTGACTCAGATGACTGCGAAACGAAAGCCGAATGAGGAAGAGGCGAAGATCAAACGAACTCTGACCGATTTTATTTTAAAAATAGAAAAGGTATTCGAGATCCAGGATTTAACGGATGAAAGTTTAGTCAAAGAATTGAACCGATTTGTCTCCGAGGCAAATCTTTACGGGATCACTGAAAACGAGATCAAAAACATGAAGATTTCTTCAAAAACTGTGGCACTTGTTGAGTCCCATTTGGACAAACACCGTGAAAATTATTATCAGTACAAAAAGTTTCGTGCGATTATGGTCCGTTTGATTCGGATTGCGGATTATATCATTGCAGAAGCAAAAAGAATGGTCTGATCCGCCCATTTATGTCTTAAAAAATCTCCTAAAGATTTCGGGTTTCTGCCGAAATTGATACTGTATGCGAGTATCTTTGGTCGGATTTCTGATTTTGTCTTTCACCAGCTCTCTTTTCGCCATTCCCGATAGGGACGCACGCGGAGAAAGAGTGGAAAATTTTGTCGCTCTTCAATCTAAAATCAAAGTTAGTCTGGCCAAAAGAAATTTTACGGAAGGAGAAAGAATTCCCTTACAATATTCGATTCAAAATACCGGAAAAGAAGTCGTTCGCATTTTTCCAGCCGGGGATTTTCGTTACTCTTTTCAGATCATCATCAAAGACGAAGACGACCGTTTGGTGGCTCCTCTGGAAGATCCCGAGTTTCACGATCCTATCTTAAAAAGAAGAACGACTGTTGTGAATCTTGTAGGCGATGAAAACAAAGAAATCGCACTCCATCGAAACGAATCCTTTTCCAAGATCATTTACCTGGATGAATATTACTCCTTTTTGCCAGGTAAAAAGTACTTTATCACCGGTTATTTTTATCCCAATTATACGGAAGACAAAGATTCTTTTTTAAGATCTGAAAATACTTCTTCCTTTCTTTTGGAAAAATCGAATAAAGAAAGAAACTTTACCCCTCTCGCGCAAAACTTAGGAGAAACCGGATTTGTCACTCCGGAAGAAACTATCTTTTTATTCCTCGGGTCTGAAATGAAGAAGAATTGGGAATCTCATTTCAAATGGATCGATTTTTCGGAATATATCTTAAATTATGACCGGTTTAGTACCGTTTATGCGGAAAGTCATGCAAGTGACAAAGATGCCATCGTGGAAGAGTTCAAACGATATCTTACGGAATCACCTTCCGGCAAATTGAAATATTTCAAAGTTCTTTCCGTGGATTATCCTTCTAAAAACGATGCGAGAGTCCAAGTTTATGTGGAAAGAATGATCGGGCGTTTTAAAACAAGATATGAGTACAGTTATTCCTTAAAAAAAGACGAAGGAAATAGAGTTGGATATTGGCAAATTAAGAATCTACTGGTTAAGGTAAAAAAATGACCGAAATTCTCTCACAGGACGAAATTGATGCACTGTTAAACGCCATCTCTTCAGGAGAGGTGTCAGAAGATGAATATTCTTCCGTAGGTGAACAGAAAAAAGTTAAGATCTACGATTTCAAAAGACCGGATAAGTTTTCAAAAGACCAGATTCGTACTTTGCAGATGATGCATGAAACTTTTGCACGTCTTGCTACGACAGGTCTTTCCGCACAGCTCCGGGCACTTGTTGTAGTTCACGTTGCTTCGGTGGATCAGTTGACTTACGAAGAATTTATCCGTTCCATTCCGAACCCGACCACCCTTGCCGTTATCAATATGGACCCTCTTCGTGGATCTGCCATCCTTGAAATCGATCCTTCCATCTCCTTTACAATCATCGATCGTTTGTTTGGTGGTAAGGGAGAATCCTCTAAAGTAAACCGGGAACTTTCCGATATCGAGCTTTCGGTAATGGAAGGTATCATCGTAAGGATTTTAGGAAACCTGAGAGAGTCATGGTCTACCGTAATCGACCTTCGTCCTCGTCTTGGAAATATTGAAACAAACCCTCAATTCGCCCAAGTGGTTCCTCCGAATGATATGGTGGTATTAATTACACTGGAAACAAAAGTAGGGGAAGTAGAGGGGATGACAAACCTTTGTATTCCCTATATCACGATTGAACCGATCATCAACAAACTTTCCGCGCAGTACTGGTATTCCTCGATTCGTAAAGGGGAAGTGGACGAAAACAGAGCGGTCATCCAGGAACGATTGGACCAAGTCAAAATCCCTTTGATCTCCGAAGTGGGGAGCGTGGATATTTCGTTAAACGATCTGATGAACTTGCATACAGGAGACGTGATCAAATTGGAAAACACTCCGATCAAAACTGATCTCACCGTGAAAGTAGGGGATCGCAGCAAGTTCAAAGCTACTCCTGGTAGAGTGGGAAATCGTCTGGCCATTCAAATCGGAGATTCCATCGAAGACATTCCTGATGAATTGTTAGGATCGACCCGTTCCGAACAAGAATACTAATTCAATCTAACTTTAGATTAAATGTATCCTTTTTCGCAAAAGAATTTCTTTCCCTTGAATAAAAACAAGGGAAAGATTCTTATTTCTGCAACTTTCCCGTTTATCATTAAATCGATTTGTTTGTCCTGGCTTTTTTCCATCGGATTTACCTTTATACTGATTTCTTTTTCTTTTCAAAACCTGAATGCAAAGCCCAAAAAGAAAAAGGAAACCATAAAACAAAAGTTAATCGTTCTTTCCGTCGACGGATTCCCCGGATACTATTTTGATTCCCCTGAAATCCTAAGTCTTATTCCTAACTTAAAAGAGTTTTCTGAAAAATCTTCCTTTTCCCGAGAGATTCAAACCGTAAATCCGAGTGTTACGTATCCGGCCCACACTTCAATGGTCACCGGTGTCGATCCGAGCGTACACGGAATTTTAAACAATACCTTAGTCGATCCGTTTGAAAAGAACGATGGTGGCTGGACTTGGTATTCGGAAGACATCAAAGTAAAAACCCTTTGGGATTATGCCAAATTAAAATCAAAAAAAACTGGGAATGTATTTTGGCCTGTTACCGTAGGAGCTGATGTCGACTACAACCTACCGCAGATTTGGCGAAAGAGAATCCCGGAAGACGATAAACTTTTGCGGGCACTCTCGAGCAAAGGACTGCATAAACGTGCGGAGCTTGCGGTAGGAGAACCTTTAAATGATGTTACTAAGGACTTGGTTAAATTCAGAACCGGTTTTTGGATGTTTGAAACCTTTCAACCTGATTTGCTCCTTTTATATACCACTGATTTGGACAGCACTCACCATGCTTACGGACCCGGTTCGGCAGAGGCAAAAGAAAAACTAAAACAAATCGATTCCGAGTTCGGAGAATTCATCAGAGCGTTGGACTTATACAATCGTAAGGATCTGGCATTACTTCTTATTTCCGATCATGGTTTTTCCTACGGAGAAAGTTTATGTCAACCTAACGTATATTTGCTGAATAAAGGCTGGATTCAAACTGATTTGCAAACATATGATTTTATTTTCAAAAGTTCCGGAGGATCAGCGATTTTGCTTCCGGGCAATCGAAATGTTCTGACCGATGAGGAAAGAGTTTCCTTAAAGAATGATTTGGAGATGAATTGTCCCGGAACCAAATGGAGAGGGGATAAGGAAGATATCGCAGAGTTAAGAAAATCCCAACATCCTGATGCATTGGGCTTACTATCTACAAAGGCAAAAATCTATATTTCCGGTTCCAGGAAAGGACCCGTTTTTCAAACCGTAAAACAACCGATCTACGGACATGGGTATGACAATCAGAATCCTGAGATGAAAACCATCGGGGGATTTTATTTGAAAGGTATGAAAAACAGAGATGATTGGAAGATGGATTCGGTAAAAGATGTTTTTGCAAATGTTTGCAAATATTTGAGCCTGGATTGTAAAAACTGAAAACAAATGAACGATAAGATTTATAAGTTCGGTGCAATATCGTTTATTTTTTCAGGGTTTTTATTTCTTTCTTACTTTATCCTTTCGAACTTAGTTCCTGTTGCACCTTCCGATAAATTATTGTTAAATGACTGGATTGAAGAATGGAAATTTTTCATTCAAATGATGGATGAATTGCTTATTTTCGCTACTGTCTTTCTGATGCCATCCATCTATGTCATTGCCAGGATTCTGAATGCAAATCACTCTCCCTTGGCATTGATAGCCAGTTTTATATTTATGTTTTTGATCGTTCCCATCTTTATTCTCATTGATTTGTTAGTGGGTCGCTTGGTTTATCCGGTTTTTAACTATCAGATGTCCAATGATATTATTTTGTTTATCTTAAGCCTTTCTGTAGGTTCGATGCACTGCATTTCCCTTTTACTTTCTATCTCGATTTTTCTTTTTACTCTTTCTTTTCGAAATCAATACCACGACATCTTTCTCATCATAATAGGTGTATTGACATCTATCTGCCAGATCGTCGGTGCTTATCCTTGGCTAATCAACTCAAAATTGAATCTAATCTGCCAATTATCATTTCCGATTTGGCTCATCTATATCGGAATTTTACTATTAATAAAAAAAAAGATCTTTTTACAGACATCGAAAACAACAATATGATAAAAGAAGATATATAGGAAGCAGCCGGAAATGTATGATGCTACCTATATATGATAGTTTTTAATGCGCGTTAGTTTCCGATCTTTGCCAGTAATTTTACCATTTCGGAACCTACTTTTTTCGCAGACTGAGGATTCTGACCTGTGATCAAACGCTCATCAACTTCCACATGTTCTTTCCATGGCGCTGACTTTTTATAAATCCCTCCTCTTTCCTTCAGCTTTTCTTCCAATAGAAAAGGAACAATATTTGTGAGTTTTACCGCTTCCTCTTCTTCATTTGTGAAACCGTTTACCTTTTTTCCTTCTATCAGATACTTTCCATTGGAAAGTTTCAAATTGATCAGCCCGGAAGGTCCGTGGCAAACGGCTGCAACGATTCCACCGGATTCATAGATCTCCGCAGCTTTTTTTCCAATCAAAGTGGAATCGGGAAAATCCCACATCGTACCATGTCCGCCCGCATAAAAAATGGCAACGTAATCTTTTGAGTTTACTTCTTCCGGTTTGAAAGAATGGGAAATCTTTTTTTGATAGATAGGATTTTCCCAAAACTCTTTATTGATCGGATCGTCGAGATCCTTTCCATCCACGGGAGAGAGTCCTCCTTTCGGACTGACAAAGTCGATTTCGTAACCTGCATTTTTTAGCTCCTTCCAAGGATGACTCACTTCTCCCAGATAATACCCTGTAGGCGAACCGGAACTTCCTTTCACCCCGTGACTTGTAATTACAAACAATATTTTCTTCATTCTATTTTTGCTCCCTGTCTCCGCAGATAACCCCATGTTAAGGAAAAATATTCCTAAAAAGATCCATTTGATCATTTTCATTTTTGACCTATCCTCGCTTTCGGGAAAATATCCCGGTCTTTAAGTATCTATTCTTTCGTGTTTATTTTAAAAGCAAGCAAAGCAATATATAAAAAAAACAATGGTGTTTATAGATCAGTATAAAAATATTTATATTAATATATGATAAATCTGGAACTGTATCGGACTTTTTTCACCATTTATCGGGAAGGCACTCTCACCCGCGCCGCTCAAGTATTGCTTATGACTCAACCGGGTGTCAGCCAACAACTTCAAAGTCTGGAGAATTATACCGGCAAACAGTTGTTTGAGAGAACTAGTCGCAAAATGATTCCTACGGAGTATGGGAAAATTCTCTATTCGCAAATTGTAGGCCCGTTGGAAAGATTGAACGGGATAGAAAACGAATTCAGAAAGACCAATCTGAAAAAAGAGACGACTATCCGACTCGGAAGTCCTATTGAATTTTATTCGGAGTATCTTCTTTCTCTTTTTACCAGACCTGATTTCGACTTTCAAGTCAGCTTCGGAATTGTTACCGAGCTCATTGATAAATTGAAAAAAGAAGAAATTCAATTGGCCATTGTCAGCCAAAAGATACAGGATCCGGAGATCGAATATGAAACATTCACGGAAGAAAAGTTTATTTTGGTAGGGTCGCCGAAATTGAATAGATCCGATTTTCCGGGAAAAAACAAGTCGGGCAGGGACTGGGATTTGGAAAAGGAAAAATGGTTATCCGGGCAAAATTGGTATGTTTACAGCTCTGATCTTGCGATTGTTCGTAGATTCTGGAAAGAAAATTTTCAGAAAAGACCGTCTATCAAACCCAAGTTGGTCTTACCGAATTTGAAATTGATATGCGAGAGTTTACTGTTAGGTGAAGGGGTAAGTGTTTTGCCTTCCTATCTTTTCAGAAAGAAAAAACAGAATTATGTATGGTTTCCCGAATTTAGAGAAGCAACGAATACTTTGTATTTCGCTTCTTTGGCCGGATCAAAGGAAAAAAATCGGGATACCAAATCTCAAATCATCAAGATGGTAGAGAAAGAAAAGGTTTAATTATCTTTTCCAGTGAATGCATTCACCGGGGCATTCGTCCATTTCTTTCTGTACTTTTTTAACCTCGTCTTCAGGAATGACAGCATCATTGATGAATTCTCCTCCGATATGAGTTTGGGAGAGATCGTCTTCATCCATCATAAAGTATTTGGGAAAATTATCAGCGCATTGATTGCAGGAAGTGCAATTGTCTTTGTCTACATAAGCTTTTTTCATATCTATCAATTCGGATCCTCCGATTTTAATTTATAAATGAGTATCGTACTTACAAACACCAATGTAAAACCGTTGGCGAGTATGATCGGCATATCCGAAATCAAAATTCCATAGAAGAACCAGAGTAAAACTCCCAAGCCCAGAAGGATGTACATATTTCTGGAAATATCCCTGGTTTGTTTGGTCAGTATCACCCGAAGCACCTGCGGCAAAAACGACAAGGTAGTGAATATCGCCGCTATGTATCCTAGAATCACTTCCATACTATTTTTTGTATTCCCGACTCACTATAGTTTTGACTCCTCCGCGGATATTGTAGTCGCCGATCACTTTTAAATAATTGGGATCGACCGCTTGAATCAGATCTTCCAGAATTTTATTGACTACATTTTCATGAAAAATCCCTACATTTCGAAATGCCAGAACGTATTCTTTGAGAGATTTCAGTTCGATGCACTTTTCGTTGGGGGAATACTCTATGAAAATGGTTCCAAAGTCTGGCAAACCTGTTTTGGGGCATACTGCCGTGAATTCAGGGATGGTGAATTCGATTTTATATTCCCTACCTGAGTAGACATTGGCAAACCATTCGATTTCCGGGGTCTTCCAGGAGGGGATGTGGTCTTGTTTGTCCTCGTAGAGAGAAACGGATTTTTTTTCCGACATTTGTTTACCCTGGCATTTGCAAAATTATTTTGGAACCATCCCATGAAAAGTGATAAAAAAATCGCGGTTATTGATTTCGGCAGCCAATACACACATTTACTTGCTTCTAGAATTCGCAGGCTAGGAGCTTACACGGAAATCCTAAGCAATGAAGAACCACTCTCGGTTTATTCCTCTTATGCAGGCCTCGTATTATCGGGAGGTCCTTCCAGTGTTTATGAAGAAGGCGCACCGTTACTGCCCAAAGAGTTTTTTCAACTCACAGTTCCCATCCTGGGAATTTGTTACGGCCATCAACTTTTGATGAAAACCTTAGGAGGAGAAGTCGTTTCCTCTTCCAGCAAAGAATATGGTCCCGCTACCCTTAACTTGGTTTCCGGTAAAAAATCAAAACTAACGGAAAAAGTTTCCGTTCATTCCAAAGTTTGGATGAGTCATGGAGATGAAGTTACAAAACTCCCGGACGGATTTGAGATTATGGGAGATTCGGATAATTGTCGTTATGCTTTCGTTTCCGACGAATCCAGAAATTACTTTGGAATCCAATTTCATCCTGAAGTGACCCATTCCGAAGAAGGGGAAACTATACTTGGAAATTTCATCCGGATTTGCGGACTTGCCAATTCATGGAATTTGACTTCCTTTCTTGAAAGGGAGATAGACATTCTTAAGAAAAAAGTTCCTACCGATAAAAACGTATTTTTACTCGTTTCGGGAGGTGTCGATTCATCCGTCGCCTATTTATTATTAGCCAAAGCTTTGGGTAAAGACAGAGTGAAGGGATTACTTGTTGACACCGGTTTTATGCGAAAGAACGAAGTGAGCGGACTTAAGGAAAATTTGGACAAACTGGGATTTGATCTGACCGTCTGGGATGAGAGCTCCGAATTTTATCGACTCCTGGCCGACAAGTCGGAACCTGAGGAAAAAAGAAAGATAGTAGGAGATCAGTTTTTAGAAGCACAGTCCAAAGCTATCGATTCCTTAGGATTGGATTCCGAAAATTGGATTTTGGGACAAGGAACGATTTATCCCGATACGATCGAATCCGGCGGAACCAAACATTCCCATAAAATCAAAACCCATCACAATAGAGTACCCGCCATTCAGAAGCTGATCGAATCGGGGAAAATCATAGAGCCCATCGCCGAACTGTACAAAGACGAAGTTCGATCGCTCGGAAAACTATTGGGGTTACCCGATCTTTGGATTGAAAGACATCCTTTTCCGGGACCTGGGCTTGTGGTACGGATGATTGCATCTCAGGAAACCAAAGATAAAGAGGGGGAAAGGGAAGCACTCTCTTTGGCAAAGGGTTTGGATCCTAACGCGAACGTAGGTGTTTTACCCATTCAATCCGTGGGAGTGCAGGGAGACCAAAGAAGTTACGCTCACTGTGCGGTACTGAATGATTTTACCAAAGATTGGAAACAGTTGGAAGATCTCTCCATTCAAATTACAAACGGGATCAAGACGATTAACAGGGTTGTTTTTGCTCCGGATCTATCAATTCTTCCTGAGAGATTTTTTTATAACCGGATCAAAATGGACAAATTTCACTCCGATTTGCTCAGGGATGCGGATTCCATTGTAACGGAACATCTCTACAAGGAAAAAATCCATACAAAGATTTGGCAGATGCCTGTGGTACTTGTTCCTGTGGGGCTCCGGCCTGATAGTTTCGGAATTGTTCTGCGCCCCGTAGAATCTCAGGAAGCGATGACTGCCAATTTTTACCAAATGGATCGTGATATTCTTAGTCGCATAACAAGTGAAATACTGAAAATAACTAGTATCTCACTTGTGCTCTACGATCTAACTCATAAACCACCCGGTACGATTGAGTGGGAATAGTTTAAGGAAGTAGTATCCAAAGGATCGCCATCGTTCCCATGGCGATTTCCGGAAAACGGCGGTCAAAGAAGGACTTAGGTTCTTCTTTTTTCTCTTCCGGTCCGGTGCCGGTCACTGCCGCCTCTTTCGTTTCTTCTTTTTTATTCGAACCGAACATTCTGGAAAAGAAACCGGGTTTTTCCGCAGGCTTCGCATCTTCCCAAACTACAGGAGATGTAACAACTGTAATTTGATTCTTTTTAAACGTTTGTTTGGTTCCATCCTTTGATTCCACTAGGACTTCCGAAGGACTCGGGTTGGATGTCTTTACATTTTCAATCAACTGTTTGGAAGCTTTGATCGTGACCGAATCAGCATAAAGCGAAGAAACCAAAAAGGAAAAAAGCAAAGTATAAAGTAAATTTCGATTCATACCATCTACAAAGAGGGAACTTGTTTCTCTCGCAAATGGATTTCTTTCCGAATTATTACATTCAGGTTAAAATGTGGGAGTTAATTGCATTTGACAGGGGGCTTCGAAATTTTAGCCTATCCAAAGTCCCTATGACAAAGGGCGTCGTGGCCAAGTGGTAAGGCATGGCTCTGCAAAAGCTTGACCGCCGGTTCGAATCCGGCCGACGCCTCCATATGATTTCTTTTCCCTTGACTTTGGGACATTAGAAAAAATCATAACTTTAGGCAAAACTGCCTGGATGGTGGAACTGGTAGACACACAGGACTTAAAATCCTGTGGGAGTAATCCCGTGCGGGTTCGATTCCCGCTCCAGGTAAGATGTTTTCCTTCTTTATTCCCCGCAATTTTCACTGATTTTTATCTTAGGGATCAATTTCTGCGCAAGTTTTTCCTTTTCATTCTTCCAAATATATTCAATCCCGAAATCTAAAAAGTAAATCTCTTCCGAATTTGAAAATAGAATATTAGAAAATTCGAATTTGTTTTCTCCTTTTTGCAGTGGGAATTTTTTCTCGGAAAGAACTCTTTCCGAATGTGCTTTGTATTTTTGGTCTTGGTCGAAACTTTCTCTTTCTCTTAACTCGATTTTTACCTCGTCCGGAAAAATTCCCTCCGAATGATCCGGTAGATCGATTTGGAGGGAATAAGGTTCGTCCCTTTTCTTCTTTTTTCCGTTCAAATTGGCGAAATGACTGAGGCAACCTTCCAGTTTGAAATAAAAGAAATTGTCTTCCGAATGGGGGAGCATCTGCATATTGCCACCTATCGTTTTTTGTGCGATAGGTGATAAAAAGTTATTCGCATCTCTTGTTCTGTGAAGAAATAATTCGTCTTCCTTTGTTTTTGTGCCAAGATAGATCAGACTTAATGAAATAAGTAAGGGAAACAAAATAAATAAAACGAAATGTTTCAGTTTTGTTTGGAAAGGAATGTTTGTAGTGTTCCCAGGGATGAGTGCCAGAATGCCTAAAAACGGAAGCATGACCTCGTCATCTAACAGATAACATTGAAAAAAACCTGCAATGAAAACGGAATAAACACCCAAATACTGTCCGAAATGTTTCGGGTTTCGCAAAAACGAAATCAGAATTTGAATCCATAAAAAAAGAAATAATACCGCCGCTACAACACCTCCCAAGCTTACAAAATGTAAAAAATCATGATGTGCATGGGATTTTGGCGTAATGGAAATTTCATAATACAGATAAGGTTTTTTCTCTATCAGATCCAGATAGGAAGACTCGAATTCCTTTTTATAATTCCCTGCGCCCACTCCGAAATAGGGATGGGTTTCGATTATATTTCTGGTTCCTTTGTGAATCCATACTCTTTGGTTTTCCAAAGTTTGTTTCGTAAATAATTGATCTATAGATCTTTGAAAAAGCCAATTGGATCTGTATAAGACAAAAAAAACAATAAGGAATAGTGAGCTAGCGAATATAATGCGAATGTAAAATTTCCCGAGAAATCTGCAGATTGATTCCCAATTGATTTTACTTTTGACAGATAGATAAAAAATCAAGGAAACGGAGAGACCGATCCAAATCGAACGGCTTTGGTTTAAAAATAATAGTAAAATTCCCGAGGAGGAAAGAACCAAATGAAAAAGGACTACCCAGGCAAACTTTCCTTTCCGTAATTTTTTTAATTTTAAAAGTCGAAAGGTTTTTAGGATTAAAAACGGAAGAAACAAAGACAATAGCCCGCCGTATGTTAGGTGGGTGTTCTGGAATCCGATCGGCAGATAGATCGGTATACCTAGAATAGGAAGGTGTCCGATGAGATGTGGGAGTCTTTTCCCATCCAGATATTGAAATCCGTCCATTACGAAACTTGCCAACCGGTAGGGAAAAACAGCGGAAATTAGTCCGGAGAGAATTAAGAAGCAGGCACCTATCTGAACGAATCGCCTAATTTTCGTTTTGTCCTGATTCGGTTGGCTTTGTAAAACCGGCAAGATTAAAAACATCCAAAAATCGCTGAATTCGGAATGAGTGAGAACTTTCTTCCATTCTGGGAAGTTTTCGATGCCGGATAAAAAGCGAATTCCAAAGATCCAAAGATAGATTCCGATTCCAATCCAGAAAATAGGAATGTCCCTCGGCTTTGGGAATCGAAAAACCAATACAAAACAAAGCAAGGAAAGTATGGCGGAGATTTGAGAGACCGATACGGAAAAAGGAACTGCGACCCAAAACAAAGAGAGAAAAACTACAGTGAGCTTTTGAAATGTTTCTTTCCTAGACATGCTTGGTTGGGAACTTAGGATGGTGGCAGTGTTTGGCAAACCAAAAAGAAAACTTTCCCTTGCGATCATCACTTTTAACGAAGAGAAAAATATCCAAGCCTGTATTGATTCCATAAAGTCAATCGCAGACGAAATTGTGATCTTGGATTCTTTTAGTACGGATAAAACAAAATCCATCTCCAAAAAAAACCCGAAAGTCCGTTTTTTTGAAAACTCTTTCCAGGGACATGTGGAACAAAAAAACCTGGCTATTTCTTACTGCAAACACGAATGGGTTTTATCTTTGGATGCGGACGAAAGGGCGAGTGAAGAATTACAAAAATCGATTCTCTCTTTTTTGGAAAAAGATGAGGTGACTGAAGACGGTTTTCAGATCGCAAGGTTAACACATCATATGGGGCGTTGGATTTATCACAGCGGTTGGTATCCTCAAAGGCGTTTCAGGCTGTTTCGAAAAGATAAGGCAGTATGGGTGGGAGAAAATCCTCATGATTTTATCGAATTGAAAGATTCTTCCAAAGGAGGAGTTTTACAAGGAGATATACTTCATTATAGTTTTCTCGATTTCTCCCATCAAATCACAACTATCAATCAATTTTCTTCTATTGTTTCTTATACCCGTTATGCGAAGGGTAATTCTTTTTCCCTCATCAAATCCATTTTGAAGCCGATCGGAAAATTTATTGAAATCTATATTATGAAACGGGGATTTTTGGACGGAATTCCGGGACTATATATTGCCTTAGCATCCTCTTTTTCCACATTTTTGAAATATGCAAAGGTATACGAATTGGAAAAGAAGTTCATCGAAAAACCGTCTAATATGAGAAAGGATTATGGCGAAAAAAAATAAACCTTCTCTTTGGAGTCGCATTCTTTCCTCAGTATTCGGTTCCGATTCGAAATCGGAAATCGTAAAAACCAGAAAGAAAGAGCCGCAACATTTTAATCTGGAATGGAAGATCGCTCACGATAAATACAAAGATCTTCTTCTCACCAAACAGATAGAAACCGGTTTGGTTGTGGAAAGAAAAGGGTATAAGTTGCACAAAACGAATGATAGGTTGTTTCGTTTGGAAGGAGAAAATTTTTCCGTTGTTATCGCTACGGGAAATTCTCTTTATCCCAATAAGGATGGAAAAACCACCGGGATACTTTTTGTAGACGAAGGGGAATTGAACCAGGCGATTCAGGCCGATTTTTCCCAATTGGAAGGCTTTCTCGATCGTGTGAGTATTCCCAAAACCGATACTGGAGTTCTTTCCAATTCATCAAAGGTGAAGGACTGGAAAATGATTTTGACTTGGGATCTATTTTGGAAAGAACAATTATTATTACAGATTTCTCCGAATAATATGGCGCTCATTATATTGGCATTAGGTGAAGACGGACGTAAGTTTTTCGAGTCGGTTGCGACTGACCGTCAGAAAAAATTGGTAAGAGATGAATTCTTTTTTCTAAACCAGGGCAAAATATCATCTACGGACAATCCTCATGGAAAAAACAAAAACCTATTCGGATTCGGTGCTGCCATGCGCGAATTTTCCGACAAGATAACCTTAATACAGAATAAAATGGAAAAAGAAAATGAATCATAATACTTTAATAACTTCGCATATAGAGGATTCCATTCGGACAAAACAATCGGTTTTGGAATCGTTGATTCCTTCCATCGAGGCTGCGGGCAAGTTAGCGGTTGAGAGTTTGAATTCCGGAGGAATGTTGTATTTTTGCGGAAACGGCGGGTCCAGTTGCGACGCTTCCCATATTGCTGCGGAGCTTGTGATTCGTTACAAGTCGGGTAACGAAAGAAAGGCGATTCCTGCCATTGCACTCAATGCGGATCAGGCGGTTCTAACCGCATGTTCCAACGATTACGGATATGAACATATTTTCAAAAGACAACTGGAAGCATTCGGCAAACCGAACGATTTGTTCGTGGGTCTTACCACTTCCGGAAATTCCAAAAACATCTTACTTGCTTTGGATGAAGCAAAAAGAATAGGAATGAAATCTTTATTACTTTTGGGTGGTGACGGTGGAAAAGCAAAAGGTCTTGCCACTCGGGAAATCATAGTTCCCTCGAATGTAACTGCAAGAATCCAGGAATCCCATATTCTGATCGGTCATATACTTTGCAGTATCATAGAAAAGGAACTTTTTGGATTGGACTAAAAAATGTCTAACCCTCTCGTTTCCATCCGGTCTGCCAATCTATTCACTCCGAATGGAACTAGGATTTGGAAGGATTTAAACTGGGACTTATTTTCTTCCGAGATTCACGCATTGATCGGAGAGTCAGGTTCCGGAAAAACCACACTCGCCTATTCTTTGTTCGGTTTACTTGGAGAAGGTTGGAAGTATGATTTTTCGCATTGGGATGTTTTAGGACATGATCTTTCCTATTGGTCCGGTCCATTCGGAGAAGAACTGAGAGGTAGATCTATTTTTTTAGTCCCACAAAATCCGAATCTTGCATTTCATCCCTATCGAAAGATAAAAGACCAGGTGATCGACTTTTTCCGATTGGGGCTTAGAAGCTCAAAAGATCCTAGAGAGATTCTGGAACTTTGGGAAGAGATGGGGATCACCCGTCCGGAAGAAAAATGGAATTCCTATGCAAATGGACTTTCCGGGGGAGAAAAACAAAGAATTTGTCTATCTTTGGCACTTCTGGGGGACTATCGTATTTTGGTATTAGATGAACCGACTACCGGCCTGGATGCAAATACCGAAAAATGGGCGCTTCGGGCCATCCGAAGGAAGGTAGAGGAAAGTGATCTCGGAGTCATTTTTATTTCCCATGACCTAAGGATCGTCGAAAGTATGGCCTCCCGGATTACGATAATGAAAGAAGGGAGTACAATTGAAAGCTTCCCCATCAAGGACAGAAAAATTGAACCGACTACGGAATATGGTAAGGAATTGGAAAAGGCAAGACGGTTCTTTTTGTAAGTCTAGGTTCGTTCTTATTTTTCTATCTCTCTGTTTCGGAGGAGAGGTTTTTGCTGAAAAAAGATTTCAAATCATCGATTGGGATGTTTCCGGATATCCTGAAATCCAAGTGGATTTAAAAACCAGAATTCCTTTTTCCGCTTCCGATTCGGAAATTCAGATTTTAGAAGATATTGCCGGTGCAAAGAAAGTAAGTACCAGTTATAAACTCACAACCGATTCGGAACCCACTCCCGTTCATTTTTATCTATCTATTCCCAGTTATGCGAATTGGGAAGAAAAAACCTGGCTGGTTCAATTTGCCGCCAATATTGCCTCCATTGCGGAAAAATCCCGGGGGAAATTCTTTCTCAACGTACAATCCGATGATCAGTTTTTATTTTACGAGGGAATTCCCGCCTCCAAACTATCTCCTTCTTTTTCCCTGCCCAAAGAAAAGGAGCCGAAATATCCTATCAGATCTTGGGAAAAGGTAATCGGAAGAATCCAATCCGATTCGAATGTTTCCAAAGTAATGATCGTTGTTAGCTTTCAGACGGATTGGATGGACAAATTCAGAATTGCCGAGTTCGCAAGAAAGGTAAATTCGGAAAACCTGGATTTTATCATCATCGCACCTACCACAATCGAAACAACGAAACTGGCAAGTTATGTGAAAGGAAAGTTTTATCCGATCACTAGACAAGAATCCTATATTGAACTTTACCAGGAATTGAACCATTTGATTTTACCGAAGGTAAGACTGGTTTATCTTTCTCCTTGGAATCTTTCCCTTTGGAAAAACAATGAAATACTAACTGATGTTATTATCGGAGAAGGGGATCGTTTGAGTTTTAAATATGAGATTTCCTTTTTGCATAGTTTTTACAGAAAAGCAAAAGATCCTCTCGTATTTTATCCGGTTCTTCTATTTTCCATCATACTTTGTCTTTCCGTTCTATATTTTTTAAGAGGATATTCTGCTCCTAACCTCCAGGAAAAAAAGGCTCCATCTCCACCGGAGAAAAAGAATATCCCGACGACGAAAGACTTTGAAAACGAAAGAAATAAAAACGAATTGGAAGTCTACGAACGGGTGTATGGCGATTCTTTGGAACGAGCCCGTGAAAACGAAATCATTTCCCAAATGATTGAAAGGGAAGAAGTCAGCGGGGAATCTTACTCCACGGCGGTTTTGATTTTGAAAGAAGGGGTATTTGCGGGAACGCAGTTCTCAATTCGATCCGACGAGGTTTTAATCGGGTCGGGGGAGGCTTGCGAAATCGTTTTACAGGATTCTCATATAGAGCCGGTCCATGCGAAAGTTAAGAAAGTAAGAGGCCGTTATCTTTTGTTCGATTGTGCATCCGAATCCGGAGTTAGTTTGAACGGCAAAAAATTATTACGTCCCAAAGCGCTTTTCGACTTGGATGAGATTAAAATCGGAAGGACTTTAATTTCCTTCCGGGGCAGATAATTGGATTGGAATTCTTCGGACGTATGTTATTCTAAATGAAGGCAAGAGATATGAAGATTGTTTTATTACTTCCGTTCATTTCTATTTTTTCTATCTTTTGTTCCGGAAAAACGGCAAACAGTAGTTCTGCGACTGCGTTGCTTCTTGCCAACGAATCCGGAGTAACCGGATGTACGATTGCCGGCATAGGAAACCAAATCAAAGCGGGTTATACCGGAATTACCACCACCTCAGGTAAGGTTCAATTCAAATTGGTGGGTGATACTTATTATGCAGTTATGCAGATTACGGGAGCACAGATCGCCACGAACGTAGTCTTCAACCAGGATATTAACATGTCCGTTTACTCTTCTTCCAGTTGTCCTCTGAAGTTGGACACAGACCCTCTTACAAAGGACGGAACCGAATACACCCGAACCGTAAGTAATGGTGCGACTACGTTTGCCTTTCTCAAAGCCGGCAGTTATTTATTCTATCTTTATCAAAAACAAAACCCTGACAACGCACCACTGACTGTGATTACAACGGGAACCCCGGTGCAATCCCTCTCCGGAGGAAGCCTTACGGATCTTTTGAATGGTAATTCGTCGACTACTTTTAAATTCGCTTGTGACAATCCGAGTACAGGGATCTGCCAGAATTACTACGGATCTTTCACAGATTGTTTGTCCGGAGGAACCAAACAGACTGCAAAATGTACGGAGGATGCGACTGTAGTTGGTTCATGCAAATTGAAACAATCAGGTATCGGTGCGATTATTTCCGTTTATAAGCCGCCACTGGTTTTGGCCACCGCCACTTCCGCCTGTTCCTCCCCCGGAACTTTCCAAGCAGGCACTTCCGTCCAAACTCCTTAGTTTGCTCGGATCTGTTTTCAAATTCTCTGGACGCATTACCCCTAGTCTAAGGTATGACTATGGTAGGGGACCTTTCGCATGAAAACGATGTTTGAGAAAATTTGGAACGACCATCTTGTCGATGAGGAGAATGGAACTTGCATTATTTATATAGATCGTCACCTCGTCCATGAAGTCACAAGCCCGCAGGCTTTCGAAAATTTAAAATTAACAAATAGGAAGGTGCGTCGTCCCGATGCGACTTTCGCTACTATGGATCATAATGTTTCCACTCGTTCCAAAGATTGGAAGACGGCAGATCCTATCTCCGTTTTGCAGATGCAAACCTTGATGGACAACTGCAAAGAAAACGGAATCGCTCTTTTTGATACAAATCATCCTGACAACGGAATCGTTCACGTAGTTGCTCCGGAACTAGGGATCACTCACCCCGGTTTAACAATTGTTTGTGGAGATTCCCACACAGCCACTCACGGAGCATTCGGAGCACTTGCTTTCGGAATCGGAACATCCGAGGTGGAACATGTCCTTGCTACCCAAACCTTAGTTCAGAAAAAACCTAAAACTTTGGAGATTCGGGTGGATGGCAAACTTTCTCCGTTGGTCTCTGCAAAAGACATTGTTCTTGCTATCATTGGAAAAATCGGAACCGACGGTGCGACCGGTTATGTAATCGAATTTACGGGAGAGGCAATCCGAGCACTTTCCATGGAAGGTCGTATGACGATCTGCAATATGGCGATTGAAGCGGGAGCCCGCGCAGGACTTATTTCTCCTGATGATACTACTATTTCTTATCTGGAAGGCAGAGACTATTCTCCGAAAGGAGAGGAATGGACCAAAGCGGTCGCCAAATGGAGGTCATACGCTACTGACCCTGGTGCCAAATTCGATAAGACAGTTGTTTTGAATGCAAATGAAATTGCACCGATGGTATCTTGGGGAACTTCTCCTGGACAAGTGGTTCCTGTAACCGCTCAAGTTCCCGGCCCGAATGATTTTACGGATCCGATTCAGAAAAAATCGGCGGAATCGGCGCTCGCCTATATGGGGTTAAATGCAGGTCAGAAAATTTCCGAGATTCAGGTAAATAAAGTATTTATAGGTTCTTGTACCAATTCGCGCATAGAAGATTTGCGGGTGGTTGCGAACACAGTGAAGGGTAAAAAAGTGAGTAGCACTGTAGAAGCGATCATCGTACCCGGCTCCGGTAGAGTGAAACGCCAAGCGGAAAAGGAAGGACTAGACAGGATTTTCCTCGAAGCGGGTTTTCAATGGAGAAATCCGGGATGTTCCATGTGCCTCGCTATGAATGATGATGTACTTTCTCCGGGAGACAGATGTGCCTCCACTTCCAATCGTAACTTCGAAGGAAGACAAGGAAAGGGCGGACGAACCCATCTAGTAGGGCCTGCAATGGCAGCAGCCACTGCGATCGAAGGCCACTTCGTAGATATCAGAGACTGGAAATAAGGAAAAATTCATGAAAGCATTCACCGTTTTAAATGGAATCGCAGGATTACTGGACAAAGCAAACGTAGATACGGATCAGATCATCCCGAAACAATTTTTAAGAAAAATCGAACGCTCCGGATTCGGTAAACATTTGTTTCATGACTGGAGATTTTTGGACGATGCGGGCGAAAAACCGAATCCTGAATTTGTTTTGAATTTACCCCGTTACCAAGGTGCAACCATTCTTGTTACCCGCGATAATTTCGGATGCGGTTCTTCCCGAGAACATGCTCCTTGGGCTTTGGAGGATTACGGATTCCGTTCAATCATCGCCCCTTCATTTGCGGATATTTTCTTTAGCAATTGTTTTAAAAACGGAATGTTACCGATCGTTTTGGATGAATCCAAGGTAGAGGAGATCTTCCAAACCGTTTCTAAAAAAGAAGGGGCAAAGCTCACTGTCGATTTGGAAAAACAATTGGTATTCACGGAAGAAGGGAAATCGTATCCGTTTGAGGTTGATTCTTTCCGTAAACATTGTTTACTCAACGGTCTGGATGACATCGGGCTCACTCTTCAAAAAGCGGATAAAATTAAAAAATTTGAAGAATCGAATCAAAAAGATGTTCCCTGGCTGTATAGAAACGTAGTATAATATATTCCATTATGATAAAACGACTCATTCCTTTTTTAGCATTAGCATCAATTACAACGCTTTTTGCAGCAGACGACCTACTCATCCAAGATACGAAACTCGGTCTTGGAAAGGAAGCTCTTCGCGGAACAACCGTTAAGGTTCATTACACCGGAAAATTAACCAATGGAAAGGTATTTGATTCTTCCGTTGAGAGGGGAGAACCTTTCTCTTTTGATTTGGGTTCTGGGCAAGTGATCCAAGGTTGGGAAAAGGGAATCGTAGGAATGAAAGAAGGTGGAAAACGCAAATTGACTATCCCACCTAAATTCGGTTATGGTGCAAGAGCGGTCGGGCCCATCCCTGCGAATTCAACTCTGATTTTTGACGTCGAGCTGATCCAAGTAAAATAATCCATGTTAGAACCGATTACAAAAGGTATCGATGACCTAGGAAACAGCCTTCTACTGGCACTGAATAGTGTACAAGGTATCTTTGGAAAGGAACTTTCCGTTGCCAATCCGATCAAAGACAGCATTTTACAATTGGTTGGCAACACGCCTCTCATTCGTTTGAACCGAATTGGTTCGGAATATACAGGCATTCATTTTTATCTAAAGGCGGAATTTCTAAATCCAACCGGTTCCGCCAAAGACAGAACCGCGCTTGCCATGTTCATTGATGCGGAAAGACGCGGAAAACTGAAAAAGGGAATGTCCGTGGTTTTGTACGGAGCAGGTTCTTCTTCCATCAGCTTTACCTGGATTGGAAAATTAAGAGAGTATCCTGTTTATTGTTTAGTACCTCTTCATACTTCTCAGGAAAGGATTCAGATTTTAAGAAGTTACGGTGCGGAAGTGTCTGTGACAAATGAATCCGATGGGGCCAGACTTGCGGAGCTTGCCGCTTCCAAGGCTCAAAAAGTAAACGGTTGGATTCCTGATGAGTCTGCAAATCCCGCAAATCCCAATTTTCATTTTAAGACTACAGGTCCCGAGATTTGGAGAGATCTGCAAGGGAAAGTGGGAGCGATTGTTTCCGCACCCGGAACCGGCGGAGCCATCACAGGAATCGGAAGGTATTTGAAGTCGCAAAACTCCCGTTTGAAGGTAGTGATTGCAGGAAAACAAAATTCATCCTTTCTGCGTTATGGCAGAGCCAAGGACAAAATGGAACAGGAAGCGATTTCTCTTCCGGCAGTTTACGATCCCAAACTTATCGATGAGTATTTCAATGTATCGCCTGAAGAGGCACTCCATCTTCAAGCGGATCTTTATGAAAAAGAAGGCATTTTTGCAGGACTTACTACAGGTACAGTGATCGTAGGTGCTTTGCGATTGTCCGAAAAAATCAGAGAGTCCGTGAGTAATGAACGGGATCCTTTCAATATAGTCATTCTCTCTCCTGATCGGGATTAAACATCACGATCAGTTTCGTTTCCGTTCGTCACACTTAGATTTTTTAAAAGATTTTCCGATTACCAATTTTCCTTTTCTTTCTCTTCTCCCAGAGAAAACTGTCTCAGTATATTAAACCCTAGAGAAAATTCCTTTTTGTTATAATCATAGTCCGCACCCCTGAGAAGCTGAGTGTGGGCTAAAGCTCTTGTATTGGAGACAAAGAACTGGAATACATGGCCTCCCGTTTCAATGTCCACCCCCATACCCAAAGGAACAAATCTATGTTCTACGGATTTGTCCAGTATCAGGTTTTTTAAAATGATTTCATTCATGGAAACGGAACCGGTCGTTAAACCTCTGTTAATTTGATCTCCTGTGAGTTGGGTGATTCCGTCGATTGTGGTTTTTTGAGACTCTACCGAATAATTGTCTCCGAAATAATCCCTTTTGGGTGTGAGAATGGATTCAAAGCTGATATCGACTCTGCTTGTGATTTTGAATCTACCTCCGATGGAAAGACCGGTTCTCGAGTTAGAGATATTATAGGGCGCAAAATTCCTATGAGTGTACATAGGAGAAGCTTGGATCGAGATTCTATCCGTAAACTTTCTGGAGATAAGTAAAGACCCCATGTATGATCTTTTGTCCTGATCCGTTAATTCATAAGTGTTCAGGCCGCCGTTGATCCGGTTGTCAAGAGTTGAATTTCCTGTCCAGGAACGGGTGTAATACGAGAATATCAGGGATTGATCGGAAGTCTCCTGACCTGCCACTCCGAAAAGACTCACAGTAAAAGGAAACCAATCTTGCGACACCAATCGAAACTTGGTTCTTGCTTCGTAAGTTTTGAATTGCGAAGTTCTCGCGATCCCAACACTCCATCTGTCAGTAATTCCGTAATCCAAAGAAAGTTGCGTATTGGCACCTTCATCCAATCCTAAAAAATTATCGGACCCGGGTTTCGCACTTCCGAATCTATGATTGAATCGGAATACCAGATTTTTCGCTCCGATGTCTTCCGTGCTCGGCATATAGATCAGACTTGTTCCCATAAAATGAGTTTGTGGCACAGGGTCTGCAAAACCTGGGAATGAGAATACAAGAAGGAAAGAGGATACTACCGACAGGCAGTTGAATTTGAATATTTTGAAATAGGTCATTGAATTACTCTGAAATGAAACTTAATTTGACTTTGACTTGGATTTCGGGATTGATCTTCATGATGAGCAACTGCGGCACTTTTATATTATAATCTTCTAATTTAATTGTAAAATAGGAGAGTAGTTCGAAAGTGCCTGACCGTTTTTGAAGATTTCCTGTGAGTGAAACATTTTCTTTCTTTTTACCGTGGAGTTCGAGACTGCCGGTTGCCTTTACTTCCCCTTCCTCTTTGATTTCGGAAATTGATCCTGAAAATATAGCGAGAGGATGAAGTTCCGTTTCCAGATAATTATCATGCAGATGTGATGTTTGTAGTCTGTTAGGTGTCTTTAGATCCTTCAGATTGACTTCTATGAAGATCTGTTTCGACTTGATATCCACCCAACCGGAGACAGTCATTCCTTCTCCGGTGATTGTCTCCAGACTGGACTCGGATTTGAAATAAACTTTTCCGGAATTTACGGTCCAACGTTTGGATTCGGAGCGGATTTCATTTGCAAATATGAATCCGAAAAATAGTGATAAAAGAAAGAAATACTTCAAGGATTGGAACCACCTAATATCCAACAGTAGATGGCTTTGTCTACGGATTGGTTTGTGTTCACAGCCATGGAGCCTGTGGATTGAGCGATGTAGATGGAGGAAGTAGTGGGAGAACCGGGAACCGTATAGGCTTTCACAGCTGCGTAATTTGTAGTATTGTATTTGGTAGTTCCATCATGACAGCCGGAAGAGCCGCATGTGGAATTAAAACCGGCCGTTGCCAAAGAAGAGAACGCAGGGGCAGCTACTTCACATGTGGGAATGGGAAATTTGCCGGTTGTGGTGCTTGTGGAGGACGAAGATCCTGAGCGGGACAATTGGGAAAGCAGTGCCGCACCTATGGCAGTGTCTTTGTCTTTCTCACTTGCCTTTTCATTTGCACAAGCGGTTAAACAGCCGAGTAAAACAATAATACCGAAACTTGAAATGGATAATTTTGACATAAAGACCTCTGGATTTCTTTGTATTTCTGAATCTTTCCAGTATCCTGGACTTTCTGTATAATAATTTATTTACCAAGAAGAAAAGGAAATCCATTTCCAGTATAAAGAATTCAACAAAAATCGTATATTTACTTCTGGTATAGTTTTTTAATGTCCGAAAGAGAATCCCGGGCTACTTGTTCCCCCAATTGAATGAATTCTTTGTTTCTCCAAAACTCAAACCAATTCGAATTTTCAAGAATCGGATTGAGGTAAACATCCGCATCTTGTGCGGAATATTTGCCGATTCGATACTGGAGAGAATACAAACTATTTACAATGATATCAAGCACATTCAAATTCAATAATTTGTTTGTTTTCATCGTATCTCTGGACGAAGGCATCGAATTGACGGCAATGATCTTTTCCACTCCTTCCAACTTCAATGGAGAAACAGGAAGGGGATTTACAATCCCTCCGTCCACATAGATTTTTCCGTTTTCCTGAGGCTGGGGAACAAATACTCCCGGGATGGAAATACTGGCCATCACTGCATCGAGTACTCTTCCTTCGGAAAGTACGATTTCCTTTCTGTTTGTGATGTCGCAGGAAACAAGTCTGAGTTTGATCGGAAGGTCTTCGAAATAAAGTTCTCCCAGATACTTTTCCAATAAACTTCTTACGTTCTTTCCATGCAGAAGACCTTGTCCCGGAAAGGAAAAATCCACCAATTTCAACATTTTGAAAATAGAGTCGATTTCGTTTAACAAAGGTAAAATTCCTTTGTAACCGAGTCCGCTGGCCCAAAAAGCCCCTATAACGGCACCTATACTGGTTCCGGAAATGATATCCAAGGCAAGTCCTTCCTCTTCAAAGACTTTCATAATTCCCACTTGAGCAAGACCTAAAGCGGCTCCTCCTCCGAGTGCAATCCCCACTTGGACTCCCGAAAATTCGCGCGCCTTTCTACGGATATGAATCTCCAATTTTCCTTCGTCAATGATGGATTCGATTGCGGTTTCGTGATAAAGCACTTCATTGGACTTGGATTCTTCGGAAATACATTCTTTCAAAGGATCGAAAGGATTTTCTTCCGTAGGTTTGTTTTTTCCTACCAGATTGACTATATTATCCGATTCTTCCAAAAGGGTTCGTATGAGTTCGGGAGGATCTTCCGGAAAGATTTCCAAAAATATAAAGGAATGAGTTGGGTAATGTCTTCCCAATGTTTCTTTGATTTTATCGGGGTCTTTGAATCTATATTGTTTCAGTGCATCCGATTTTATCATATCGCTGACCGTTTGTTGGTTGAAACGGAGTATGACTGTTTTTTTTCCCGACTCTTCTTCGATGGCTTCCGCCAATTTGGTGGAATAAAAATTCATTGCAAAAGGGGATGAATGGATAAAGCAAACCACTGAGTTACGAAAGTATTCCTTGCTGCCCAAAAGTTCGTTTCGCAAAGTCTTTGTTAGCATTTTGGAAAATGTTGTGGAAAGGAAAGGGATTTTGCGGATCAGTTCCTGAAAGTTGTTTTGGGATAATACCAGAAATCTGGACTCGGACAATGTTTTGGCATGATGGGAATGATCCTCCCCTGTTAAGAGAGAGTGGATTCCGAAGTATTCTCCCTTTTTGAGAACCTGCAATTCCTCTTCCTTGATCTCTCCCTTCGCAGGGATATAAATCCGGACGGACCCGGAAAGAATCAAATAGAGACTTTGGTTGTTTTCCCCTTTTTTATAGAGTAATTCATCTCTTTTGGATTCTACGATCTGTACACTTTCTGCGACCCATTGAAGTTCCTTTTTTTGCAAACTTCGGAACAGGGGAAGCCCGGAAACCAAGTGGATTTTGCCTTCGATATCTTTCATTTAAGCCAACTCTTCTGCCAGATTCCAGGATCTAATCGAAAAGAAATTTTGTTTTTCACCGATTTCAAAGTTTTTTGTTGACTAATTATCCGTTAAGTAGTTATCATGTGTATAGCAAATAGGAGTTTGGTATGATTACACATTTAAAAATTCGCGACTTCGCCTTGATTGAATCCCTGGATTTGGACTTTCAGACAGGGCTTTCTATTTTCACAGGAGAGTCAGGTTCAGGCAAGTCTCTCGTTTTTGATGCGGTAACATCACTCCTCGGAGGGAGGTGTTCCACTTCCAATATTCGAACCGGAAAAGAGAAATACTCCCTCCAAGCGATTGTTTCGTTAAAGGATCACCCCGAGGCAAAAACATATCTCACGGAACAGGGATTTCAATGGGAAGGAGAAGAAATTATACTCACCAAAGAGTTGTTAAAAGACGGAAAGGCAAGAGTCAAAATAGGAGACTCTCTCGCTTCTACGACTCATTTGCGGGAACTGGGAAAGACGATTGCGGAAATTCACAGCCAGAATGAACAGCTTTTCCTTTTGGAAAAATCCCACCAATTGGAGTTTTTGGATCGTTTCGGTCGTTTGGAATCTTTAAAGGCAAAAGTAAAACTTTCCTTGCAAAACTTCCGTCATTGGAAGGAGAAATTGACCAGCTTCGAAGAATCGGTTTTACATTCCAAAAAAAGAAGGGAAATTCTAAATTACGAAATCGGAGAAATCGAATCCATTTCTCCCAAAGAAGGTGAAGATGAGTCTCTCGCCCAAGAAGAAAGATTTCTCGCGAACGGGGAAAAGTTATCGGAAAACTACCGTTATATTTTAGAAGAGTTGTCCGATAAGGAAAATTCGATTCTCAAGGTTTTTCCTTCTCTTCTGCATTCCATAGAAAAGATCACTCAGCTTGTTCCTGAAAAAATGCCCATTCGGGAAGAATGGGAAGATGTATACGATCGTTTGAAAGCGCTTAAGTCCACTCTCAGAGAAGATGAAGAAGAATTATTTTTCAGCCCGGATCGTTTGGATATGGTTCAGACAAGACTACAGGAATTGACCAAACTTAAAAAAAAGTATTCCTCTTCGGTTGCGGATATTCTACTCCAGCTGCAAGAGAAAAAGGCGGAATTGGAAAAATGGTCCTTGGAAGAAGACGATCGGGATTTTTTAGTCCAAAAACACGATCAGTCCCTTGCCGAACTGAAAGAACTTGTATTCCAATTGTCCAGATCCAGACGCAATATTTTGAATTCTTTCGAAGAGGAAGTTCAGAAAGAATTACAGGATCTGGGAATGGAGGGAGCCCGTCTGCAGGTTGTTTTACGATGGGAAGAAAATCCGGACGGGGAAGTGGAAGACGGAACTAAGTCTTATTTCCTATCAGAATCGGGTCTTGACCAAGTGGAATTCTATTTTAGCGCCAATTTGGGAGAAAAACCAAGACCTCTCCGTAAAGTAGTGTCCGGGGGAGAATTGTCCAGGGTGATGCTTGGACTCAGGAGTGTCCTTGGGAAATTCTGTCCCTCTCCTCCGATTTTGATTCTTGATGAGGTGGATACCGGTTTGGGAGGAGAAGCTGCGAATGCTTTGGCCACAAAACTGAAACGATTGTCACGCAATTCACAGATTCTGCTGATCACCCACACACAACAGATCGCTGCGTCTGCGGATTCTCACTTCTTGCTTGCGAAATATGCTGAAAATGGACGCACTTTCAGCCAGGCAAAAATTTTAAATTTTGGGGAACGCAAATTGGAGCTGGCTCGGATGATCGGAGGAAAACAAGTCACTCAAGGAGTTCTCAAAGCCGCAACAGATTTATTACAGAAGAAGGCGGTTTAATTGGATTAAAATAGTATTTGGCGAAAAAGGGAAGAAAGAAATCCTTATTCTGTAATCCTGAATTGGGGTCATTTAATGTTCTTTCCTTTCGCTAAATCAGATTCAATTATTTCTTCCGTTCCACCTGAAACGATACCGATTGTAATTATCTTCGTATCTATTGTTGGTTTTACCATTATCATTGAACGACTTGTTTTTTTCTGGAAGTTGAAACCCATCCCTCAGGATGATTTGAAAAAAATCAGAGAACTCGTTCGTGAAAAAAAATGGGACGAGGCAAAAGATCTTCTTTCTCAAAAGACGATTGCTCCCGCTTCCGTAGTATTACAATTAGCCTTCGATTTGAAGCGCAGAAATGTGGAGTATCTGGAGGATGATGTAAGGCAAGAAGGCTTTCGCCAAATCAGTCTTATGGAAAAATACCTTACCAGTCTCGGAACGATCGCTACCATTGCTCCTCTTTTGGGTGTACTTGGAACCGTGATCGGAATTGTTCGGTCTTTCGCAGAAGGTGCAGGAACCAAGGGAGCGGAAGTAGGGATTTCGGAGGCCTTAGTAACGACTGCTATGGGACTCGGAGTCGCGATTCCCGCTTACGTGTTTTACAATTATTTTTCCCGTTCGAAAGAAGAGCGGATTATCGAATTGGAAAATGCAACGGATCTTGTGCTTCCCTACGTAACCAAGCAAAAATAAGTTATTATGAAGTTTCGCAAGAAGCAACAATCATTCAGCAATATCGAACTTGCGCCACTCATTGACGTTATTTCTTTTATTGTTATCTATTTTCTTATGAATGCTACTCTGGAAAAGAATACCGCTTTGAAAGTGGAACTTCCCAGATCTTCCAGTGTAGCCAAGGAAAAAGTAAAAGATGAATTGATCATCACTGTCGATAAACAGGGCAAAGTGTTTTTGGATCAAAATACGGAAGCAGTTGCACTGGATTCTTTAACTGAGAAGATCAACGGATTTTTAGGGCCGGAAAAAGAAAGAGACCCAAAAAAGAATAAAGTAATAATCCGCGGAGATGGCGGTGCTTCTTACCAAATTGTTGTAAAAGTAATAGATGCTGTGAATGCAGCGGGTGTTAGCCGATTTAACTTAGCAATGGTAAAAGGTACTTCAAAATAGATTTTTGAAATCGAAGAAATTATATTCCTTTTCTGCAGTCATATTTAGCATCGGACTTATATTTTCGGTGCAGTGGCATGCTCTCTACTCCAACCGAACCTCTTTTGTTAATAAAAAAATCACAAAGATAGAATTTCAGGGAAATAGAAACACGTCTTCAAGCGATATCCTGGAGATGATGGAGATGCGGGTTGATGTTCTTCTGACTACGGAAATGATCAATGCGGATATCCGCTCTTTATTTCAATCCGGATACTTTTTCCAAATCGATATTCAGGGAGAGTTGGACGGAACCGACGGAGTTAAGGTTCTAGTCGTAGTTCAGGAGAGACCGAGGGTCAAAGACATTGATTTTATCGGTGCGGATGAGGTTTTTCCTTCCGACCTAAGGGAAAAAATTCCTCTGAAGGAAAATGAAGTAATCACTCCCAAAAAAGTCGCCCTATCCAAAGAAGTAATTCTTAAAAAATATAGGGATGAAGGCTTTTTTCTTGCCTATGTTCGGTTTGAAACCGATCCCATCGACGAAGAAACGAATACGGTTCGCGCCAAATTCATTATTGATGAAGGGGAAGAAATCCCTGTTTCCAAAATCAATATATTCGGAAATTCGGAAGTGGATACTTATGAATTGCAGGGAATCCTCGATCTAAAGGAATCCGGTATTATTGAATCGGGAGTATTTAAAGAATCCGCATTCGAGTCCGACAAACAAAAGATTATCGGTTTTTTAAAATCCAAAGGTTATGTGGATGCGGAACTAAGTAACGACGGAACCAATTGGGAAATCAAATGGGAAAATCCCAAAAAGAAAGACAAGCGGGTTGTGATCGTAAACTTCAAATTGACGGAAGGAGATCAGTATTTTTTCAACGGATATTCAACCGCTCACGATATGACTCTTGCTCCCAACGGGATGCCCTTATACCTCAACAAAGAAAATAATCCTGTAGGAACTCCTTCGGAAGAATGGAAACCGGTCTATGAAATCAAACACATAAAAAGTCTGTATGAATTCGGAGACAATGATATAGGAGAAGTTTTCGACGAATCCAAATTTCAAAAAGACAGAGGGACGATTAACGAAAATTATTCGCAAAAAGGTTATCTGTTCGCTCAAGTCATTCCCAGACGTCGAATTGTAGAGCTATCGGAAGATTCCCTGAGTCGGTATGAAAACTGTTCCAAAAGAACGAATCCCGATGCCATAAAGGAATGTGAAGAGGAATATTCCAGATTAAACATCGCAAAATTAAGATCTCTTTATGATGCAAATAAAGGTCTTCGGGGTAAAAAATTCATCCATGTGGATTTTACTATCCGTGAAAACAATCTTGCATTCGTTGAAAATATCATCATCAAAGGAAATAAGAAGACATTGGATCGGGTGATTCGAAGAGAACTTCTTTTCAAACCAGGTGATCTTTTCAATTCCATGCTCGTGAACAGGTCCAGGGAAAGAATCTTTAACCTGGGTTATTTTAAAGAAGTAAACTTCAATATGCGTCCCGGTTCCGATGAGACCAAGATGAATTTGATCATCGAACTTGTGGAACAACCTACCGGAACCGTTTCCATGGGTGGTGGTTACGGAACCATTACGGGATTTTCCATTTTTACCCAATTGGGTGAAAACAATCTTAACGGAACAGGGCAACAGATTCAGGGAAGGATCGAATTCGGACCGATCAGAAGATACTTTCAATTGTCTTGGACGGAACCTTGGTTATACGATAAACCATGGTCATTGACTCTTTCCGCTTTTTATTCCGCAAGAACACTCTATGTGGGTGCGACTTCCATCACTGAAAACAACAACCAGGGAATCAAGGAAACCGCTTCCTATGAAAGAGCAGGGGTTGGGGTAAGTGCGGGGATAGGACATCGTTTTTTGATCAACTGGACGCATTTTCATCGTTACTCTCCTTCCTTTTTCGCATCTACAAGGCCTACTTCGCTCGTATCGGATCAGGTATTGGCGGAGGTAGATCGGGGCTGGCAATTTCGCTCCCAACTAACAAACGGAATTGCTTATGATAGCCGAGACAATGTTTTCAATGCGACTCAAGGGTTTAACTTGGTTTTTTCCTTGGATAACGTCGGTCAGGTTTTGGGCGGTGAAAGCCATTTTGACCAATACAGTCCAATTATGGAGTATTATCAAACTTGGTTTGATTATACTTTTTTCGGACTTATCAGAAAGAATGCTCTCAGACGTTGGAGAGTGGTTCAACAATTCAGAACTTCCTCCGTTTTCACATACGAGAGAGCACCTTTCCGTAAAAGCCAGGACAAAGAAAAAGTTCCTTATATCCAAGTGCAGGATCGTCTTTATTTAGGTGGTTACGAATCCTTAAGAGGATGGTTTTTCGATGATAAATATTATCCGGATGAATGGAAAAACGGTGCGGCGAGTAGGGTACTATTTACATCGGAACTACGTTTCCCGATCGAACCTTCCTTATTATGGTTCGTAGTTTTCTGGGATGCCGGTGCCATGTATGAAGAGGTCAATAAAGCAGTCGGTGAAAGAAAGGACTATTTCAAAGCATATGACCAGACGGTTTTGAACCAACGTTATACTCAACCTTATGAAACTTATTTTTACGAACATTTCAATCAGTACGGACAACCGCTCGCCGAATCTCCGTTAGATCTCAATGATCCGGGGAGATTGGTTCTATCCAGTAAAAATATGTCATTACAGAATTTCAAATACTCCTGGGGATTCGGGTTAAGGATTCAAATTCCCGTATTGCCTTTACGTTTGTATTTCGCTCAAAAAATACGTTATACCGGTTCGGGGGAACATCCTTTCTCCACGTATCCCGACTCTAATACGTTTCAATTTGTATTCGGAATTGGAGATTTACGTTTTTAGTGGATGCTGACCTAAACGAAGAACAAGCGTTAGCAGTTCAGACGGTAGAAGGTCCTGTTTTGATTTTGGCGGGAGCCGGATCCGGTAAAACAAGAGTCATAACTTACCGGATTGCCAAATTAGTTAAGGAACACTCCGTTTTTCCCAACCGTATATTAGCGGTTACATTTACAAATAAAGCCGCGCAAGAAATGAGGGAACGTTGCCAGTCTCTTCTGGAAATTAAAAAAGGAGATTCCGAACCTTTTATACGAACCTTTCACTCGCTCTGTCTTTATATTTTGAGAAGAGAAGGAAAGTCCGTCGGACTTGGATCCAATTTCACCGTATACGATAGCGATATGCAGGAATCTCTGATCAAAGAGATTTTAAAGAAAAGAGATTTGGATACAAAAGAGTTCAAACCTTCCCATCTCAGCAATGCTTTCTCTCATGCAAAGGATGCTTTCCTTACAGCGGAAGAGTATTCCAGGAAGAACCAGGATGACGGATATGCCCGTACCATTTCGGATGTTTTTTTGGAATACGAAAAGGAAAAACTGAAACGAAATGCGGTCGATTTCGGAGATTTGATTTTACTCACAGTCATTTTATTTCGGGATTATCCGATGGTTTTGGAAAGATACCAGAATTATTGGCAGTATATTATGGTGGATGAATACCAGGATACGAACAAAATCCAATACCATCTGGTGCAGTTGCTTGCTTCCAAAACGAAAAACTTATGCGTAGTAGGTGATGATGACCAGTCCATTTATTCCTGGCGCGGAGCGGATATTACGAACATTTTGAACTTCAGTAAGGATTATCCGGAAGCACTTGTCGTTAAGTTGGAAGAAAATTACAGATCCACGAAAACGATCATCAATGCGGCAGCGAGTGTGATCGCCAATAACACGATCAGAACGAAAAAAACTTTGAGAACAAACAATCCTGCGGGTGAAAAAATCAAAGTTACTCTGTATCAGAATGAAACGGAAGAAGCCAACGGAATTTTACAAAAAATCAAAAGATACAAGAAGCCTACTTCTCGTTATGCGGAACATGCGATTTTTTACAGGACCAACAGTCAGTCCCGCTACTTTGAAGAGACTTTCAGAAAAAACGCGATTCCTTATAAAATATTCGGTGGATTCCGTTTTTTCGACAGAAAAGAAGTCAAAGATTTGATCGCATATTTATCCATTATCATCAACCCTTTGGATTCCACATCACTCCTTAGGATTATCAATTCCCCTCCCAGAGGAATCGGTGAAACTACGGTGGAAAGATTGATTTCTTATTCCGTCCAGGAAGGAATTTCGCTTTACGAGTGTTTATCGAAGAAAATTCCGGAGATTAAAAAAGGAACTGCACAAAAATTAAAGGACCTATCCACTTTGTTTGAAGATTTGATGAGCGATCATGAGAAACAGGAACCTGCGTCCGACATCGCTTATGAATTGATCGAACGATCCGGTTATAGGGAGTATTTGGAAAATGAAGATACCGAAGAAGCATTTTCCCGATTGGAAAACTTAAACGAATTTGTAAACGCTCTCAAGGAATACGAGGAGAACTCGGAAAATCCGAGTCTGGAAGAATATCTGGGAAACATCTCACTCATCACAAGTGAAGATAATACAAAGGATCTTGCCGATTATGTAATCCTTATGACAGTGCATAACGCCAAGGGTTTGGAATTCAAACATGTTTACCTGGCAGGGATGGAAGAAGGTACATTCCCGCATTTTTTAGCGAGTGATACGAAAGAGGGTGTGGAAGAAGAAAGAAGGCTTTGTTATGTGGCGATTACCAGAGCACGTGAGCATTTGGAAATCAGCCTTTCCCGTTATACCCGCAAATTCGGTGAAGTGGAAGCTAGAATTCCTTCTCGATTTCTGGAAGAAATCCCCTCTGAACATTTGAGCGGGGATTGGTTCGAATCCAGCTATGGTGTAAGGAAACCAAGCCATTCCCCGCAGGCTTCCCGGACGAGCCAGAAAGAGGAAAAAAACGAATCCATTCATTCCCAAAAAAATTCAGGCACATACAAAGTGGGAATGAAAGTCCGTCACAAAGTGTACGGAGAGGGTAAAATCAAGTCGGTCTCCGGATCAGGGGACAATCAGAAAGTGGAAGTGGTATTCGGAAGCCATGTAGAGAAAAAATTCTTATTGGCATACACTCCCTTGGAGATTATATTATAACAAAGATCCTTCGGATCTTGATTCGGTTCTCATTTCTTCGGAGGTTGTATGAAAGTTCTTTTTTTACTTATTTTTACGCTGTTTTTCGGCCAGATTCTTTTTGCTCAAGCAGCAGAGACAGGCGGCCTTGCGGAAGAGTTCACCAGGCTGGAAGATTATCTTCGCAACCAAAAGCTCACACCGGAAGAGAAAAAAAAGATTTTTGAAACCAATGTGATCAATTCTTTAAGAGTGACTCTTGCCCGCAAAGTGAGAGAGCCTAAAAAAGAGTTAAAAGATTTAAAATTTCAAGATGTAAAAACAGAAAGACCTGAAGGAACTAACAATCTTTATGTGAAGTATAAAAATTTCGTTATTTCCTACTCTTATAGCGCTGATCCCGAATCTTATTATATTTCCCCGTTCGAGGAAAAGGTTTTGGAAAAACCGAATGGCGCTGATTTGAATGCGGCTCATTCGGATGAAAAAGTCGTTACTCCTCCGAAATAAGGGAGACTCGAATCTATTGCTGATGGACAAAAAAGAATTCGAGGAAGTTTGGAAATGGGTACTTTATGCCGGGGATAAAATTCTCTCTATTTATCAGACCGATTTTCTTGTAAAAGACAAGGGAGGAAACGATCCGGTTACCGAGGCTGATCTACTTGCGAATGATATACTTTACGAACAAATTTCCAAAAATTTTCCCGATCACGGGTTTTTGTCGGAAGAGAGAAAGGACGATTCGGAAAGGTTGGATAAAGAGTGGGTCTGGATTCTTGATCCGATCGATGGAACCCGCGAATTCGTAAAGAAAAACGGTCAATTTGCGTTGAGCTTAGGTTTGGCGAAAAACGGAGAACCTTATTGGGGGGTTATTTTTAATCCGGCAACAGGAGAATTCTTTTCCAAAGATGAAGCCAGTTTTTCTGTAAAACTTTCGGCCCCTTTTTTATCTTCTAAAAACATACAATTGATCGAATCCGAATTATCCAAGCCTGCGCGGGAAGAAGGGAATTTTTTTGCATCAAGCACCAAACCAAAGTTATTCGTGTCTCTTTCCGAGATGAAAGAAGGACTTTTTTCTGAGGACACTTGGAAGGAAAATTTTGAAGTGATTCCTTTGGGAAGCATCGCATACAAATTGGGTTTGTTATCCGCAGGAGTAGGTGATTTGATTGTTTCTTTGAAACCGAAAAATGAATGGGATATTTGCGGTGGAATTTCACTCCTCTCTTCTCGAGCCTTTCGGTTTTTTCCTTTAAAAAACGAAGAATCCTATTCTTTTAATAATAAAGACACTCGTTCGTACGGGCTGGTAGCAGGAACCAAAAATGCGGTTGATTATCTTTTGGATAAAATTCCTGTTGAGTCTTTGACTTCAAAAGTAAGGGACAAATGGTAGAAGTGATTAAGGTAGGAATGGATGCAAGACCGCTCTCCACCCGAATTTCGGGAGTGGGCAGGCTCATTGCGGAAACCATCAAAGCATTTCCAAATCCTGAAAAATATCATTTTTATCTATTTTCCCATCTTCCGATCCACAAGGATCACGACTCTGTTTTATCCTTGCCCAATATAACCTTCGTTTCGCGAGGGGGGATTTTCAAATGGAAAGGAGGGATTTATTATAATCTGTTTCTTCCTATTCTTTTTCGATTTTTTAAATTGGATTTGTTTTGGGGTTCCCAGCAGATTCTTCCTCCTTTTTTACCACGCAAATTGAAAGCGGTTTTAACTTACTGCGATCTGGTTCTTTATCTTTATCCTGAAACAATGAGACCTTTGGCCCGGATTCAACAAAGAATGTTTCAAAGATATTCCGTAAACAGAGCCTCCCATATTCTTTCCATCTCCAAACAAACGAGCGAAGATATGTGTTCCTTTTTTGGATATGATCCCGAAAAAACAGGGGTATCTTATCCGGGAGTGAATCAAAAGGAAATCGACCAGGCACTTCTCGGTACTCCTTCCAGAAGAGTGACCGATTTGGGAGAAAATTACATACTCTCGGTATCAACAATCGAACCTAGAAAAAACTATCCTTTCTTATTGAAGGTATTTCGGGAATATAGAAGGCTGAATCCTAAAGAACATCAGAATTGGGTGATCGTCGGTAAGATCGGTTGGGAAAGCCAGGAATTTATCGAAGAATTGAGACAGGAACAATCGTTATTCGGTGATTTACATATTTTGGATTCGATTGCCGATGTTGATTTGCAACATATTTATAAAAATGCGGGTCTCTTTTTATTTGCTTCGCATTACGAAGGTTTTGGGATTCCCATGTTGGAAGCGATATATCAGAAAAAATACTGTATGGTTTCTGATATTCCTACGTTTAGAGAGATTGGTGGAACCGGGGTTACTTATTTGCCTTATAAAACCGATGCGGATGCGAAGGAATGGGCGAACGAGATTTTGAAATTTTATAAAAATCCCATTCTGCCGACTTCCGATATTTCTTCTTTTACTTGGGAAAATACGGCAAATATTACCGAAAAAGCGTTTCAAAAAACATTAAAATAACGCTGAAACAAATTCTTTTTTCTTTCCACAATTCCAGAATATAAAATCAGATTTTTCTGAATCAATGATTCGACGTGTAGGTGGAATTTATCTTCCGTCATCGCCTGAATTTGAAAAGACCATTCTTTGGAATGATCAGAGATTCGAATCTTGTCAGCAAAGATTTCGATAATATCCTCTTCCGTCCAATCAGCTTTTGTTTTTATCCCTTCACGAAAGAAAGTAACGGAATATAAGTTCTTTTTTTCCTTCCAAATAACTAGCGTTTGTATGTTTTTTTCATACGGTTCTTTGTCTTGCAGGATCATGGAAATCCCTTTGCCCTGCCAGTTGCCAGTGTTATAGTTTTTCCACTCGGGAAGAGACGAGAAATAGTTGTAAGGTCGAAAATTCAAAAAAAGCTGATCCTATGAGATATTTCTCAATTTCCATATTATTTCCGATAGTTTTTAGCTCTCTCACTTTTTGCAAAAATACACAAGATCCTACAAAAAGCTTAATGGACTTGGAGTTATCAACTACAACCGAAGAAAAGGTAAACTTCCAAAACTTCAAAGGAAAGGTAGTTGTCTTGGATTTTTGGGCGACTTGGTGTGAACCTTGTACCAAGGCGGTTCCGGTTGTGAATGCTTGGAAAAAATCGAAAGAGGGAAGCGATTTTGTTTTTTATGGGGTGAACACTGACACGGATCTTTCCAAGGAAGTCATAGAAAAACACAGGAAAGATTGGAAAATGGATTACCCGACTGTTTTGGATGGGGGTTGGAAGTTAGTGGAAAATTATAAAGTAGAGGGGATGCCTTGTTTGCTTGTTTTTGGGAAGGACGGATCCATTGTCTATCGACAGTATGGATTACAAGCGGAAGACCTTGCCGGACTACTCATTCGATCTCGTCTTTGGAATGATTGAATTGTGATGCAGTGTTGTGCACTGCTAAATATCTTTGTTTGGCGGGAATTAGTTTTTGATTAAGTATTTGATTGGCTAATATGCACTGCACAATAACGAAAATACAATGAATTAAAAAACTAATTCAATGTTAAAGATGAAAAGGACTTGACTGGGTGTGTCAAAATTAGTCCTCTTGAGTTACCTTTTTTACATTTGTGATCCAGAAAGGAGTCAATAATGCCAGCCAATTTGCCCGAACTCTTCCAGCAGAGTGCTGAAAAATTTGGGAATCGCCCAGCGTTTTTTAGCAAAGACGAAACTAAAAATTATAAGCCAACGACTTTTAAAGAAGTCTACGATTTAGGATTGAATCTAGCGGAAGCCTTGATTGATCTTGGAGTCCAAGCTCGCGAAAATGTCGCTTTGATTGCAGACAATCGTTTGGAATGGATTGTAAGTGATTATGGTATTCTTATCGCCGGTGCGGCGGACGTTCCTCGTGGAACGGATGTTACCGATTCAGAAATCGTTTATATTCTAAATCACTGTGAAGCTAAAGTTGTATTTTTAGAAAATGATAAAGTTTTAGAGAAATTTCAAAAAAACCGTTCTCAGTTCGAATTTGCAAAAACCATCGTGATTATGGACAAAAAGTCCACTGCTACCGGTGTCCTCAAGCTGGATGAACTTCTTTCGAAAGGAAAGGATCTGAGAGACAAGGGTTCTAAAAAAGCAGAAGAACGCATGAAGGGGATTAAACCCGACGATCTTTTTACAATCATCTATACTTCCGGAACTACGGGAATGCCAAAAGGCGTTATGCTGATGCATTCCAATATGCTTCATCAGACAAGTTCCATTTTATCAAACATGATCCAAATTCGTTCCGAAGAAAGAATGTTATCCATTCTTCCTGTTTGGCACGTGTTTGAAAGAGTGTTCGAATATTTGGCGATTGCAGCCGGATGCGCCACTTATTATACGAATGTTCGCGATCTAAGAGACGATATGAAAAAAGCCAAACCTACGTTTATGGCTTCCGCGCCTCGCCTTTGGGAAAGTATTTACAACGGTATTTATACGCGTATCAGCGATCCTAAACAAACACCTGCTATCCGAAGAGGTTTGTTCAAGTTAGCATATTTCTTTTCAAAACATTTCAATGCTTCCGTGCGTTTCCTAAAAGGAAACCAAGTGGATTACACAGGAAGAAATCCGATTGCCTCTCTTTTTCTGGGAGTCTATCACCTGGTAATTGCGATTTTGACAGCACCGTTGTATTTCCTTTTGGATCTCATCGTTCTTTCTAAAATCAGAGAAGCAACCGGCGGAGAGTTAAAAGCTTCCGTATCCGGTGGTGGAGCTTTGCAAAAACATGTAGATGCTTTCTTCAATGATATTGGGATCAATGTATTGGAAGGATACGGGATGACTGAAACTTCTCCGGTGATTTCCGTAAGAACTTTCAAACATTTGGTTCAAGGTTCCGTAGGTGTAATCACTCCCGGTTCTGAAGTTCAATTACGTGACGATTCCGGAAAAGTATTAGCGCATATGGATGCCAACCAAAAGCTGATCGCGGGAAAATTCGGGCTTCGAGGTGTAATTCATCTACGCGGTCCGCAAGTGATGAAAGGTTATTATAAAAACCCGGAAACCACAGCGAAGGTGATCAAAGACGGTTGGATGGACACCGGTGATATCGGTATGTTCAATTTTAAAAAGACATTAACCATCACTGGTCGCGCGAAAGATACTGTAGTTCTTTTGGGTGGTGAAAACGTAGAGCCGGTTCCAATCGAGAATAAACTCACCGAATCTCCTTACATCTTTCAAGTCATGGTCATCGGCCAAGATCAAAAAAATCTAGGCGCGATCGTGATCCCTGATTTCGAGAAATTGGGAGAATGGGCAAAGGAAAACGGGATCAGTGAGACCGATAAACAAAAGTTGATTGAGAATCCTAAGGTTATCGATTTTTACAAAAAAGAAATCAAGGCTTTGAATAATGTTAAAACAGGTTTCAAATCTTTCGAACAAGTAACTCCTTTCTTTTTGATTACAAAACAATTTGAAGTTGGGGATGAGATGACAAATCTTCATAAAATGAAACGTCATTTGATCACTGAAAAATATAAAGATAAGATCGCATCGCTTTACGCAGCGGAGTGATCGGTTTTTCATAGCCCGATTTTTTCGAATCAAAGCCGCTCGGAAGAGCGGTTTTTTTTTGCCTGTCTCTTTTTTTATCTTCTGCCGATAGATTCAAGGTGAGCTCCTCTGATGGCAAAATTTCATCCTTAGAACCTTCCGTTTTCTATCCATACATCCACCAGGATTTTTATGGGATGGATTCTTTGTTCTTATCTCCTTTGCAAAAAAAGGAAATTTGGGACTTCACAAGTGTGACTCAGATTCATACCTCTTTTTTGGCATTTTTAACTCTTCGATCATTTCTTTCTTTCGAGGAAAATGGGATTCCATTGACCTTAACAGGACTCCCTCGTATCTGGAAATCCTATCTTTCCAAAACCAATTATTTGCAAATCAATCCTTTTTTGACTACGGATGATTTTGTTCCCAGTTTGATCGGAGAAAGAGAAGAAGAATCCCATGAGAAGGATTTTTCTTTTGGAAGTTCTTGGAAACATTCTTTGCGTTGGGAATATTCCGGTGCAGGGAAGAAGGTAGTATTTTTTTGCGCCAGCGGAAAGGATAAAGAGGAATCGACCAGCTTGTCCGAACTACTTTCCCAATTCCTGATCGATTCTCAAAAAACGGACAGGTTGACCCGAGCCTATATCAGGAAAGAGACTTCTTCCTATCTTTATTTGCAATCTCCGGAGCAAATCCATCCCAGAGTATTTTTTAGAGAAACGCAGAACATACATTCTCCTTTTTTACTGTTTATCGCAGAACTGACTCCTGCTTGAATTTTATTCCCTCATATTGAGGGAACGAACGATTTGGATGAGTTTATTTGCTTTTTCAAAGATGTTGGCTGTCGCGAGGATCTCTTGTTTGGCGGAAAATTCATAATTTAACAGAGAAGCAATGAAATCAATCGGAAACGGGTGTTTGGTGATGTGATTCATTTTCATGATCAGGTTTTCCTCGGCTCCTTCCGAAAGTAATATTCTTTTTGTCAAAACCAAAAGCTCTTCTACAAGATTTTGGAAGTCCGGATCATCCTTTCTGTTCAATTCCTGTTTTATTTTTTCCACTTGCGCAATTCGAAACGGCTCTGTGGATTCATAGCTTACCAATTTTGCAGTGCCCATTCCTTCCAAGATGATATTGGATCTTCCGTCGGGGAGGCCTTCTTTTTGAATGACATGGCCCCATCCGAAAATCGACTCAATCGGAGGAGCACTCGATTCTAAATAATTCCAATCCTTTTTGTAAGGAGCTATCGCCATTTCGTTTCCATTTTCCAGACAAAAATCCAGCATTAGCCTATACCTTGGTTCGAAAATATGTAAGGGTAAAAAAGTACCAGGAAATAAGAATACTTCTGGTAGAGGAAATATCGGCAACGTGAAGGTTGACACGTAGAAAGGTTGCATATTTTCTGATAAGCTGTAAATCTAAAAAGAATAGAGAACAAATTGAAAATCAATTCATTAAAGTTAAAGAAGGCTTTCTCCCAGCTAGGAGAACAAAAGATAATGGTGGTGGGAGATTTGATCCTGGATGAGTATCTTTTCGGATCTGTAGACAGAATTTCGCCGGAAGCTCCGGTGCCTGTTGTTTGGGTGAGAAAGGAAAAACAAACTTTAGGTGGTTCCGGAAACGTAGTTAAAAATCTTTCCGCATTTTCCAGCCCTTCCATTGTTTTGGGACGATGCGGTGCGGACAAAGCCGGTGAAACATTGAAATCTTTGCTTCTTTCCGAAAAAGTCTCCCAAGAAGACATTCAGTTGCTCGAATCAAAAGGGATTCCTACGATTTTAAAAACGAGAATCATCGCTTCCCAACAACAAGTTTGCAGAGTGGATCGGGAAGAAATCATCCCACTTACCCAAGAAGAAGAAGACCAAGTGATTTCTCAGGTAAAACAAAAAATCGGTGAATCAAAAGCGATCATCCTATCCGACTATGACAAGGGTTATCTGACCCTTCGACTGATCTCAGAAATTATAAAATTAGCGGTTCAAAATCATGTGATCGTAACTGTCGATCCTCAAGTGAGTCATTTTTTTCAATACAAGGAAATCGATATCATGACTCCCAATCACCATGAAGCGGGAAAAGCATTGGGTCGAAAGCTTTCTTCGGAAAAAGAAATAGAAGATGCTTGTCTTGAAATTGCGGAAAAAACAAATCCAAAAGCGGTGATGATCACCCGAGGGGACAAAGGAATGACTGTTTACGAGACAAAATCGAAACAATTCTATCATATACCTACTGTCGCCAAAGAAGTGTTTGATGTAACGGGAGCGGGTGATACGGTGATTTCCGCTTATACTGCATTTCTTGCGGCGGGGATGTCCATATATGAATCAAGTCTGATTGCAAATGCAAGTGCAGGTGTGGTTGTTGGGAAATTGGGTGCCGCTACTCTGGATACGAATGAAATCGAAGAGAGTTTGTTGCAACTGGGACTTTTGGAGAAAGGACTTTGAGCTATTTTACATCCCTTGCGGATAAGATCATTTCTACGGACCGGATTGAAGAGAAACGGCTCTCTCTGGAAGGTAAAAAAATAGTATTTACTAACGGCTGTTTTGATATCTTACATCCTGGGCATGTAGAATATTTGTCCCGTGCGAGAGACTTGGGAGATTTGTTATGGCTTGGATTGAATTCCGATTTGTCGGTTCAAAAATTAAAAGGACCGACAAGACCGATCAATTCTTTGGAAGATCGTGCGAAGGTTCTCGCGGGTCTCGCCTGCATTGATCTTATTTCCTCTTTCGAAGAAGAAACTCCTTTGCATCTCATCCAAAAAATCCGACCGAGCATCCACACAAAGGGAGGGGATTATTTGGCAGAAAAGCTACCGGAATACGGTTTAGTAAAATCCCTTGGCGGAGAAGTGGTCATTCTGCCTTTTTTACCAGGGAAATCTACTACATCCATTTTGGAAAAAGCGAAGACCCATCTCTAAACGGTATTGATTTTGCGGTTATCTCCTCCAATTTGTAAAAAACGTCATTTTGCCTGGAGTAAGAATTGTCCAAGACCAAATATATTTTTATCACCGGAGGGGTTTCCTCCTCTCTAGGAAAGGGAGTCACTGTTGCTGCCCTGGGTTGTCTCTTGGAGGCAAGAGGTTATTCCGTATCCTTACAAAAAATGGATCCTTATATCAATATAGATCCGGGAACGATGAGTCCTTACCAACACGGAGAAGTTTACGTTACCGAAGACGGTGCGGAAACGGATTTGGATCTCGGTTATTACGAACGTTTTACTAAATCAAAATTTTCCCGTAAAAACTCCGTTTCCACGGGACAGATTTATCATGCTGTTATCGAAAGAGAGAGAAAAGGGGATTATCTCGGCCGTACCGTACAAGTCGTACCTCATATTACGAATGAAATCCGAAATCGTATTTATACCTTGGCCCGTGACAATGAAACCGATTTCGTAATTGTGGAAATCGGAGGAACCGTGGGGGACATCGAATCCGTTCCTTTTCTGGAAGCCATCCGGCAAATGCGTTACGAACATGGCGCAAAACAAGTGTTATTTATGCATTTGACTCTTGTCCCTACGATCACTGTAGCAGGCGAGGCGAAAACAAAACCGACCCAACATTCCGTAAAAGAACTTTTGGCATTGGGAATCCAGCCGGATATTCTGGTTTGCCGGATCAATAAACCGATGTCGAAAGAGATGAAAAGTAAGATCTCTCTCTTTTGCAATGTTCAGGATCAGAATGTAATCTCCGCCGTGGATATTTCCACATCCATCTATGAAATTCCTTTTATGTATCGGGAAGAAAAGTTGGATGAAGTCGTGTTAAACGCGCTCGGGATGGATCTTCGAAAATTGAATTTTTCCCATTGGGAAAATATGATCAAAAAAATCCGGAACGCAAAAAAGACCGTTAAAGTCGCGTTAATCGGAAAATACATATCGTTACAAGATGCCTACCGTTCCGTTTACGAATCTTTGGCCCATGGCGGAATCGCAAACGAAGTAGAAGTGGAAGTTGTCAAACTGAATCCGGAAGACATCGATTCCAAGAATGTAAAGGAACTTCTGAAAGGTGTGACCGGCATCTTGGTTCCGGGAGGATTCGGGGAACGCGGGATTGAAGGTAAGATCGCTTCCATTCAATATGCAAGAACCAAAGGGATTCCTTTTTTCGGGATTTGTTTGGGAATGCAATGTGCGGTAATCGAGTTCGGTCGTAATGTCCTGGGATATAAGGATGCGAATTCCACCGAGTTTCAACCTCATTCCGCTCATCCGGTGATTTCCATGATTGAAGAACAAATGGAAATCGAAAGAATGGGAGGCACAATGCGTTTGGGTGCTTATCCTTGTGTGGTGAAAAAAGGATCTCTTGCATTCCAAGAATACAAAACCGAAAGAATTTCGGAACGACATAGACATAGATTTGAATTTACTCTCCGGTTTAGAGAAGAGTATGAGAAAAAAGGAATGAATCTAACCGGATTTTCGCCTGACGAAAGTTTGGTGGAAATCGTTGAAGTTCCGAACCATCCTTGGTTTGTGGGTGTTCAGTTTCATCCTGAATTTCAATCGAAACCTACTGACCCGCATCCTTTATTTGCAGGTTTTATCAAAGCAGCAGCGAAGCTGGCGAAAAAGACGGAAGGTTGATATGAGCGATTTAATTGAAGAAAGAGAATTTTTCGGTAAAAAAATCGGCGGACGAAATCCATTTTTTCTAATCTCCGGTCCTTGCGTTATGGAAAACCAGGATCTATTGGATCGGGTTTGCGGAGAGATGAAAGACATTTGCGACGAACTCGGGATTGTTTATATATTCAAATCTTCCTTTGATAAAGCGAACCGTTCTTCCATCAATTCTTATCGCGGCCCCGGAATCGATGAAGGAAGAAGACTACTCGATTTTATCAAAAATAAATACAATGTACCGGTGTTAACCGATGTACATGAAACCAACCAAGTGGATCCTCTGAAAGATACTGTGGATATCTATCAAATTCCTGCATTCTTATGCAGACAAACCGATTTGATTGCAAAGGCAGCCGAAACTGGAAAATGGGTGAACGTAAAGAAGGGTCAGTTTATGGCACCGGATGACACCCGTCATATCAAGACCAAGATCCAAGAATCGGGTTCTGAAAAGTATATGGTAACGGAAAGAGGAGCTAGTTTCGGATATGGAAATTTGGTTTTCGATATCCGTGGAATTCCTATGATCCATAAACACGGGATTCCTCTTGTATTTGACGGAACTCATTCCGCGCAATTGCCGGGTGGAGCCGGAAATATCACGGGGGGCCTACGCGAATTCATTCCTCATATGATGAGAGGTGCAGTTTCCGTTGGAGTGGAAGGTTTGTTTATGGAAGTTCATCCTGATCCGGAAAAGGCTCTTTCCGATGCAACGACCCAATTTCCTCTTCATAAAGCAAAATTCCTTTTGAAAAATCTTTTGGAAATAGATCGTTTCGTAAAAACAAAAGTTTTGGGATTAGATTAATTCCTTTTGATTCCGGTTTCAGCCATGCGAGTCTTTTTGATTTTATGCCTAATTTTTGTTAGTTGTAAGGACAAAAAATATCTTCGTGTCGAAGAAGAAAAAGAATCGGGATCCATGATCTCCCTTCGCGATTTTTCTCGTATTTCCTATACGAAAGCCGGTGATTTGGAATGGAAACTTTTAGGAAAGGAATCCTATATTTTCCCGAAAGAGAATCGAACGGTTGTTTATGGGTTTCAGTTTTACCAGTATGACGGCGGAAAATACAAATCTTTTTTAACCGGAGAAAGAGGGGAAATCAATCATACCGAAAAATCAGTAGTTTTGAACGGAGATGTAAAATTGAAAACGGAAGAAGGCCGCCAATTGCATTCCGAGTCTCTCAAATACAATCTGGAAGATAAAACATTGTCAACAGATGATGATGTGGTTATTTATTCGGAAGGAACTACCATTCGCGGGAAAGGACTTCGAGCGGACCGTGGTTTGAATAAGTATACCGTTTTGCGTCCCACTGCAATCACTGTGGGTGGAAGCAATCCTTTAAAAGACAAATGAAACAAATCGGATTCGTTTGTCTTTTTTTATCTTTGGTGTCCTTGGTATATGCGAACAACATTGATATTCCCATATTGATAGGAAGCGATGATATATTTCGCATAAGCCCTGCCGATCCGAACATCACCAAAACCAATGATAAAAAGAAAGAGAAAATACCTGTTATGTGGGGTGGGAATACCCTGACTCAGGAAGAGAGACTGATCAACGGATTTCAAATGAAGGTTTTTATCTTGGGTGGCGGTGCTTATATAACTCATAAAAATGTGAAATTGAATGCACGCGAAATTGAAGTGATCGGCGAAGACGCTCTGATCGGAAATTTGAAAGGACAAGTAGTGGTGGAAGACAAAGAAAACGGCGCTACTTTGATCGCTTCCAAAGGTGTTTATGATAAATTACTCGGCACGGTGACTTTGGAAAATCATCCCGTTCTGATTCATAAAAAGGACGGAAAGACGGTTAGGATTTCCTGTCATTCTATTGTACGTTATTTGGAAGAAGCGAGAACCGTTCTATCGGGAAAGGTGGTTGTCACTTCTCTTGATTTTCAAGTATTCGGAGAGGACGCGGTTTATTTTGAAAAAGAAGATAGAATCGATTTGGAAAACGAACCGTTTTTATTTTCGGAGAATCGTTTTTTGCAAGGTAAAATTCTTTCCTATTATGTAAAGGAAGGAAGCATTACTCTGGACGGGAATGCGGCAATCTATCAAGTCAGTTATGAAAAAGGAAATGAAAACATAGAAGAGTCCCGCAAAAATTCGAAAGAAGTTAAAAATAAAGAACCTGTGGAAAAAGAGAAAATAAGAATTATATCCACTTTCAGCGGCGATCGACTTGTTCATAAAAATAAAGCTTCCGAATCTTTTACATCCATGAAAGGAAATGCATTTTTGCATAGGGAAGATTCCGAATTCAAAGCGGAAGAAATCGAAAGCACTCGTAATAATAAACTGATCCAGGCGAAAAAGAATGTCACTTATTTGGACAAAAAGAACGCCTATCGAATGCAAGGTGGATATCTTGAATACGATAAGGAAAAGGGTTATTCCTTTTTGTCGGAAAACCCTCAGATCTTCTTTTTGGATAAAAAAACTTTGGAAGAAAAAGGAAATCTTTCTAGCGTTTTCATCGAAAGATTTGATGAAAAGAAAGAAGCGGTAGCCCGTGGAAATGTGAATATCCAAACTCAAACAGCTAAAGCGACGGGCGAATTTGCGACATATTTTGAAGAAGAAGACAAATTGGTTTTGGAAGGAAATCCGACCCTAGTCAGAGACGGAACAAAGGTGTCTGCCGGAAGGATTATTTTATTCCCATCTGAGGATAAGGCTGTATTAACGGACGGATTAAAAGTACTAAACGATGACAAAAAAAACTAAACAAATTCTTGCATCAGAACCGGAGACCCCGATAAAAACTTTCCGAATGGAAAATCTTGTTAAGATCTATAACAAGAGAAAGGTGGTCGACGGAGTCAGTTTTTTCATCCGCAAAGGCGAGATCGTAGGTTTGCTCGGTCCTAACGGTGCAGGCAAAACAACTTCTTTTTATATGAGTGTAGGTTTTGTCACTCCGGATTCCGGAACTGTTTTCATTGATGATGAGGATCTGACAAAATCACCGATGCACATCCGTGCGCGTATGGGAGTCGGTTATTTAGCACAGGAAGCGTCTATCTTTAGAAAATTAACTGTGGCGGAAAATCTGGAAGCCATTTTGGAAACGATGAATCTTCCCGGAGATGAAATCGTTAAAAGAAGAGACTCTCTCCTTATGGAATTACAGATCATGAGAGTTGCCAATCAAAAAGGCTTTACTCTTTCCGGTGGGGAAAGACGCAGATGTGAAATTGCTCGCGCGCTTGTAACGAATCCTGATTTCATACTACTCGATGAACCTTTTGCCGGAGTTGACCCGATTGCAGTGAAAGACATTCAGAATGTGATCCAGTCTTTAAAGAAAAGAGGATTGGGAATCTTGATTACAGATCATAACGTAAGGGAAACATTGAAAATTACGGATAGAGCTTATATCATGTACAGCGGTCGGATTTTGATTTCAGGAACTGCAAATGATTTGGTAAGCGATCCGGAAACTCGTCGTATATATTTGGGAGAAGATTTTACTCTTTAAGTCCATGAAACTCGGAAACAGCTTATCACAAAGGCAAACTCAAAGATTGGTTATGACGCATGATCTGCGTCAGTCGATCGAGCTATTGTCTCTGTCTACTCTGGAATTGTCGGATAAGATTCAAAACGAGTTAATGGAAAATCCCATGTTGGATGAAATCGGTCTGGATGAAAAACCGAAGATGCCCGAACTTTTTTCTTACGAAGAAGTCAAAAGAATCGAAAAACTCAATCATGAAAAAAGTACAGATGTAAATTGGCAAGAAACTTATTCGATAGAAGGACCGAGGACTTATAACCAGGAAGCAAGCGATAGAAATCAAAAATATATCGAATCGACAACGCGTGGAGAGTCGTTAGAGGAACATCTATTAGGCCAACTTCGGTTGATACGATTGACCAATTCCGAGTTCGAAATGGGCGAAGTTTTGATTTCAATGATTGATGAAAAGGGTTTCCTGAACCATGACTTGAGTGAAATCGCAAAAGAAATGGGTTATAGCGAAGTTAAGCTACGTAAGGTGCTCCGGCTAATCAATGAATTGGATCCTATCGGGATCGGAGCAAAGGACATTCAGGAAACTCTACTCATCCAAGCGAGGATTCTTTTCCCTGAAAATATACTTTTGCATAAACTGATCGATGAATTTTTAAATGATTTGGAAAGGATAGATTACAAAAAAATCGCCAAAAATCTCAGAATCACTGAAGATGAAGTTTCACAGCTTGCCCGTTTTATCAAAAAACTGGAACCGTATCCTGCCACTCTTTACCAAGGCAAAAAAACAGATTATGTTGTTCCGGATGTTGTTGTAAAAGAAATTGGAGGAGAGTTCAATATATTCATCAATGACGAATGGCTTCCCAAACTTGCCATCCAAGACGAATATAAGGAATTATTGAATACAAAACTTCCTGCGACAGACAAGGAATATTTTCAAACCAAGTTCAGTTCCGCTCAGTGGCTCATTCGCTCCATCCAACAGAGACGTCAGACTTTGCAAAGAGTGGTGAGTTCCATCATCGATTTTCAGGTGGATTTTTTCCGAGGCGGTATCACCCATATCAAACCGCTTACTTTGAAAGAAATCGCAGAAAAGCTCAGCCTGCATGAATCCACCATTTCCCGCATAACAACAAATAAATACATTCAAACGACTTGGGGAATTTTCGAATTGAAATGGTTTTTCTCTTCCGGAGTAAAATCGATGGAAGGTGGAAAGGAAAGTTCCAAAAAGATCCATGAAATCATCCGCAATTTGGTGAAGGCGGAAGATGATACGAACCCTCTCTCCGATCAGGATATCGTTGATATTATGGAGAAAAAAGGGATTGAAATTGCCAGAAGGACAGTTGCAAAATATAGAAAGGTTTTGAAAATTTTACCTTCAAACCAACGCAAACGAATTAGTTCATTAAAAGGTTAAACCATGCCCGTACCGGGAATTACAGTGGAAACGATACTCCGAGAACATGAGGATCTTAAGCTTGTATTGATAACAGGCGAAGAAGGATTAACCAACCGCATTAATAATGCAGAGATCAATCGCCCGGGGCTTTCCCTTACCGGCTTTTTCGATTTTTTTGCCAATGATAGGATTCAGATTTTCGGCAAAGGAGAGTGGGCTTATCTGAATTCACTCACTCCCGAACATTTGAACGATATCACTGAAAAGTTTTTTCAATTCCACCTAAACTGTATTATATATACTCACGGAAACGAACCTCAGGCTCCTTTTGTTGAAATGGCAAGACAAAAAGGTATCCCTTTGTTTTTGACTCCCGTCTCCACTCATCGATTCATTACTTTGATTTCTCAAATTTTAGACAGGGCATTGGCACCTCGTACGATGCGTCATGGAGTTTTGATCGAAGTATTCGGTATAGGAACTCTACTTACGGGAAAGTCAGGAGTGGGAAAAAGTGAGACTGCTCTCGAACTGATCGAAAGAGGGCATCGTCTGGTTGCGGACGATATGGTGGAAATCAGAAGGCTCAGCGAAAGTTATTTGATAGGATCATGTTCCGATTTGCTTCGCCATCATATGGAAATCAGAGGACTAGGGATTTTGAACATCAAAGATCTGTTTGGTGTTGGTTCCGTTCGTGACCACAAACTGATCGAACTCATCATCAACTTGAAAGAATGGGAAGAGCATGCCGAGTATGAAAGAACAGGCATTGAGCTCAGCACGGAAGATATATTAGGTGTTTCCATTCCTTATATTGAAATTCCGGTGAAACCGGGAAGAAATATTCCGATCATTGTAGAAACCGCAGCAATGAATCAGCGTCTTCGAAAAATGGGAAAGAATAGCGCGAAAGAATTTTCCACAAAACTAAATACATATATCCAACAGAGCAAAATTGAAACAAATCCAGTTAAAGATTAACGAAGAGTCAATGGGCTTACATGCGAGGCCCGCCTCTTTATTCGTAAAAGTAGCAGCTTCCTTTCCGTGTGAAATTTTTGTCATCAAGGATGATATAGAAGTCAATGGAAAATCGATTATGGGACTTATGATGTTGGCCTTAGGTGCCGGTGTGGAATTTTCCGTAAAAGCGGATGGGAATCGGGAAGACGAAGCGTTATCCGCAATTGAAAAGCTCGTCAAAAATAATTTTGAACTAGATGTTCCTAAATAATTTACAGTCCAGATTTCGGATTTCAGAAGAAAACCGTTATTATCTTAGGGACGCATTTGTATTTCTTCTCACCATCAGTGTAGCAGTCACTCTCTCCGAAATTTTCATATTTAGAAGGGATGATGAAGTTCCTTTTACGGCAAAAATAGATACTTATCTATTGCTTTTGATTCCGTTTTTTATCTTAGCATTGATGATTTCCTATGTTTACCGTAACAAAAGGAATTTGGAAACGGGTAAAATCAGAAGTTCGATTCGTTACAGACTTACATTAGCTTTTCTCTTTGTGGCACTTCTTCCTTCGTTGCCTATTTTTATTCTTTCTTCCAATTTAACCGGAAAGTTGATTGAAGGATTTTATCGGGTGGATATTTCCAATGCTTTGAAATCCGCTGTGGTATTGATTTCATCGGAAGAGAAACCGGCCGAAACAAATCTGTTTTACAAAGGCAATCACCTATTCAATCAAATCAAAAACACTCCCAAAGACAGTTATCTGATCTTCAGAAAAGCCGTTGAACTGGGATTTTTCGATAAAGAAGACTATTATCTTTGTTATACGGAAGGGAGTGTTGTTAAGTTCGAATCGAAAGGGCTTTATAAATACATAAACGATCTTGAATTCACTCAACTGAAAGACAATCAAAACGTATTGGATGCAAGGCTCTATCGTGAAGATATTTCCTATTACTTTCTGTTATTTCCTCTGGCTGAAGAAGTGAATTTGATTTTGGGGCAGAGAATTCATAGAGGTTCCGAGACAGAGGTTCTGAATATAATAAACGCAACTTCAACTTATAATACAGTTAGGATTTGGAAAGAAAAAATTCCACATAGTATCCGTTTAACGATAGGTATTTTTTCCTTTTCCATGTTTTTTGTGGCTATTCTGTTTTCATTCGTATTCGCCCGTAAAATTTCAAGACCTATCATCAATTTGGCGAATGCAACTAAGAAAGTATCTCTCGGCGAGTCCGATGTAAAGATTGAAATGTCCGAAGACGGAGAGATGGGAATTCTGATTGACTCTTTCAACCAGATGGTTGCGGATTTAAAATCCAAATCGGAAGAATTGATGCACACGCAAAGAATTGCCGCTTGGAAGGAAGTTGCGCAAAGAATGGCGCATGAAATCAAAAATCCTCTTACTCCGATCCAACTTTCTGCGGAAAGAATCCAAAGAAAATTTCAAAATCAAAATACTGAAAATCTAACTTCGGTGATTAATGATGCAACCGAAACTATCATCGGTCAGGTGAGGGTTTTGGAACATCTGGTTAAGGAATTTACCGAATTCGCCCGAATGCCCGTACCTGTACTTATCAATCAGAATTTGAATCCTATTCTTTTGGAAGCGGTAAGACTCTTCCAGGAATCTACGGATATAGAATTCGAACTGAAACTGAGCGAAACTTTGCCTGAGTTGTTCATCGACAAACGCCTTTTTTTGGGGGTGATCAACAATCTTTTGAAGAATGCTGTAGAAGCCATTCAGTCGGATAGCGGTTCCAACGAAGACGTGGATCTTTTGACCACCAAAGCTAAAAAGATAAGACTTACGGCAAGGCTCCAAAAGAAAGCGTTGAGAAAATCGGTGATTATCGAAATCGAGGATTCCGGGCCGGGGCTTTCTTCCGATTTGCGGGAAAAAATATTTGAACCTTACTTTTCTACAAAGGAAAATCATGGTTCTGGGATCGGTCTTGCAGTAGTCCAAAAAACAATCATAGATCATCATGGCCATATATCGGTGGAAGATTCGAAATTGGGCGGATGTAAGTTTAAGATCGAACTCCCGTTAGGTTAGTAGTATGCAGAAGCTAATTTACATTCTTGACGACGAAAAGGAAATTCGCAAATCTCTCAGAGCCATTCTGGAAGACGAGAATTATCTGGTCGAAGACTTCAGCAATGGAAAAACCTTAATCAAAGCACTGACAAAAGATAGACCGTCACTTATCCTTTTGGATGTTTGGGTGGGAAAGGAAGATGGGCTTACCATTCTGGATGAATGTAAAAAAATATATCCCACCATTCCGATCGTAATGATTTCCGGTCACGGAACCATCGAACTTGCAGTAAGTGCTACTAAAAAAGGTGCAAATGATTTTTTGGAAAAACCTTTGTCGATTGAAAAAGTGATCCAAACCATAGAGACCGCCCTTCAAAAATCGACCGATTCCGAATCGGAGACTCCAAATATCAAATTAGAATATGATGAAATACTCGGGGTCTCTCCCGGAATTAGAAAGGTCAAATTTGCAATTTACCAGGCGGCACAGACGAACGCTCGTGTTTTTATTTTTGGAGATAACGGAACGGGTAAGGAATTGGTTGCCCGAGCTATCTTTCAAAATTCAAAAAGAAGGGACTTACCTTATATAGAAATCAATTGCGCGGCGATCCCCGAGGATTTGATCGAATCCGAACTTTTCGGATATGAGAAGGGGGCATTCACCGGAGCTACCGACCGCAAAATCGGTAAATTCGAACAAGCGCATAATGGAACTTTGTTTCTTGACGAGATTTGCGATATGTCCCTTGCTACCCAGGCAAAAGTACTTCGGGTATTGCAGGAACAAAGATTCGAACGGATCGGTGGAAATGAAACCATTCAGGTGGATGTTCGTGTGATTGCTGCAACCAATATCAATGTGGAAGACGCGATCAAAGAAGGAAAATTCAGAGAGGATCTGTATTATAGATTGAATGTAATTCCGATCGAACTTCCTCCGCTTCGAGAGCGTAAACAGGACATTCCTATTTTAGTGGAACATTATCTCAAAAAATCGATCAAAGACAATGACCTAACACCTAAAACAATCGACAGGGAAGCTTTGGATCTACTTGTGCAGCATTTTTGGCCCGGAAATATCAGGGAACTTCGAAATATTCTGGAAAGACTTTCCATTATGGTTCCGAACGATACGATTCGCCAAAAGGATGTTAAAGATTCGCTTCTGGGATTTAAAAAAGCGAACGAGATGGCGGAACGGGGAGATTTAAAACATGCGAAAGACGAATTCGAGAGACAGTATATCATCAAAACCCTTCAAAACTTCGACGGAAATGTAAGCCGTGCTTCCAAAGCTTTAGGCATTGAAAGAACACATCTTTATCGCAAATTAAAATCCTTGAACATCCAGGTGGATCAGTTGGTGGAAAATTAAAGAATGAATCAGAAGGAATTATTCAACCAACTTGTGGATATTATCGAAGAAACGAAATATTTTCTCAAAAAACAGTCTTTACCTATATTTCATTTGAATCATGAACCTGATCCGGGTGATATCCATTTTCCATGGAAAGCATTGACCAAAAAAAGCTCGGAACAAAAAGCAAAGGAAACAAAAGAAAAACAAAGAACCAATAGGGAAGTGGTCAATTTTCCTTGTACACTATGTTCGGGAAAGATCTCGGGTATAAGGAATTTTTTCTATAGAGGTAGGAAACCGATCTTAGTTTTGCATTATTCCGGTGCAGTCTCGCCCAAAGACAAACCCTTTGTGAAAAGAAGCCCCAATCAGATTTTTAGGGAAATTTTGACTGAGAAAATCTGGAGTTCTCTGATTGAGAAAGCATTCGGATTTTCCTATCAGGAGTTTTTTTATCAAGAGTATCCGGCTTGCAATTTTTCAAATACAAATTCGAAAGAAGAAGATTGGAAAACCAGGATTGATACATGCAAGATTCATATCCAGGACAATATTACCGACTTCGATATCCAAGGGATCGTCCTTTTGGGATCTTCCGCCAGGCTTGTGTTTGGTGATAAAGCAAAAGATCATTTGGGAAAGATCGTTCATTGGGATTTCGGCGATAAGAAAATTCCCGTATTAACTCTCAGATCTCCTGAGGCGCTTGTATTTCTTGAGGAAAAATCGAAATCGAACTCGGGAGAAGAGAGTGTTTTGTTTCAATACGCGCAGGAAAAACAATCCCTTGAAACTCAATTTTTAGATCAATTGAAATCCATTTCCAAATATATTTCTTAAATATTATATGATCAGTTATGTAGAGGTCGCTGTCAATGTGAGTTGGAATGATCGGTCTTTGACTTATCTGCTTCCTGATGATGTTACCGGTATTAGTCCTGGTGTTCGTGTAGTTGTGGAAGTGGGGAATGAAGAAGTGGAAGGAATCGTCCTTGAGTCTCACAACAACGAGCCGAATTACAAAGTAAAAAAAATCATAAAGGTAATAGATTCCTCTCCTGTCATCACGAAAGAACAGATAGAATTAGGAGATTGGATGAGCGAGTCATATCTGTCTTCTTTGGGAGAAGCATTATTTAAAATGCTTCCTCGAGGAAAAAGAAAAATAAAAACTCACCGATCCGACCTGATAATCAGACACGAGAATTTACAACAACTGAACGATGAACAAAAATTAGCTTTTGAAAGCATCCTTCGTTCTGGTCCCGAAGAAATTGTGCATTTGCTTTTCGGAATCACGGGGAGCGGTAAAACGGAAGTATACATTCATCTGATGAAACATTATTTGGAAAACACGGATGGATCCATTCTTTTTCTTGTTCCGGAAATCAGTCTGACATTTCCCACAGTACAAAGAATCGAAAGGATTTTTCCCGGTGAGATTGCCATTTTACATTCCCATCTCCGCACATCCGAAAAGTTTCAAAATTATACTGATGTTTTGGAAGGTAAAAAACGGATCGTGATCGGGACCAGATCCGCAGTATTTGCACCTTTGAAAAATATAGATTTGATCATCATTGATGAAGAGCACGACGGATCCTATAAGGAAAATTCAAACCCTCGTTATCATGCCCGCCAGGTTGCCCTCCAAAGGATCAAAGAACGTTCGGGAAAGCTGGTTATGGGAAGTGCCACACCCAGCCTGGAAATATTTTTCCAGGCAAAGCAGGGACGAATCGGGTTTCATAAATTAACCAAAAGAGCGAATCCGAACGCTACACTCGCCAAAATAGAAATCGGAAAAATGAAAGATGATCACCAATTGGTTTCGGGAGATCTGCAATTCAGAATCCAAGACCGGTTGAAAAAAAAAGAACAAACCTTGATTCTTCTGAATCGAAGAGGATATAGTCCTTTAATCCATTCCAAATCCAAAAACGAATTTTTACCTTGTCCTAAATGCACTTCTTCACTTTGTTATCATAACCAGGGTTTGGTGATGTGTCATCTTTGCGGTTATAAAATTTCTTTCAAACAATTGCAGGCGGAAGAAGGTGAAATCGAACTTGTGGGAGCTGGTACTCAGAAACTGGAAGAGACTCTTGTTTCCATCTTTCCTCAAGCAAAAGTAGAAAGACTGGATCAAGATTCTACGCGCAATAAAGATATAGTAAAAGAAGTGTTGGAAAGATTGGAATCCAAGGAATTGGATATTCTTACCGGCACCCAAATGGTGGCCAAGGGTCTCGATTTTCCGAATGTAACATTGGTTGGGATTTTGAACGCCAATCACGGGTTAGGCGTTCCGGATTTTAGAAGTGCCGAAAGAACTTTTTCTCTTTTAGCTCAAGTGGCGGGACGTGCCGGGCGTGGGGATATCCCCGGAGAAGTATTTATCCAAGCTACGGATCCCACTCATCCGGTGATTCAAATGGCGCTTCGCCAAAATTACGAAGAATTTTACGAATGGGAAATAGCATTTCGACATTCCTTACGATATCCTCCTTTTTCACGGCTTGCAAGACTGGTATTTCGATCCAAAGACGAAGATCGTTCCGCAAAACTATCTGTTCATTATAAAGAAGTTTTAGTTCATTTGATAGAAGAGGGTGATGGGATCGACATTCTGGGCCCTTCTCCCTGTCCTTTTTATAAAATTGATAATAATTTCAGACATCATATATTGATCAAATCGAAAACCATTCAAAAAATCAGAGAAGTATTGAAAACACTGAAAGAACAAGTGAAACAGGATATCCGGTGTTATGTGGAATACGACTTTGATCCGGTGGATTTGGTTTGATTCCATTCCCGAATCGGTAAAATCTGGAATAGAAAAGGAAAATCATGTCAATCTCTATCGGTTATTTCGGATCACCCTCACATTCTGCAAAATTATTAGGCTTGTTGCTTGAGGCGGGCATATCCGTTGACTTTGTTGTTACCAATCCCGACAGACCTGTGGGAAGAAAAAAAGAACTCACTCCCACTCCTGTAAAACAACTGGCATCGGAACATTCCATCCCGATCATTCAATCGGAACGACTTCGTTTGGATGAAGATGCGAAAAAGAAAATCTGCTCCTATCCTTCTTCCATTCATATCGTTTATGCCTACGGTTCGATCATTCCCGAAGTGGTGTTTCAGTTTCCCAAATACGGAAGCATCAATTTGCACGGAAGTTTGCTTCCTAAATACAGAGGTGCTTCTCCCGTTCAATCTTTTTTATTGAGTGGGGAGACTATCTCAGGATTTACGATCCAACATTTGGCAAAGGAAGTGGATTCGGGAGATATAGTCGTTCAGGAAAGTTGGGTAGTCGGACAGGAAGAAACAACCAAAGATTTGTTAGACGCTATCACTGCAAAAGGAGCTCTTCCTTTGATCGATATGATTCGGAATTTGGAATCAAAACCGCTTCCCAAAATCCCCCAAGACCATTCCCTCGCCACTCATTGCCGCAAAATCGGACCGGAAGATAGATCCATAAACTGGACCCGTTCCGCATTTGAAATTCACAATCAAATCCGAGCTCTCTATCCCGACCCTTTGGCATACACTGTTTTTCGCGAAAAAAGAGTGATTATCAACCGGTCTTTTTTTACCGCCGATCTAAGACCTATTACATCGGATCTTCCCCTCGGAAGCTTTTTAATCGGTGAGAAAAAAAGACTTTTCTGCGTCTGCGGAGACGGAAACCTGCTAGGTATAGAGACTCTTCAGCCTGAAGGGAAAAAACCGATGAGCGGTTTCGATTTTTTTAACGGAGCAAGGGCATCCCTTGGAGAAACATTTACGTGAAAGAGAAATTTCTTAAAATCCTACCTTACAGTGGTTATGTTTTATTTATCAGCCTCGGGCTTTTGATTTTTTTTGTGGGAGCATTCCTTGTGGTCGTGGTTCGTACCAAAGACGAACAAAAGGTTACAATGCCTTTGATCATCGGAAAAAATTACATTGAAGTGCATAATGAGTTACAACGGTTGCAATTGAAAGTGAGATTGGAGACTCTTCGGATTCCTGAAAAAACGGACGGGGTGATTTTATCTCAGTCCATCGATCCGGGAAAAGAAGTGGAAGCAGGTTCAAAACTTTATGTTACCGTCAATGTGGGATTCGACCGGATTACCGTTCCCGATCTGAAAGGTCAGGATTTGAAACGGGCGAAAGCCGTTTTGGAAAAGGTACTTGCAGGAGATGTTTACGTTCCTCTGACCATTGGAGGGATTACCTATGTTCCTTCCGTTGGGGACGAACCTCCTGATACTGTGATCGACCAGATTCCCGCCCCAGGCAAAGAAACTCATTCAGGTGAAAAGATATTTTTACTTGTTACCGAGTCCAGCGCCAAAGAAAAAACTAATCAAAGTAATGCGGAAGTCTTGAAAGAATCCGATTTTTTAGGAGTCCCTCTTCCTTTTGCGGTGGATTCCTTTCAAAGAAGAAAAATTCCCTATACGATTACCGAATTTAAAAAACCGGAATTCCGAGATGACAATGGAAAGATCAGCTCCATCAAACTCACTCCCAAAGGCGCGGTTATGGATGTGAATTTTTTAAAGGCTGAGGAAAAACTGAATTATGTATATGAATCCGTAAGTTACGAAGTGGATGATAAGGATATTTATACTGCCACTCTCACTTATACGGATGAAAGATCCGGGAATGAAGTGAAAAAAGACATCCTTAGTTCTCAAAACCTGGAAGAAGATCAGGTTGTCAACCTCGCGTTTTATCGCAGCAAGGAAACCAAGCTGACGTTAGTTGGCCAGAATACCGGTGAAGCCAAGTCTTGGACATTCAAAGGAAAATACTAAATCTATGAAAATTTCCGCCTCTATCCTTGCGGCAAAAATGACCGCATTATCCACCATTCTTCCTACATTTAAAAAAGAGAATATCGATTACATTCATATGGATGTAATGGACGGAAACTTTGTCCCTCAGATTTCTTTTGGGGAAGCGATTACCAAAGAAGTGGGAGAACTCACTGATATCCCTTTGGATGTACATCTTATGGTCGCAAAACCGGAAGATCATGTTCAAAAATATTTGGAATTGAAACCTTACTGCGTTACATTTCATATAGAAACGACTCATTTTGCAGTTCGGTTGGCAGAAGAGATCAGAAAGGCAGGTTGCAAGGTAGGAGTTTCTCTGAATCCTGCGACTCCTCCGGAAGCGATTTCTACGATTCTACCTTATCTTGATTTGGTACTTTTGATGACGGTTGATCCCGGTTTTTACGGCCAATCCTTTATCAAAACCGGATTTGAAAAAATTGAAAAGGTTCGCAAGATGACTTCTCCCTACGGAATCGAGCTGGAAGTGGATGGAGGAGTCAATGAATCCAATATCCGGGAGCTGGAAAAACTGGGAGTGGACTTGTGTGTTGTCGGTTCCGGGCTATTTAAAACCGGAAATCCGAACGAACAGGGAAAAAAATTGAAGGATTTGGCGAAGGGTTAAAACTCACTCTTGACAGGGGAGGCTAGTTTTTAAAACCTGTAGCAAAAGAGGTACACTTTCTTGGTAAAGTTAAGATTACAGAGAACTGGAACGAAAGCAGATCCACACTACCGTATTGTTGCGGCGGATATCCGATCTCCTCGTGACGGTCGTTTCATTGAGGCTGTAGGCCATTTTCACCCAACTGCATCTGCGGTAAAACAGTCTGATTTCAATGAAGAGAAAACTCTTTCTTGGCTCAAAAAAGGCGCGCAACCAACTGACACTGTCCTTGCTCTTCTTAAAAAGAACGGCATCTGGTCAAAATACAAAGGTTAAGATTCTAGTATCCAAATGGAATCACTTGTTCGTTATATAGTTCATTCCCTAGTAGACCAACCTGACCAGGTAGTTGTAAATCAAGTGCCTGGAGAAGAGGAAACGGTCATTGAGCTTCGAGTGGCTCAAAAAGATTTGGGAAAAGTCATCGGAAAAAACGGTCGCATAGCAAAGTCTTTGCGAACAGTTCTCCAAGCCGCTGGCACCAAACAAGGCAAAAACTACACTTTAGAAATTGTCGACTGATCCAAGTATCATCAAAGTCGGCGACTTTGGTGCAACCCACGGAATCAAAGGTCTCATTCGAATCCATACAGAGGGTGAAACATTAGCAATCCTCAAGACTCCGATTGTTTGTTCCGTCGAGTTAGTCGGTGGAACAAAAAAGCAAGTTAAGATCCTTGAAATCAAAAAACATTCCAGCTTCTATTTAGCGAAATTGGAAGGATATGAAACCCCTGAAGCTGTTGTGGTATTCCGCCAGGCAGGTATATTTTTAAAAAAATCGGAACTTCCCAAACCGGCTCCGGGCGAAGTCTATGTATTGGATTTAATCGGTTTGGAGGCAACTCACGTGTTGGGGGAAAAGGGACTCGGTTACTTTGTAAAGGAAGTCATCGACAATGCAGCCCATCCTATTCTTCGTTTTGTTGCAAAAGAAGAAATAGAACCAAAGGAAGTTCTCGTCCCGTTTTTAAATAAATACGTGGGGGATTGGGATTTGCAAAAAATCCAAATCGAAGTGATTTCCTGGGAGGATTGGTTTGCAGTTTAATTTTATCACTCTTTTCCCTGACAAAATCGAATCCTATTTTCAATCCGGAATCCCAGGCAAAGCCAAAAACAACGGCTTTATCGATATCAATACAATCCATTTGAGAGACTTTGCCGGCAACAAACACCAGAAAGTCGACGATACGATTTACGGAGGAGGACCGGGCATGTTATTGCAGGTTGGTCCGGTATATCGGGCACTTGAGTCCTTAGGAGATAAAAAAGGTCTTGTAGTTCTCATGTCTCCTTCAGGCGAATTGTTCGATCAAAAATTGGCAAAAGAACTCTATGCGAGTTCCGATTGTTTTACCTTTATTTCCGGCTACTATGAAGGGGTAGATCATCGGGTTACGGAGCATTTAATTGACAGGGAAGTGGCTATTGGAAACTATGTAATTTCATCAGGGGATTTAGCTTCCTTGGTTGTGGCGGACTGTATTTCGCGTTTTGTTCCGGGCTTTTTGGGCAAGGAAGCGAGCTTGGAAGAAGAGTCTCACAACGAAGAAGAAGAGTTGGAATACCCTCAGTTTACCAAACCTTACGAATTTATGGGTTGGACTGTTCCGGATGTACTTGTGAACGGCAATCACGAAGAAATCCGAAAGTGGCGGCAAAATAACCGCAAGACAAGAAATCATTCTTAGAGGAAGCCATGAATCAGATCTTAGAAAAGGCGCTAGAAGGCGAGTTTAAAAACGAGCTCAATTTTGAAATCGGTGATACGATTAAAGTTCATTACAAAATTGTTGAATCTGGAAAAGAAAGAATCCAGGTTTATGAAGGCGTTGTGATCTCGATTTCCAACAAAGGCGCAAGCAAAACTTTTACAGTAAGACGTATTTCTTATGATATCGGAGTGGAAAGAATTTTCCCTCTTCATAGCCCTCGAATCGCAAGATTAGAGTTGGTTAGAAAAGGTAGTGTAAGACGTGCTAAACTTTACTACTTACGTGAAAAAACAGGTAAGTCGGGAAGAATCAAAGAAAGAAAAGGTGGCCAAGCAATGGTTGCCAAAGAGAAAAAAAGACAGGATGAGGCGATTGCTACCAAAACTGCTGCAACGAAAGCAGCTGCTGCCGAATCCGCTCAACCGGCATAGATCTTTCTTTCGACAAAGCTCCGAAAAGGCCTTACTTTCCGGAGCTTTCCCTTCCCAAACATCTCCCCATTCTCTCCATTGACGAAGCCGGGCGCGGCACATTAGCCGGCCCTGTCGCTATAGGCATGGTCTCGTTTGATATTGAAACAATAGAAAAAATCCAATCCGGGGAAGTTCTGAAAGGAATTCGGGATTCCAAACTTTTGAGTTTGGAAAAAAGAAGATTTTTTGCGGAAGAAGTTAAAAAACTAGCGAAAGTTTGGCGAGTCGTGTTTGTTTCTCATAAGTTTATCGATCGTTACAATATCAATCAAGCTATCTTTTACGGAATCAACCGTTCCATCCCTAAAAATCTTATCCCTCATCCGTTTCTATTTGTGGATGGGAATTATAAAATTAAAATCTCCAAACCAATCGAAGGTTACTTCTCATTGCCAAAAGGAGATGATCTTATGCCTAGCATTTCCGCCGCATCGGTTCTTGCTAAAACCTATAGGGATGATTGGATGGAGAAAATGGAAACTGTCTTTCCCGGTTACGGGTTTGCCAAACATAAGGGTTATGGAACCGAATTCCATCGAAATCAGGTCAAAAAACTGGGAATTTCCAGAATCCATAGGTTGAGTTTTTTAAAATTTCTCCGAGAGGAAGTAGTGAAAGAAGAACTATTTCCAAATGATCCACTCGCTTGATTCCTTAATTCTAAGAACCTTTCTATCTACCCAAGGTAGGTGGAATGAAAAGCTGGTTGATCCGAAAGAGTTCAAATCCTCTGTTCCGGTTCATGGAACCCATACTTCACAACTTTTAAAAAACAATCTTAAAAATCCCGATTGGTCGGGAAGCAATAAACAAGAGTTAGCTTCTTTTCTGAAAATACGAAACGGATTCTTTAATGAATCCAAGACGGAACAATGGCAACATGCAACGGAGAAGTCCGATCCGAAATCCATCGAATGGAAACCTCTTTGGAATTTTCTCTTTCCTGAAATCCAATGGACCAAAAACAGAATTCATTTCCAGGATAAGAAGAAGAAACGTTCCTTTGAAGGTTTTTTTCAGAAAGAAGGAGAGGCGGATTATTATTTTTGCGCTTTGTTCGAATCTTTGATTACGGGAAAAATATGGATTTTGTTCTATTTTTCAAATTCTTCTCCCGAAGAAGGAATTTTGGAAATGAAAGCGAATTTGCCTCACACTTTAACTAGGTTGAAAAAGGATATTCCCAAACTAAAGCCCGCTTTTTCAGGGATTGGAGAGATCCGTTTCTTTATGGAACCTAACAGAGATTCTGCTGAATTCGAATCCGAGATCCGAGGGATGTTCGCGTGAAAAAGAAAGCAGTCGCGCTTCAGTTTGATTCCAAGATTCATAAAGCCCCATTTGTACTTGCTTCCGCAGAAGGAAGAAAGGCGGAACAAATCTGTAAGATTGCGGAAGAAAATGAAATCAATCTGATCGAAGATAAACTATTGGCGGATTCTCTTGCCAAACTCCCCGTAGGCACTGAAATCCCCAGGGAACTTTACGATTCCGTCTCGGTTATATTCCGATATCTACTTTCCCTACAAAATGAGAAAAACAATTGATCCCATAGCAACTTCATAGTAAAATTTGCCAAACATGCGAAAGATACCGATTCAAGACCTGGCGGCAGGAACAAAATTCAACCGTTCGGTTTACTTAGACAAAGACACGGTGCTCGTGAGCTCTGGACAACCTATCACCCAGCAGGACTTAGACAGACTCAGACAATTCGGAATTTCTTTTGTTCTTACGGACGGGGAACTTGTTACTGAGAAAGAATCCATCAAAGCAAGTTCCGAAAATTCCAATTACCTCGATACAAATCTCCCTTTATCTCATAATGATGAGACTTCCGCTCGGGGAAAGTATATCCTGGATAAAGCAAATGGCAATAAAGTGGAGTTTACCGCTTTATTCAAAGACTGTTTCGAGCTGGTTCAAAAAACATACAGATCCGCTTCCGAAGGAAAATACACTGAAATCAGGGAATTTCGTGATATTGCAGAGAGAATCACTGATCATGTAAAATCAAATCCGCAGTTGCCCATTTTATTATTTGCACATTCCCATTCGGGTTATTATCTATATTCTCATATCTGTTATGCGACCTTTTTTTCCATTCTGCTCGGAACTTATTTGGAGTTTTCGAGGCCCAAGCTGATTGATCTGGCAATCGCCGCCATATTTGCAGACATGGGAATGGTCACTGTTCCGGAAGAAGTTTCCGAGAAAAAAACAGCTTTAACGGAGCTGGATCATAAGACGATCAAAAGGCATCCCGTTACAGGTTATCAAATTCTCACTCAAAGATTGAAACTTAAAAACTCACTTGCGATCGTTGCCCTTCAACACCATGAAGCGGTGGACGGTACCGGTTATCCTCAGAAGATCACTTCCAACGAAATGGAAGAACTGACAAGGGTATTTATGATTGCGGATCAGTTTTCCGCAATGATAGCAACTAGACCTTATCGACCCGCATTTCTTCCTTATGATGCGATGAAACTTATGATCAGTGTGAATGTAAATCGTTTCGATTTGAAAATGGTTCGGTTGTTTCTAAATAAACTGGGAATGTTTCCCATCGGATCGGGAGTTTTATTGTCTGATAATCGAACCGGAATCGTAATTGATTCCAACAAAGACAAACCTCTCCGTCCGGTCATTCGCATAACAAAAGATGCTGAAGGCAATCGGTTGAAACTTTTGGAATTTGTGGATTTGATGATCGATTTGAATACGTACATCCAAAAAGCCATCCCGTTCGCTCAAATTTATTAAAATATCGGTGAAAAAAACAGAGTTAGGCAAATGGGGAGAGGATTTCGGAGCGGATTACCTGGATTCCCTGGGACATTCCATACTCATTTCCAATTTCAGAAATAGATTCGGGGAATTGGACATAATCAGCTTCTCCGGGGAAGTTCTTTATTGCACCGAGGTAAAAACCTGGAACCAAACCCGCCATTTCCATCCTTTGCAGGTCTTTAATGAGACAAAAAAGAATCGAATGAGGAAGGTATATTATTATCTGACCAAAACTTATCCCGCGCTTTCTCACCTAACAGTGTCATTTTGTTTGCTCCATATAAACGAAAAAAGGGAAGTGAGTTTTTATTCCCATCTATTCTAAAATACTTCATCAAGGGTTTTTTCTTACCCGCCGATGGATTCAGTATCCCTAACGGGATCTGCTCTCAAGGATGAGAGTATGTTCGTTACAAGGAAGTAACTCATGAGACAATTTAGTATATTAGGAAATCTTGCTGAAACCGATGAATTCGGACCGGATCCCGTTCTTTTGCGCAAAAGGGGAATGGCATCCACAATCGAGAAAAAAAGCGCTACTTATAAGAAAAAAGTAAATGATCCGGCTTATATGGATTATGCGATCAATAAAATAGCTATGGAAATCTCTCATTTTATCTCGAAGTAGGTTAACAAAATTCTTGTAACCAACTTCCGGATGAAATCATTTCAAATGCTTCTAAAAAATGTTTCCCCTCTATTTCAGATGATAGGTTCCAATCCGCAACAGTTCTGGATAGAGACATCCAATCTCTTCTTTTTCGAAAGGAGAAATTGTTTATTTTGTATTTTTTACAGTATTCCTCCAAGAGATCTTCTTTTATAAGATTTGGTTTCCGTTTCCAACTTTCACTTGCCATTCTTTCTTGCCTGAATTGAAAACTATCTTCCAGTTTTTGTTTCATGTCCTTTTCTTTGATTTGAACTTTTCTCTTTTCATCATTGGAAAAAAGAGAAATCACCAAACAGATTCTGTCCAGAAAGGGCCCTGATAATTTTCTTAAATAAGATCTGATTCTCTGATGGGAACAATTGCAAAGTTTTTTGCTTCCGTAATTTCCGCAAGGGCAGGGGTTCATCGCGCCCAAAATCATACAATCCGCAGGCAATATTTCTTTTCCATTTACGCGCGTTATATGAATTCTTTTTTCTTCCATAGGCTCCCTCAGGCTTTCTATGGATTTTTCTTTGAATTCTCCCAATTCGTCTAAAAACAAAATCCCTCCTTGGGCGAGCGATATTTCTCCCGGTTGGATCGGAGTTCCTCCTCCTACCAGGGATTGTTCGGTGCAAGTATGGTGGGGGGAGCGAAACGGACGTTTTCCTACTTCCAATGCCCGCCCATATAAAACCGTACTAAGGCTTCCTTTGAAAGTGGACTCCACTTCTTCTTTGGTCCAGCTTGGTAAAAGAGAGCTCAGCATTTTAGCGAGCATCGTTTTGCCTTCCCCGGGGTTTCCTATCAAAAGAGTATGATGACGTCCTAAAGCGGCAATACAGAGCTGGTACAAGGCAGCAGATTGGGAATCGGAGAGAAATGCGGAAGACCAGGATTCTTCCGGCTCTCCGATCAAAGGGATTTCGCATTTTGCTGTTTTTTCCACGGTGGAGGGAAAAGACAAATCACTCAGGCTTTCTAAGAATATGTAGTTTCCCTGCGGGATGATTTCCCCCCGAAGAGATCCGGGCAAAATCACAGTGTCAGTTTCCGAAAAGTTTCGGAACCAAAGCAAAGGAAGAAGATCTCTTTCTCCGAGTACATTTCCATTCAAACTGAGAGACCCCAGTATAATCGTATTTTCGGGAAAAGAAAATTTCGCCTGTCCTGTAGCTTTTAAAATACCTATGGCAATGGCCAGATCCAAAAAAGCGCATTTCTTTGCTAGGTGAGAGGGGGTGAGATTGACCACGATCGTATCCATGGGAAAGGAAAATCCACTTGCTTCCATCGCCATTCTGATCCGATCTCTGGATTCCTTCATACTTTGCGAGGCATTTCCCAAAAGATGGAACAAAGGAAGTCCTTTTTTAATCCCGATTTCAACCTGGATGGGACTCGCTCCTCTTTTCTCTAAATGCAAACTCGTTACTTCTGCCAATTGTGGAAACATATATACCTGTATAAAAGGAATAGGCGGGAATTATCGGTGTTTGGTTCGAAAAAATAAAAATTAGCTTTCTTTTTTAAGCAAATTCTGTTCTCTTTTCAAAGAGTTTGTTTAGGTAGGTAGGTTGTTTCGGTTCCATTTATTATTCATTTTGCTCTTCTTCTTTAGTTGTTCTCATAGATTGATTGAAAAAGAAAGATTAAGAGAGATTAACGCTTATTATGATGAGAAAGTTTATCTCCTCAAAGAAGATGTGCGTCTCTCTCCCGAAGAGATTTGGAAAAAAGGCACTCAGGTGCGAATCTATGTGGAATCCACCCCATCCTTACTCAAACTTAAGTTCTATCCGGCGAATGAGTCGAGAGAGAACTCCGTAGGCAAGCTTGCTGCCTACATAATCAATGAAGATGTGAAAAAATTAAAATACGAGTTCGAAGACGTTGATGCCTGGGTTCAGGATAAGTTTCAAGTCTTTGAACCGAAAGATAAAAAAACAAAAAAGTAGTTAGGTTTGGGATGCTTCGATTTTTACATGCGATTTCTTTCTTTTTCTTAAATTCAAGATTCATTGGTTTCTTATCCGATATTTTTTATGTGAGAAGGATTTTTCTGGTATCTACCTGTCTTTTTTTGACAGCCGGCCTCCAAGCCAACCCATTTGCCCGTTTTAACGAGGAAGTGGAAAGATCTCTCACGACACCTCAATCTTCCGGCATGTTTAAGCTCTTTGGAAACCAAGATGCCGAAATCCAGAAATTATTTGCGATGGGGATCAATTCCGGAGAAGAAGAAGATGAGGAAGTCGCTTCCTTCGACCTTCCCAAATACATCAATGTTTCTCCTGTGATCAGCAATACCGTAGTTCATGAGTCCGGAATCGTAATTAAAAAGTATACCGTCCAAAAAAAGGATAATCTTTCTAAAATCTCCCGTGCTTTCGGTTCTGATGTTGCCCGGATCAAAAAACACAATTCACTTGTTTCCACCAATTTAAAATTGGGACAAATTTTAGAGATTCCGGTCCAAACCAAAAATGCTTCTTCTTCCCGGGTGATCAAAAAAAAGATCTTCATCCTTCCTGTCCCGCAAAGCAGAGTGACTTCCCGTTACGGAAGAAGAGTGGATCCGTTTAATAAATACAACCGTGTTTATCATACCGGCCTAGATCTGGCTGCAAAAGTGGGAACCGCGGTTCTTGCCTCTGCTGATGGGGAAGTGATTTTCACAGGAAGAAACGGCGGTTACGGAAACTCAGTCATCATCCAACACAAAAATGGATATAAAACGGTTTACGCCCATTGCTCACAGATTTTAGTTGAGGTGGGGGAAGCTGTTAAAATGGGAAGAGTCATCGCTGCCGTAGGAAGAACAGGGACTGCTACTGGCGCCCACCTTCATTTTGAGGTTTTTCGCAATGGAAAACTGATGAACCCAGAAACTGCACTTAATTTCACAGAAAAGTTCGTAACCAAACTCCCGAAATCGGAAGTTGCTGGGATTTAAAAGGGAACTGTTCCCAAGGGAACATCGCTTATGAATTCTGTTTTCGCACGCATTCAAAGTAATAAATTTTTTACGCTTATACCTGCGGTTATTTTATTTTCTTTCTCATTGGCTTATCTTTCCCGACTGATCTTACTTCTTATTTTCAGTACGGAGTCCGGTGCGAGTCTTGCTTCTCTCCCCAAACCTAAATTAGCAAAACAGGAAGTGGTACTTGCCGTTACCACCTATGAAGAATTGGTTTCCGGGAATTTGATTCGCGGAGTGGTTTATGATCCGAACCAAGCAAGTAACAAAGGACCCGACGGTCAGGATCTGGATCCCGAAATTGCAGCTGATAATGGTGATGCGGACCAAATGATTGTTACAGGAACCCTTTCGGGACATTGGTCTTTTGCCCGGGTGACCATTCGGGAAAAAACGGCCAACGACTCGGAAGAATATGCGGTAGGGGAAATGGTGGGAGGGTATAAGGTCCAATCCATAGAACAACATTATGTAGTGTTGAAAAAGGGTGGCTTAAGCCTAAGGGTGAATATTGGCGAGACCCCAGCTCAAGCTAAGGAAAGAATCCGCCCTAAAACCGAGGAAGGAGCACCTGCACCACTTGCCTCCACTCAAACGGTTCAAAAAGTCCTTTCCAGAGAAGACGTGAACCGAAAACTGAAAGATCCGAATACCATTTATAAAAATGCCCGTTTTGGACCTCATTTAGTTGATGGAAAGATTGAGGGATACAAACTCTACCAAGTTGCAAAAGACCATGTTTTTTATGCCTTGGGAGCCAGAAGCGGGGACATTGTGAGAAGGGTGAATGGAATGCCTTTGAACGATACTGAGAAAATGTTAGAAATCTGGGGTTCTGTGAAACAGGCTCCTAAAATTACAATCGATTTGGAAAGACAAGGCAAGATTATCACATATGAGTTTATTATACGGAACTAGAATGAAACGAAATTTCGCAGTTTTATTGTTATTTGCTATTTTCTATCTGATTGTGACTCCTACCTTCTCCCAAGAGAAGGTAAAATTAAAATCCAAATCGGGAAACAATTCCAGTGCGGAGCCGGTCAGTTTTACTGCGGATTGGAGAGATACGGAACTCAAAGATTTCCTTATGGGAATGAGTGCCATCATCAAAAGAAACATTCTGATTGATGATTCCGTGAAAGGCAAAAAAGTTACGATCATCTCTCAGAAAAGAGTCAAAGTCGATGATGCCTACGGATTTATGAAATCCGTGCTAGAGTCCCAAGGTTTCGGTCTGATTGAAGAAAACGATCTCATCAAAGTGGTAAAGATAAAGGACGCACTTGCCAAATCCCAAATCGTTCGCATAGGAAAAGATCCGATTCCGGAAAGTGAAATCGGTTTGAATAAAACGATCACTCAAATCGTTCCTTTGGAGTTTTCAAATGCTCTCGAACTCGAGCCGATCTTAAAAAGAGTCACTTCCGTTGATACCGATATCATCATTCCTAAAAATCAAAACACTTTAATTTTCTCAGGTTCCACTGCGGACATTAACAAGTTACTTAAGTTAGTTGATAATCTTGATGTTAGAATCGAAGGCCCCGGTGCGATTTCCTCGGCGGGAGACATTCATATCTATACATTGGAATACAATGAAGCTGAAAAATTGGCTGCAATTTTAGTTAAATTGGATATGCCGGATGCTCCCACCGCTCCGCCGGGAAGTCCTCCCGCAGAAGGGGGAGAAATCAAACAACCTCCTCCTGTTGTTCCAACTCCGCAAAATCAAAACCGTCCTCCCGGCGGAAAACTGGAAAAAATCAAAGCAGTCGCTCACAAAGAATCCAACTCTTTGATCGTAACTGCAACCCCGCAAGAATGGGAAGAAATCAAAAAAATCATCAAAATTCTGGACTCTGCCAGAAAACAGGTGTTACTCGAGGTTTTGATCGTGGAATTGACCTCTACGGATCTGAACGACTTCGGTATCGACTGGCGTTACCAAAAACTGGCGTATGGGCAGTTTAACACAGGTCTTGCGGCAACGGGCGGGGTTATTGATAAAAACGGTCGACCTACGAACGTAAACACTTTGTCCGGATTCTCCCTTGGGTTCTTAAAGAGAGGTGGGGAACAGATCATAGGTATCTTAAATGCCAATTCCACAAATGAAAACTTCAATGTATTGTCCGCTCCGCAAATTCTAACTTTGGACAATCAGGAAGCGGAGATCAACGTCGGACAGGATGTGCCCGTCAGAACCCAAAACAGAAATGCGGGAACAGGTGGAGACAACGCTGTAACGGTTGCGAACTTTGAATACCGACCAACAGGGATTAAATTAAAATTCACTCCTCATATCAATAAAAACAACCGCATCACTTTGGATTTATACCAGGAAATTAAGAACGTTGCGGGAATTTCTTCCGAAGCAACGGGAGGAAACCCTACCTTCAATAAACGGGATATCAAAACTACAATCGTAGTGGACAATATCCAAACTATTGTTATCGGGGGATTGCTTTCCAACGATAGACAAAAAAAGGTTCAGAAGATCCCGATTTTAGGTGAGATCCCTTTGATTGGAAATCTTTTCCGAAGAACGACAAACCAACTTAGAAAAACAAACCTAATGGTATTTTTGACTCCGCATATTCTGGAAGACAGGGAAAAATCCGATCGTATGACCATTCAAAAGAAAAACGAACAAGAAAGAATGGTCGAAGATAGAGATAAGAGATTGAGATGAGAAAAAGCCTAGGGCAAATCCTCTTAGAAGACGGGATTCTTACTGTTAAGGATCTCGACGATTTAACCAAACAACAAGAAAAAACAAACCTCCCTCTAACGCATATTATACAAAAGAAGGGTCTTGCTTCGGAGATAGATATCCTCAAGGCACTTTCCAAATTACATAGATTGGAGTTCCGTGAAAAATTGGAATTCCAGCAAAACGAAGAAATTTACGCACGCATTCCTCTAAAACTCGTTCAAAGATCCAAAATAGTACCTTTTTCCGTTGAAAAAAACAAAATCAAAGTAGCAACGAGTGATCCTACTGATTTGCATCCTATGGATGATATCCGCTCCTTTTTGAAAGGTTATGATATAGAATTTGTTTTAGCTCCCGAACAGGAAATCATGCGAATTGTACATTCGCAATTCGATAAGAGTACTGCCGAAGCGAAAGAGATGATGGATGAGATGGACGGGTCTTTCGGAGACCTTTCCGATGCATTCGAAACGGATGCGCTTGATCTTTCCAACGAAGCACCTATCATTAAGATGGTGAACGTGATTCTTTCGCAGGCAGTTTCGGAAAGAGCTTCGGATATTCACATCGAGCCGTTTGAGAAAACAGTCATCGTACGTTACCGGGTGGACGGGGTATTGCAAAAAGTCCTTTCTCCCCCTAAGTCATATTTGGCGGGAATTTCCACTCGTATCAAAATCATGTCCAATCTGAACATCGCAGAGAACAGGCTTCCTCAGGACGGTCGGATCAAACTCAGGCTTGCCGGAAAAGACGTGGACGTAAGGGTTTCCATCATTCCTTGCCAGTTCGGCGAACGGATTGTAATGCGGTTATTGAATAAAACCGATCAGAAATATTCCATTTATACGATGGGATTCACCGATCATATTCTAAATACATTCAAGGATTTGATTTACAAACCCTACGGAATCATTCTGGTAACGGGACCTACCGGTTCGGGAAAATCAACCACTCTCTATTCCGCACTCACCGAAATCAATACGGAAGAAAGGAACATCATCACTTGCGAAGATCCTGTGGAATATCAGATTGATGGTATCTCTCAAATGCAGATGAACGACAAAATCGGACTTACGTTTGCAGCGGGACTTCGTTCTATTCTTCGTCAGGATCCGGACGTGGTAATGGTGGGGGAAATCCGGGATGAGGAGACCGCGCGGATCGCCATTCAAGCTTCTCTTACGGGTCACTTGGTATTCTCCACACTGCATACGAACGATGCCGCCTCATCTGTGACTCGTTTGGCGGATATGGGGATCGAGCCTTATTTGATTACTTCCACGGTTCTGGGTTTTATGGCGCAACGACTGGTGCGTGTTATTTGTAAGGATTGTAAAGTAGCTTACAAACCTACCGACAAGGATTTGGCGGGTCTTGGAATTTCCAGAAAAGAACTGAAAAATGGAGTACTTTACAAAGGTAAAGGATGTCCAACCTGTATGAACTCAGGTTATAAAGGTAGAACAGGTATTTACGAGCTGATGATCATCGACGATGATATTAAAAAAGCCGTTTTACAAGGTGCTGACTCCAACCGGATCAAGGAAATCGCATTAAAAAACGGACTTTCTACATTGAGAGATTACGGAAAAATCAAAGTGATCCAAGGGGTTACGACTCCTGATGAAGTGATTCGGGTAGCGTAATCATCCCATGCCATTATTTACGTACGTAGCATTCAACCGGAAGGGCAAAGAGGAAAAGGGCATTGTAGATGCAAACAATGTTCAGGCTGCCCGTAATAAATTAAAAGTGAAGGGACTTTACGTCCGTTCGATCTTGGAAGACCGCGAAAAAGAAGAAAGGGAGCTATTTCCTTTTCTTTCCCAGTTTTTATATCGTATTCCCAGAAAAGAGGTAGGACTTTTTTCCAAACAGTTAGGGACTCTTTTGGGGGCAGGAATTCCGCTTGACAGATGTTTGGCGTCTATCATCGATCAGACGGAAAACATCTACTTAAAAAAAGTTTTAATAGAAATCAGAGCGGACATCACGGAAGGTCTTTCCCTCTCCGAGTCCATGAAAAAACACCCGACCGTTTTTCCCGACCAGTATCCTTCTTTAATTTCCGTCGGAGAATCCACGGGAAATTATGAAGATACTCTTACCCGTTTGGCGGAACTGGAAGAAAAATCTGCGGAGCTAAAATCAAAAGTCCAGGTAGCGATGATTTATCCCATCATCATGGGAACATTGTCTTTGGCAGTGTCCGTGTTTTTACTCATCGTAGTGATTCCTCAAATTGAACAATTATTCGCATCCTTCAATGCTACCTTACCTTTGATCACAAGGATAGTCATCGGATTATCCTATTTTTTAACCAACTATTGGTGGTTGATTATTATCAGTTTGGTTGTAAGCGGATTTAGTTTCGGAAAATGGAAAAGTACCGAAAACGGCAGAAAGTCTTGGGATCGGATTCTTTTGAAGATTCCCGTGATCGGTCCGCTACTCAAAAAAGTGATGGTTTCCAATTTTGCGAGAAATCTATCCATTCTCCTGATGAACCGTGTTCCCTTGATTACATCTTTACAGATCGTGTCGGATGTGGTAAACCATACGGTGTTTAGGGAAGAAATTGCGCAAGCCATCATCAAAATCAAGGAAGGTGGAAAACTTTCCGATTCTTTGCAAGGATCTCAGATTTTATCTCAAATGGTGCTAGGTATGTTGAACGCTGGAGAAGCGTCCGATAGAGTTCCCGAGATGATGACCAAACTTTCCGAAATTTATGAAAGTGAAGTGGATACTGCAATAAAATCTTTGACCCAATCCTTGGAGCCGATCATGATTTTAGTTATGGGTGGTATCATCTTCACCATCATGGCGGCAATTATGACGCCAATGTACAAACTGACTCAAGAAATTCAAAATATGTAATGTTTAGGGGTAATGAATAATGAAACGAATCGGAAAAAATCGCAAATCTAGAGAGGGACTTACCTTGATCGAATTAACAGTGGTAATCCTTATCATTGGTTCGCTTATGGGGATTCTATATGCCGGTTTTAAAAACTTTGGTAGTGGAAATGACAGCCAAGCTAAACTAAAGATTCAGAACGATAGCCGCATTCTTGAAATCAAATTAAGAGAGTATTTCGATAAATTTTCGAAGTATCCTACCGAAGAACAAGGGTTACGTGCTCTGATCGAACGGCCGGATGATGAAGAAATCGCGGCGGATTATGAACCGCTCATCAAAGATAAATCGGTTTTGAAAGATCCTTGGGGAACTCCTTATCAAATGAAATATGATGAGAATAACAACTATCAGATCCTAACTCTCGGAGCTGATAAAAAAGATGGCGGAGAAGGTCGTAACAAAGACTTCAATATCTTGGATTCCGAAGATTATCCGACAGCTTTAAAATAAATGAAAGTTTTTGGCGGGCAAAAAGCCGGCCAGAAATCGGTTCGATCCGGGTTAACCATTGTCGAACTGGTTTTAGTGATCTTTATCGTGGGTTTCCTTATGGTCTTTATCGGAGGAAGCCTTCGAAACCTACTTGTTCCTTCTACGGAAGACATATCCGCCAAACTTTCGGAATCCTTTAAGTTCGGGGCGGAGAAAGCTCAGCTAACAAATCAATCCGTTGCTTTTAAATACAATTTTGAAACGGCAGAGTATCAGTTTTTTTTACTCAAACGCGAAGAAGGCGGAATTGAAGAAGAGCCTATATTGAAAAAAAACAAACTTCCTTTTTATTCCAAGATTTTGAAAGCAAGAGATGTTTCCGGTAAGGTCACTTACCAAGGTGTTTTAAAAATATTATTTTCCCCGCAAGGAACGACAACGGATATATTTTTATACATTGGTTCCGAATCGGAGATCAAAAAAACGATGCAGTTGTATCGTTACGGGGGTAAGATCAAAATTCACAAAGGCGAATATATTTATGAAGAACCCTCCAAACAGGAAAAAATTTCTTACGGATTAGATGAGCGCGATGAGCAAATGGATCAAAATGCAACCGGTAGCAAACAAGGCAAACCTCCTTCGTCCCCTAAGTAGACGAGGCTTTACCTTAGTTGAAGTCACCATAGGTATGGCTATGGCCGCTGTTGCCATGGTTTATACTTATAGTATGATCGCGGACGGAATGAAATACCAAAAGAAGGGAGTTCAACTTTCCAATGCGGTTCACTTGGCTAAAATCAAAATGGCCCAAGTGGATTCTTCCACTACGATGCAATCGGATACTTCCAAAGGCGAAATTCCTGGATTTCCCGGGTATCGTTTTGAAACGGAAATCAAGGAAGAAGAAATGGACCTTCTGAAACTCGCGGCTGGACCGAATGCGGAGGAATTGAAAAAAAAAGCTCCGAAAGATATGTTAGGTGATAAGGACGTGGGCCTGAGTGATTTGATGAAAAAAAGAAGTCAGACCAAAAACTTCGAAACCGGTGGTATTATGAAGGTTTTTCGAGTGAAAGTTTCCATTACTTACCCGGATGGAATCAAGGACGCTACCTATACCGTAGAAACATTCAGGTCTACTAAATACTAATGAAACTAAGGCGAGGATTTACATTAATTGAAATTTCCATCGTGATTATGGTGCTTGGAAGTATATTCACGGGAATCTTCATGGTGTTTTATACCTCGAATAACATCGCAAAGAAAGGCGCTTCTCAAAAAGGAGCGAACAGAAAAGATATTTTATATGCTGTGGAAAATATCCGCGCTACAATCACCAGAACTTATTATATCGATAATCAAAGAAGAGTTTTATTTGCAGGAAAAACGGAAGGGGTTCCCGGAGAAAGAAACGATAGGATTAGTTTTTGCACTTCCAATCCTTATGCGGAAGAGGAGGATAGCGCTTCTGTCAGAGAAGTTTCATTTTACTTGCGTAAGATGGAGAATCCTAAACTTCCGGACCTTTATTATTTAATTCGGCGGGAAGATGAGATGGTGGACAGTTCCCCAACCCAAGGTGGAATTGAACATATCTTACTCGAAAATGTAAAAAGCTTTCAATTGAAATATTCGGAAAGAGGGGACAAATGGGTGGACGATTGGAATTCAAAGACCACGAAAAAAATCCCTCGGCTCGTACGTGTGGAAATCATATCTCTTGTAGGAAATAGTTTTTTAAAATATGAATCATTGGCGCATCCGGGCATATTATACAAATAGAAGAAGGCGTGGTGGGTTTATGGTGCTTGTGCTGATCATGGCACTTGGATCAGCGTCCCTATTCACTGCGGGAAAATTCTTTCAGGATGCCGCTACGGAATATCAGATTGCACGAACGCAAGCGGACGGATTCCGAGCTCATATGTTGGCTAAGGCGGGATTTATGGGTGCCGTCGGGGCATTGAAAAAGATTCCCGAAGATGTACTTTATCAATCAGGTCTTGCTTTGGACCCACCTCCGATTCCTCTCGGGGGAGGAGTGATTTATTATACAATGAGTCCGGAAGACGGGAAAATCAATGTCAATTCTCTCGTAAAAATCTACGACGACCAACCGAACCAAAGATCAATCGAAATGATGTCCCGATTGTTTTATCAATACGGATTGAAACGGGAGATGATTTTTCCCATACTCGACTGGATCGATGAAAATCATCAGGAAACCGGGGGAGGTGCGGAACAATATTATTATTCCAGATTGAAACCTCCCAGAAAAATCAAAAATGCTCCTTTTTATTCCCTCTCGGAACTTCTGAATGTAAAGGGGTTTGATCGCTCCATTGTCTATGAATCTTTGAAACCGAAAGACTATGATAAAAACAATTCCAAGGACTTTTTAACGGAGGAAGAAAGAGCGCTTCGTTCCGATAAAGACTATGTGCTTTCCAGCAATATCACTGCCTATCTACCTTACGGGGATTCCTATGACGATCGGATCAATATCAACACCGCGCCTTATTTTGTGCTCATGTCTCTTTCCGATTTTATGACCAAACAAGCGGCGATGAAAATTTTGAAACTCAAGTTGCAGAAAGGAGGGTACATTAAAGAGTTGAAAGACTTGGAGAAGGAACCCGAATTTCAAGTGAAAACCTCCGGAGAATTGACCCTTTATAAAGAACTAGCGGGGGAAGGAACAGAGGTTTCAGGCGGAAGAATTAAGACAAAGGGAGAAGTATATAAAATCACTGGGGTCGGAATCATCAAAGACAAAGTTGTTCGCAAAGTAACGGGAATCTTTGATCTCACAAACAACCAGATGTTATACTACACGGAAGATTAGAAAATGTTATCATTTGATCAATACCTTGCCATCGACTACGGAAGTACTTTCCTAAAAGGAGTACTCTTTAAAAAAGTCCTTGGAAAGATTACAATACTAAGAACGGAAACCTTGTCAGTTGTGGAACTGGATGAAAATGAAGGTGATCCTTTCGAATACAATATCGTTCGGTTTATACAGTCGTTTTTTCCCGAAGAGACGAACTTCCTAATCAACTTGGGAATTCAAAATCTGTTTGTTCGGGATTTGAGTATTCCTCTGATCACTGAAAAAGCGATCAAAGAAGTTTTGCCATTTGAAGTGGAAAATCTGGTTCCCTATCCTATGGAAGAGTTGGAAGTCATAGGCAAAACATGGAGGATCGGAAAGGAAGCTTCGGAAGTCATTTCTTTCAATGTTCATCATTCCGAATTAAACCGTGCACTGAAACCTTTTATCAAAGGGGACCTTCATCTAAATTGTTTGTCTTTGGATTCCTTCGTTTTGTCTTCTCTTGTTTCCAAAAATTATAATATTTTAATTAAAGAAAAATCAATCCTTCAGTTGGACATCGGTGGAAAGTATTCCATATTCAATATCTTACATGAAGGTAAACTTCGCCATACCAGACAAATTTATATGGGCGGCGAAGAGATTACGGAAGAAATCGTTCGTGTATTGAAAGTGGATTCTCCCCGTGCCGAAGAGATCAAACATTCCATTGATTTTTCCATATTCTCAGATTTGGCTTCGGAAGCGGAATCCAGATTTTTAACCAAGTTTTCCATTTCTCCCGTTGCTTACAAAAGTATAAAAAAATTCATTCAAACCAAATTCGAATCCATTATTCATGAAATGGAAAATAGTATTTTTTCTTTACCAGAAAATGAAAGACCCGAATTACTTTTGTTATCAGGTGGGGGGAGTATATTTCTTGATTTGACGGAGCTTATGCAATCCAGGCTCGGGATTGCGGTGAGTAGATATGAATTTTTAGGAATAGATGATCCTACTCTTGTTACCGCAATAGCAACGGGAGTTCATTACGAATCCCGCAACCAGGTTGACTTTTTAGGAACCGGATTTGCAAAAAGAATCAATACCAATTCCTTTCGATTGTCCGCATTCAAACCTCATTTGGTGTTGATCAGTATATCGTTGTTACTTTTGTTAGGTGTGTTTATCATCGGGATTATTTTGGACAATCGAAAGATTGCAGCGAACAAAAAAATTCTGACTGAAAAATACAAGATAGGGATCGGCGGTGAGATTTCGGAAGACGAAGATCCCCTTATGACTGCCGCATCCAAGCTGAAAGCGGAGAAGAAAAAAACGGAGATTTATCGTCTTTTTCTTTCGCAGGAAAGTATTTTGGATCTTTTGAATGAAGCGACCGAACAATTTCCGTCCTCGGAAGTTTTGCCTTTTGTTTTGGATCAATTCAACTTTGATGAAAACGAAATTCAAATTTACGGTAGGGTAAATGAATTCGGTGAAATAGGTATCATTCAAGCAGCACTTGAAAAATCGGAAAAATTCACAAATATCCAGGTTTTAAACAAAAGACTTATCACCGGAGTTAACAAATACAAAGTAAGCTTTAAAATCAAAATGGATATTGTCATTCCAAAGGATGAGCCATAATGTTAGATCGGTTAAATGATAGAGAACGGATGCTTGTTATCGGCGCCGTGTTTTTGGTGGCAACACTCGGAATTTATACGATTCTTTCCATTTTTGTAGATTTAAGAAACAAACTTACGGAAGAAATTTATGAAACCCGTTCCCAAGCGACTCAGTTGGACCGGGTGATTCGGGAATTTAATTATTTAAAAAGTCTTCAAACCGGTGGAAGCGAAGAAGATGTAAGCGTAATGTATTCCAAGTTGGATCAAATTATGGTTCGTTATAACCTGAAAGATAAAGTTCAGACCATGAAGGATACAACGACTGTTATTCGAAAGGATTATAATAAAATCCAGATCGATGTATCGTTTCGATCCGTTTTGCTTCAGGATGTAATCAAGTTTATTTATGATATTGAAAAAAACAAACAGGTTCAGGCAAAAGTGGATTATCTTACTTTTAGAAAACCTTTTGCAGAAAAAGAAATTTACGATGTGAATCTAAAGGTTTCATCTTACAGTAGAATCACAAAAGGAAAATAATTGTGGCCAAAGAAAAAGACATTGATTTAGATCCTGAATTGGAAGATGAGCTTTCGGAAGACGAACTAATTCAAGAATCTCTTCTGGAAGACGGGGAATCAAATGAGATTTCCGAGGGAGAGGAAGACAATAAACAGTTAGATTCTTCCAAAATTCTAATGTTAGTCGGCCTTGGGATTCTGGCTTTTGTTTTCTTTTTCTTTTTTACATTTCCTTTAAATGAAATCGTACGTTCCGTTCTTGCTGAATCTTCCAAAGAAACAGGTATCGTTCTCGAAGCAAAAGAAATTCATTTTCCTTTTTTCGGAAGAAAATCTTTCGACTCCTTTGTTGCACAATTTGCAAGCGGCACTGTTATAAAAGCGGAAGAGTTGAGTTTTTCTTTATCCTTATTCGGACTAATGAGCAGTCGTGTGGAAGGGGACGCTGAAATCGGTTTTTTGAAATACGAAGGAGGAGAGTGGTCGGTACAAGCGAAATCCGTAAGTTTTCCGATTAAAATTTCCTCTATTGATGACAAGATAACCCGTTGGAATGGAGAAGGAGAGATCCTTTTATCCGGTGGAAAGTTTTTTGAATCAATGGAAATTCCTATGCTAGGAAGTTTGAAAGGACATGAAATCAAAAAAGCAAGTTTTCAATTCAAGATCCGTTCCGGCAAAGTGATGATCGAAAAAGGACTCATTGACTCAAGTATCGCCAAGATCCAATTCCAAGGTGTTATCCGGCTTTCGGACAGTATCTCTCTTTCTCAATTGGAGATCAAAGCTTGCGCTAGTTTGAATGATAAATTTGCACAGGAAAGACAGGACATCGCAGGTCTTGTGACTCTTTTGCCGCAAGAAAACGGTAAAATCTGTATTCCCATTCGAGGATCCATCTCTTCGCCTAAAGTGGATATTCCCAACTTGAATCAATTAGGTGGCACTAACTCGAATATTCAAACGGAACAACCATCTGTAGAACCGAATCCGCCCGCTCCCTAGTTCCCTAGCTCGAATCCATAAAAAAAGCACCTAATCTTTAGGTGCTTTTTTCAATCTTTCAGAAACTGTTTTTAAACTTAGGTTGCTCTTATGAGCAACCCGTGGTCGAACCGCAAGAGATACATTTCAAACAAGCTCCATTACGAACCATTTGAAAGGACCCGCACTCGGTGCAGGAATCTCCCGTATAACCTTTGATTCTTGCTTCTGCAATGTTCTTTAACGTTTCTGCAGCAGTAGCCCCTGTTCCTTGCGAACTGGCAGTCCCTGCAGCAACGGCTCCAACTAATGCAGGAGATTCTTGTTTTTCTTCTATCACAGACTTCATGGATAGAGGAGAAACTTGTATCGGAGTAGAAACGTTGCCACTCCGTTCAGGCTTTCCCACTATTGGTTCTTTTGTTTCTGCTTTTCTGCCTAGTTCGTCCGTTCTTAAATCTTCCGGAGAAACTTGAGCCAGATCATATCTACCGAGGTAGGTGATCGCTAACTCTCTAAAGATATAGTCGATTACGGAAGTAGACATTTTGATATGAGTGTTGCCGGAAACCATTCCGTTCGGTTCGAATTTGAAGAATGTAAATGCATCTACAAACTCTTCCAATGGAACTCCGTGTTGTAGTCCGAGAGAGATCGCAATTGCAAATGCGTTCATAAGAGAACGGAAAGCAGCTCCTTCTTTGTGCATATCTACGAAGATCTCACCTAACTGACCATCTTCGTATTCGCCGGTTCGCAAATAAACCTTATGTCCGCCAACCATTGCTTTTTGAGTGTAACCCGCTCGGCGGTGCGGTAGTTTTCTTCTTTCTGCAATGTATTTATAGACTAATTTTTCCGCTGCTTCCGTTACCGTTTTAGGAGCGGATGCTGCCAGATGAACCGTTTCTTCTTCCTCTTCTCCCACTGCACTTAAGAGTTGGAACACTGAATTCAGCGGTTGAGAAAGTTTGGATCCGTCGCGATAAAGAGCATTTGCCTTAATCATCACTTTCCAAGACATTAAGTATGCATCTTTTACATCGTCAACAGTCGCTTCTTCAGGAAGGTTGATGGTTTTGGAAATCGCTCCGGAGATAAAAGGTTGTGCAGCTGCCATAATACGAATATGGGATTGGTAAGAAAGGAAACGTTTTCCATACTTACCGCATTTGTTTGCACAATCAAAAACCGCGAGATCTTTCTCTTTGATATAAGGAGCGTTTTCAATCGTCATCGTTCCGCAAACATAGTCGTTTGCTTGCGCGATTTCATCCGCAGTAAAACCAACTTGTTCCAGCAAATTGAAATTCGGATTGTTATAAACACTCGGATCGATTCCCAAAGTTTTACTTAGGAAGTCTTCGCCTAAAGTGTATTTGTTGAATGCGAATTGAACATCAAAAACGAAAGGAAGTTGTTTTTCCAGTTTTTCCAGAATCTCTTCTGTAAAACCTTTCTCTTTGAGTCTTGCCGTATTCAATCCGGGAGCTCCGTTGAAAGTAGCGTGACCTTTGCAATAGTTCACAATCGCATCTTGTTCCGCTTGGCTATAACCTAGTTTTTTAAGAGCAATCGGAACCGATTGGTTGATGATTTTGAAGTAACCGCCACCTGCCAGTTTTTTGTATTTTACAAGTGCAAAGTCAGGTTCGATTCCCGTAGTATCACAATCCATAACAAGTCCGATCGTTCCTGTAGGCGCGATCACAGTGACTTGTGCATTTCTATATCCGTAGAGATTACCTAGTTCCAACGCTCGGTCGGAATCTTCTTTCGCTGCTTGCAATAGGTAAGTAGGGAGATAAGAAGGATTGATTCCGATCGGAGTGATGGTAAGTCCTTCGTATTCTTCTTTAGGAGCATTATAAGCGGCTCTTCTATGGTTGCGAATCACTCGGAGCATATGCTCTTTGTTTTTTTCGTATCCGTTGAATGGACCTAGTTCCTTTGCCATTTCCGCAGAAGTAGCGTAAGCAGTCATATGTAGGATGGAGGTAATGGCACCGGTTACAGCCATTGCTTCTTTGGAATCATAAGGAATTCCCATGACCATAAGAAGTGAACCCAGATTCGCATAACCCAAACCAAGTGTTCTGAACTTATAGGAAAGTTCCGCGATTTCTTTGGAAGGAAACTGCGCCATAAGAACGGAAATTTCCAGAATGATTGTCCAGATTTTGCAAAGGTAACGATATCCTTCCACGTCGAAGCTACCATCTTCTTTCAAAAACTTAACTAAGTTTGCAGAAGCAAGGTTACAAGCAGTGTTGTCCAGGAACATATACTCGGAACAAGGATTGGATGCATTGATCGTTCCGTCTTCCGGACAAGTGTGCCATTCGTTGATTGTAGTATGATATTGTGTTCCCGGATCCGCAGAACTCCAGGCAGCGTTGGAAATTTTCTCCCAAAGATCACGAGCTCTCACCGTTTTTGCCGGTTTTGTTTCTCTTTTTTCTCTGCTTGCTTTTTCCCGTTCCGTTCTATTGTAAAGGTGGAAGGGAAGGTCTTTTTCCACAGCTTCCATAAACTCATTTGTAATTCGAACGGAGTTATTCGAGTTTTGACCGGAAACTGTATTGTATGCTTCCGATTGCCAGTCAGTAGTCAACTCTTCAAATAGAATGTCTTTGTACCCTTGTTTGGAAAGGTCGATCACTCGTTTGATGTAATTGTCTGCGATAAAGGATTTGCGGGCCTTCTGAATGGCTTTTTTTAAGAGCTCATTTGCAGTAGGATCGTATGCCTTTTCTTCTCCCAAAGTTGTTTTTCCTTGGGTACAAGCAGCCATGATTTCATTGAGAAGTTTGTTATTCAGAATGGAACCTGTGACAAGAGAAGCTACTTTTTTCTCTTCCTGTACTTTCCAATCAATGAACTCTTCGATGTCCGGGTGATCCATATCCAAACATACCATTTTGGCAGCACGTCTTGTGGTTCCGCCTGACTTGATGGCACCTGCGGCTCTATCTCCGATTTTCAAGAAAGACATGAGTCCGGAACTTTTTCCACCACCTGACAAGGATTCGTTGGCTGCTCTTAGGTTGGAGAAGTTAGTTCCTGTTCCCGAACCGTATTTGAATAGTCGGGCTTCACGAACCCAAAGATCCATAATTCCGCCTTCGTTTACCAGGTCATCGTCTACGGATTGAATGAAACAAGCATGCGGTTGCGGGTGTTCGTAAGAAGATGCGGAACGAACTAATTTTCCCGACTTGGGATCTACATAATAATGGCCTTGCGACTTGCCATCGATTCCATACGCCCAGTTGAGTCCTGTGTTAAACCACTGAGGGGAGTTAGGTGCTGACATCTGACTTGCCAACATGAAGATTGTCTCTTCATAGAAAGCTTTTGCGCTTTCTTCATCGGAAAAATAACCGTATTTGTAACCCCAATAGGTCCAACATCCGGAAAGACGGTGGAATACTTGTTTGGAGTCTGTTTCTCCTATGAAACGATCTTCCGGTTTGAGTGCGGATAATTTTTCATCGTCGGGAACGGATCTTTGGAGCCACTCAGGGATTCCGTTTTCTTTGAGTTTTTTGAGGTACTTTGGCACTCCCTTTCTACGGAAATACTTCTGTGCCAGGATGTCTGTGGCAACCTGCGACCAAAAGTCCGGAACTTCTACGTCGTTGGCTTCGAATACAGCCGAACCATCCGGATTTGTAATCTTTGAATCCTTTTTTACCCATACTATATTCGGGTAAAGACCAGTATTTCCCTTTGTAAAATGCCTCTCAATTCTCATGCAGACCCCGTCTCAAACAACAAACCGTTTTATTATATATTTCTGACCCAACCAGGAGTGGTTAAGGATTATGTCACTATGAAGGGAAGCAAATTAGGAAACATTCATTTTTATAGAAAACTCGCCTGATTTTTCCGATTTTTTTAGGATTTAAATGATTAAGTCTCATTTTTTTTAAGTTGACCGGAGAGGTTTCTTAAATATTCTGTCCAGAGAGATTGGTTATTCCCCTTTAGCTCAGTCGGTAGAGCAAATGACTGTTAATCATTGGGTCGCTGGTTCGAGCCCAGCAGGGGGAGCCAATTTTTGCTTCCTTTTTCCCTTTTTCGATCACCTCCGGTAGCTTTTTTCCCCATTTTTCATCCCAGCAGTTTTGTTTTTTAAGAGAATCCGACTTTTCTAAAGCTGTCCATTTCCAAATTCTAGATTCATCTTACAACTTTTCAAATAGAAGGAAAGAAAATTTGAAATTTTCCCGTTTCCGGCTCCCAAAAATCCATTTCGTTTTAGTGACTTTCGTTTTGAGTTTGTTTTTATTTTCTCGGGGCATTGTGGCCAATGGGGCGGATAAAATCTCGGATTCCGATCCGAAACAATTGGTTTTTGTAATCCAGGAACCGAATCAAACTAGAGGGAGGATTCATTTTTACGAGCTTATCGACGGGGAATGGGTGGAAAACCTTCCTTCTTTTCTTGTATCTATCGGCCAGACAGGGATGATTTCTTCTTCTCTCAAACAGGAAGGGGATGGTAAAACTCCTACGGGAGATTATCCTGTTTTACGTGTTTTCGGTTATGATGAAAATCCGACTTTAGGATTTCCTTACCATAGGATCACAAAAGATGACTATTGGGTAGATGATGTAAAATCAAAATATTATAATTTACATATAAAACATAAGTCGAAATCAAAATCAATTCATCCTTTACTTCGGGCCGACGGCTTCTATCGCCTTATGATAGTTATAGAATACAACACTGTGAATCCGGAGAAGGGCAGGGGAAGCATGATTTTCATCCATCCCTGGGAAGATTTGACAAAGCCAACCTTCGGTTGTATCGGGGTGCCATTTGAAAAATTGAAAGAAATGGTGTTTTGGTTGAAGTTTGAAAAAAATCCCAGGATCTTTATTTCCGAAAATAAATCCGAAGACAATGTGACTCCTTAATATCTATTAGTCGATGGAGTGGGTCTGGTTTATTATCCGGTCGCAATCAGGACCGAGCAAATAAGAAGTATTAAACAAACAGGCGCCCAAAGAATTCTTTCCCATTTGCTCGGTGTAATTAAATTCAAAACAACTCCGATCGAAAAAAATCCTACCACGATCCAAATGATCTTTGCCGAAAAAGAATTCCAGTCGGGAAATACGATACCTGCCCGGGTAAAAACGATCGTACCGATGATTCCTAAAATCAGCATCTGAAAGATACAAGCGATTCGCATTTTAAAAGGATAAACACCGGGATATTTTCCGCCCATGGATTATTTTGGCTCTTATCTTTCTATAGGTGCAATTTTAGAAATTTCTTTCGCAAATAAAGAATGTTCCGTTTGGTTCAAGGGTTTGTGAATCGCTTTGGTACTTGCGGGATATTTGGATAAGCTGTTATTGTTTTTCCAATTATTCTTGGGACGAATCGGCCTTGGACTGAAACCTCCGCCGCAATTGGGGCAGACATTTTCTAAAAAACTTTCGTAACAATGAATACAAAATGTGCATTCAAAAGAACAGATCATTGCTTCGGTAGATTCGGGCGGAAGTAACTTACCGCAATTTTCACAATTGGGTCTGAGTTCTAACATAATCGTAATGTTTCATTTTTGAAATATTTTGAGCAACGAGGATTTGATCTTTCGGGAAGAGTAAAATCGCCTGTAAAAAATATTCATTGATCGGAGATCTTTGTAGTGATAAAATATTTCCATTCAATGTCAACACAGCAACGGTTTTTCGTTTTCACATTTCTTCTTATTACTCTGAATATAGGATGTCAGGAACCTAGTGTTCGACTGGAAACAAATGCCTGTTCCTCTCCGATATCCGATTCATTTTGGCAACCTGCAAATGCACATGAGTCGGGCTTTGCAACAGACGCGTTTTGTCAGGTGCTGAAAGAATACTCTGAGAAAAACAATCTCTTACATTCTCTTTTGATTGAGCGTCATGGTAAGCTTGTCGCTGAAATTTATCATAATGGAAAGGACAGCCCTTTGAACATAAGATACGGTTTTCGTTTGCCTTTCGATGGAGAATCCGTTTTCGACAAGGACAGTTTGCATGATGTGCGATCTGTAAGCAAAAGCGTTGTATCTTTGTTATTCGGAATCGCGGTGGAGAAAAAACTTATACATGAAATCGATTCCAGTGTGCTTGCTTCCTTTCCCGAACTAGCTGATTTGGAAACAGTCCAACATAGCTCGGTTACCTGGAGACATTTGCTTACGATGAGCAGCGGTCTGGATTGGAAAGAATGGGCTCGCGGATTTTTGACAAATGATGAGGCAAGGTTGTACTGGAAAAAAGACCTGGTGAGATTTGTTTTTGAACGACCCATGATTGCGCCTGCGGGAAAAGTATTTAATTATAACGGCGGAGGGACTTCCGTTCTTGCGGAAATTCTTACGAAAGAAACCGGAAAATCTCTGGAAGATTTGGCGGCCGAATGGCTTTTTCATCCGATCGGAATTAATGATTATGAATGGGTAAAGGATCGGCACGGACGCGCACTTGCTTTCGGAGGATTGCGCCTGCGACCCCGTGATATGTTAAAATTAGGAAGGCTTATGTTGAATGGAGGTGTATGGGAGAAAAAGCAAATCGTTCCCAAAAACTGGATTGAAGATTCACTCAAATCACATATTACCACAAATATCACAATACTCACCGGTGACGATAGTCCTTTAGAATACGGATACCAATGGTGGACCGGAGAAACTCGTCTTTCCAATCGAACTGTCTCTTGGCAAGCGGCTCTCGGAAACGGCGGACAACGGATTTATATTGTTCCTGATCTGGATATGGTTGTTGTTACGACTGCGGGAGAATATGGTTCCGCAAGCATTGGCAAAGAGGTTGGCAGATTACTGGATAAAATCCTCGCGACTGCAAATTGAAAAAGGAGTACATTTAGTTTTGAAGCATACTTCTCATTTGGAATACCTCTACTTTTGAAACAATATGCAACTTCCCATAATCTATATTATGTCTCATTAGATTTTGAAACCCATTGAGTAGAAAGTGTTCTCATGTATACTTTTCCAACCGGTTCTTAGCCGGATTAAAGAATATAAGTCACTCTCATTCCTCATATTCGGAAATGTATTTCAGATCTTCCTTGGTGATTAACATTCGAACTCCGTCTTCCGTGCCGAAAGCAACGGAATGCAATTCTATTTTTTCTATATCGGCTGCATACGAACGGATGATTTCTTTGCAATGAACCGAGGTATCCGGTTGCAAAGGTCTGTCCAGTTTACAAATCAATTCCGGTGTTTTATAAGTTTCGGGAATGAGTATCAGTCCCTGTTTATCCACCGCAAATAACAAAGCGGAAAAACTGCGGATATTGGAAAGAGATAGATTGGTGACTGTCAGGTTCAAATGAAGATGTTTGGGCGACTTTGCGACAAGACGTTTGAATTCAAGAAAGACCGGTTGTCCCGCTAGTTTTGCACTCTCCTTAGCACCTGTTTTTTCCTCACCGAAGCTGATACATCCTTCCGAAAACAGCACACATAATAGAAAGATTGCAAAACGTTTCATTGGGCCGGTCTTATTTATTGAAAGGAACCAGTATTGTCGATTTATCACCTAGCATTTGTTGGGGGAGCCTACCATCCCATTTTTCAATCCACATTTTTTGGATCATAAGGGGTGTGAGTTGTTGGGATTCCAGTCTGATTTGGTTGGCAGTACCTTCCGCCTTCGCTTTTTCTATTTTGGCTTGGGCAACGGCTTCTCTCAATTCGTTTTCCCTTTGTTCCGCTTTTTGAATCTGTTCTATTTTTGCATCTAGAGCTTGTTTGACTTTTTCGGGTAATCTCATGGTTCCGATCCAATAAAGTCTCTCCACTATGATTCCTTTTGCAGCAAACTCCTGTTTTACGGCTTCGGTCGATTTTTCAATGAGTTCCACTCTTCCCTGCCCGTAAATCATATCGGAAGTCATACTGGATGCGAGTCGGTTCAATACATCCCTTACCGCAGTGCGCAAAACACTGTCTGTAATTTCATCAATTCCTCTTCTGTAAGTTTGGAATAACACATTCGCTTTGTCCGGTTCCACTCGAAATTGAATTCCCACATCCGCATTGACCGTCAGACCTTCTTTAGTTTGGATATCTATGGATTCGTTTGTTTCCGAATCTTCCTGATAGTCCGCCGTCCACACATAGGTTTTGGTAAATGTAGGATAGAGATAAAGCTCTTCGTTGATTCCCACCCAATAACGACCCACTCCCAATTCTTCCGAATCAACTCCTTTGCTCGAACCGAGTAAGTAAACCTTTACACCAACATAACCTGCCGGTACTTTTTCACAACCGGTAATAAAGAAGGTGGAGGCAATGATAAGCAAAAAGACCGATGCTAAGAATTTTTTATTTTTCATGAGTTTCCTTTATCCAATTTTTGAAATGATCCTTTGCGATCCAACCCACTATCGGTGGAATCCAGGATATGACAAGTACGCCTAAACCTAACAAGACTTTAGAATCTTCATTGCTTGAGATCAGACTGGGCAATTGGTACGCATACAGAAAAAAATAAAAGCATAGAGATAAAAATCCGGAGAAAAATAGGAAAATCTTAACTTTTATATCCATGAATCACTCTTTTTTCTTTTTACTTGCCCGGAATTTCTGGAAAATCTAAGGAATTTGAGAATCAAGGTCAAATGAAAAATCAGATTCCATGCCAAAATAGATTTAAGAATTTACGAAACCCGTACGGGGTTCTAGCGTGGACTTATCCAAATGAGATATTGCCTTCTACTACATTCAAAGGAAGAACAAAATCATTTAGGACAGCACACCACACCTAATCTCGCTTCAGGAGCAATTCTATGACCTTGAGTCTGGACTTCTTTCGTTCATCCATAGGAAAGAAGATCATTATGGCCATCACCGGATTTATCTGGTTCGGTTTCGTGATCGCGCATATGCTGGGAAACTTACAAGTTTTTCAAGGACCCGAAAAACTAAATGCTTATGCTAAGTTTTTAAAAGATCTTGGACCCTTACTTTGGGTTGCACGCATCGGTTTACTTGTCGCTTTTTTCGGACATGTAATCACGGCTATACTTCTTAAAAAAGAAAATTCCGCAGCAAGACCGGTTGCCTATAAAAAACAAGCTACGATCCAAGCCTCCGGAGCTTCCCGCACAATGTTTTATAGCGGACTACTGCTTCTTACCTTTCTTATCTACCACTTGCTTCATTTTACTTTCGGTGTAACCAATCCTGATCATTACACTTTCGAGTACACTTTGAAAAACGGAGAAGTAGTTCATGATGTGTATGCTATGGTGATTTTGGGATTTCAGCAACTACCGATCGCTCTCGCATATATCTTTTTTATGGTTTTTCTCTCCCTTCATTTTTCCCATGCGCTGGCTTCCATGTTTCAAACTCTTGGCATCCTTGCCCCGAAACATTTTCCGGTGATTGAAAAAACCGCAATCGGTTTAGCGCTAATAGTATTTATCGGAAATAGTTCCATGCCAGTTTCCATCCTGCTCGGATGGGTGAAGTAACGGATAAGAGGAGAAGTTATGAAATTAGATGCAAAAATACCATCCGGTCCGATTGAAAATAAATGGGACAAACACAAACAAGATATCAAACTTGTAAACCCGGCAAACAAACGTAAATATAAAGTCATTATCGTAGGCTCCGGTCTTGCCGGTGCTTCCGCTGCGGCAACATTATCCGAGTTAGGTTATGATGTTTCCGTTTTTTGTTTTCAGGATTCACCCAGACGCGCCCACTCGATTGCCGCACAAGGCGGGATCAACGCTGCGAAAAACTACCAAAACGACGGAGACTCCGTTTACCGTTTGTTCTATGATACGGTCAAAGGGGGAGACTTCCGCGCTCGGGAAGGTAACGTTTACCGCCTAGCTCAAGTGTCCACAAATATCATTGACCAATGCGTTGCCCAAGGAGTTCCTTTTGCCCGCGAATACGGAGGAACTCTTTCCAACCGTTCCTTCGGTGGTGCACAAGTATCCCGTACTTTTTATGCAAAAGGTCAAACAGGACAACAATTGCTGCTCGGCGCCTACTCTGCCCTTGAAAAGCAAATCGCAAAGGGTGCGGTGAAAATGTATGCAAGAACGGAAATGTTGGAACTCGTTTTGATAGACGGTCATGCCAAAGGAATCGTAGTTCGTGATTTGGTTACCGGTGAGATTTCTTCTCATGCTGGTGATTCGGTGATCCTGGCAACGGGGGGATACGGAAACGTATTTTATCTTTCCACCAATGCGAAAGGTTCCAACGTAACGGCTACTTTCCGTGCTTATAAAAAAGGTGCTGCTTTCGCAAATCCTTGTTATACGCAAATCCACCCTACTTGCATTCCTCAATCGGGAGATTATCAATCCAAACTGACACTTATGTCCGAGTCTCTTCGTAACGACGGAAGAGTTTGGGTTCCTAAAAAGAAAGGAGACCTTCGTGCTCCTCATGAAATCCCGGAAAACGAAAGAGATTATTATCTCGAAAGAAAATACCCTTCATATGGAAACTTAGCTCCTCGTGATATTTCATCCCGCTCGGCAAAAGAAGCATGTGACAACGGTTTGGGTGTCGGACCTCTTGTAGGTGACAAACGACTCGGTGTTTATTTGGATTTTTCCGATTCCATCAAAAGATTGGGAGAGCCGGTAGTAGCGGATCGTTACGATAACCTTTTCCAGATGTATGAAAGAATCACCGGTGAAAACCCATACAAAGTTCCGATGCGTATTTATCCTGCCGTCCACTATACTATGGGTGGTCTTTGGGTGGATTACAACCTGATGTCCAATATTCCCGGATTACATGTGTTAGGCGAAGCGAACTTTTCCGATCACGGAGCCAACAGATTGGGTGCCTCGGCACTTATGCAGGGACTTGCGGACGGATATTTCGTGATTCCTTATACGATCGGAGACTACTTCGCAAAAGAAGGTCATAAAAACATTTCTACGGATCGTCCTGAATTCAAAGAAGCGGAAGCTCGTGTTAAAGAGATGACTTCCAAATTTCTTTCCATTAACGGAAAAAGAACCCCGGATGATTTCCATAGAGAACTTGGGAAATTGCTTTGGGACAAATGCGGTATGGCAAGAACGGACGCTGGACTCAAAGAAGCGCTTAAAAAGATTCCTGAGCTGAAAGAAGAATTCTGGAAAAACTTGAAAGTAGCGGGTAACGGCGGAGAGCTCAACCAGGAATTGGAAAAAGCGGGACGCACTGCCGACTTCTTAGAGTTTGGCGAACTTATGTGTTTGGACGCTCTCAAACGGGAAGAATCCTGCGGAGGTCACTTCCGGGAAGAATACCAAACCGAGGAAGGAGAAGCGCAAAGAAACGATGACAAGTTCTGTCACGTAACCGCTTGGGAATACAAAGGAGACGGAAAAACTCCTGAAGAACACAGAGAACCTCTGGAATATGAAAACATCCACCTTGCCGTAAGGAGCTATAAATAGAATGAGCGAAACAATGAAATTACACCTCAAAGTTTGGAGACAAAAAAACTCTAGTGATAAAGGAAAGATGGTCAGCTACGAAGCTGATAATGTGAACGAACACATGTCTTTTCTCGAAATGTTGGATGTTGTCAATGAAGGTTTGATCTCCAAAGGGGATGAGCCGATTGCTTTCGACCATGACTGCCGTGAAGGAATTTGCGGAATGTGTTCCATGGTGATCAACGGTGTTCCTCACGGTCCTGAAAAAGGAACGACCACATGCCAGCTTCATATGAGAAAGTTCAATGACGGAGATACCGTTTATATCGAGCCTTGGAGAGCAAAAGCTTTTCCAGTGGTAAAAGATTTAGTGGTAGATCGTTCTGCATTTGATCGTGTCATCCAAGCAGGCGGTTATGTATCCGTAAATACAGGCGGTGCTCCTGACGGAAACGCGCTTCCCATTTCGAAAGTGAACGCCGACCTTGCAATGGATGCTGCAACTTGTATCGGATGCGGTGCTTGTGTCGCTGCTTGTAAAAATGCATCGGCTATGCTATTCGTATCCGCAAAAGTTTCGCATCTCGCTCTTCTACCTCAAGGTCAAGTTGAGAAAAAAGAAAGAGTTCGCAAAATGGTGGCGGCAATGGACAAAGAAGGATTTGGAAATTGCACAAACCAATACGAATGTGAGGCTGCTTGTCCGAAAGAGATTTCGGTAAATTTTATCACAAAACTCAATAGAGAGTTTATCGCTAGTTAAGCGAATTCTTTTCTAAAGTTTCTTTTTTAGAATCAGAACCCGGGGGATTTTCCTTCGGGTTTTTTATTTAGATCATTTGGGAGAATAAAAAATTAATTCCAATCGGATTCGTTCAGAAGAACGTGCATAAGATCCCCGGGTGACTTACTCTCCCTTTCCAAATCATCTTTAAAATGATGTAAAAAACCGATTTCCTTATTTCTTTTTTTTCTTCCCGCTTCCAATACTTGAATTCGATTTAGAATGCTCGTCTTCAAGAGATCTTTTTTTTCCGAATGGGAACCGGGCTTATTTATATTTTCTTCCAGAGTGGAATTCCAAAGTTTCAGTTGGGAATACAATCGAAACCGTTCCATCGCGTTGTACTTGCCGGAAAGTTGATCCGTATGCCCTCCGTGGCGAATCATCAATTCTTCTTCCAAAAGTCCGACCAATTCGTTTTCAACTGTTATGCGAATCCAGAGATCGTAGTCTTCACAAGTAAGAAGTCTTTCATCGAACCCCCCTGTTTCTTTCCACAATTCCTTATTTAGAATCACACTGGAGGGAGTGATCAGACAAAGTTCAAGACTTTCCCGAAAGATATCCCCTTCTCTTTTCCTATGTTTGTCCAAAGGTTTTACTTTGTTTCCGTTTTTGATCCATATCTCATTCGTTTGTGAAATTCGAATTTCAGGATGATCTTTATGATAATTGATTTGTTTGGAAAGTTTTTCCGGTAGCCAAAGATCATCCGAATCCAAAAAACAAATCCATTCTCCGCCGGATCTCTCCACTCCGAAGTTGCGCGCACTGGATACTCCCCTATGAGTTGTTTGGTGAAGCTGTATGGATTTTGTATTTTTACCGAAACTGGTAAGCTTCGATTTCCATCCGGGATAAGCACTGAGCAAAGCGGACCAGGTAGTATCTTTCGAGCCGTCATCTACGACAATCAGCTCCCAGTTTCCGTAAGTTTGGGAAATAACGGATTCGATCGCTTTCTTCGTAGCATCAGGACGATGGAATGTGGGAAGGATGATGGAAACAAGAGGAGTAGACATGGATTTAAAGGGAATACTTTTCAAGGGAATCGGCTATTTCGGACTCTAAGAGTAGATCCAAATGATTCAAGAGTCCTCCTTGGTGTAAATAAATCCATTCCGATTCCCTGTCTTCCTTTGACGAAAGAAAATCGTTCGGAGAGTCCGCTAAATCTTGCAAACAATTCCAGGATTTGGCGCTATAAATCGGTTCCAGTAAAATCCCTGTTTTGCGGTAAACTTCCCTTATCATTTCCTTCTCGTGGCCAATCTTTCCGAATTTTTGATTTCGCCCTGGCTTCAAGAGAAAGTATTCTCCCAAGTCGTTTTCCGTCAGATGAAGGGATTTCAGATAAGAAGGAAGATTCTTTAGAAAACGATCTTCGGTTTCCCCTATCAATATCCCGGCTACCTTCACCTGTGTATTTTTAAAAAAAGTAACCGCAGAAATAAAACTTAGTCCGGAGCCGATCTCTAAAAACAATAAGGAAGTTTTGGTGAATTGATTTTTTATCGTTTTCCAGAGGATATTTAACTGAGATAAGGCGGAAAAATGTAGTCCGTATTCCGGAACGGAAAATACATTCTGATCCTCTTTCTTACCCGCTGCAAAGAATGAATCAAAACAGTCTTTTCTAGTCGGAAACACGAAAACATTTGTGCCTAAATTTTTAACCAAAATTCCGTTTGCAGTTGTGATATTCGGGTCCCTATTGTACGCATAAACGTTGATTTCGAATCCTGCCGAAAAAAATAGAAAACTGTAAGCGGATAAAAAATTACCCGGGAGAGCACCAACAAGTCTGATCTTTCGGATTTGTTGGTCACTTAGAAATTCCAAAAGACCGAATGCCTTTCTGATTTTCGTTCCCATTCCGAAGCAGAGTTTGTCTTCCCGAATGATTTGAATTTTTTTATGAGTGAATGATATTTCCGAGATATCCAGGAAAGGTTTTCGGATCTGGCTTCGGATTTTTTCCAACATATATATGGATTCTCGGAAAACAAACGTTAAGTTGTTGTTCCACGAGGGTTATATCTATGTTTTATGACGGAAGAAAAAAGAATCCAAGAAATAAGCAACAACGATCAGAAAACCCCATAAATCGGAAATCAGTGCCGTTCCTTCCTTCAGATTCACATGTTCAATACCGCGAATCACATGCAATAGCCCGGCCATCCCCAGATAAAGACCTCCAAGAGTCGCCGCCGGACGTAAAGTAGGAAAAAATAAGGAGAGCGCAGCAAGCCCACCCATGAGCAGATTGGCAAATCCTAATTCCCTGATCACCAGATATGCTGAATCGTTTAATTGCAAAATACTTGCGGTAAATGCAGGATTCGCAATTTGATTTACACCTGCACTGATAAGCCTTATGCCGATGGCCCAAAAAATGAACCACTTCCATGTAAGATCAAAAAACCTAGCTTGCGGAGAGCGATAGAAAAACTCTCCAAGAACAGAGAAGAGAGGCACTACTAACATTGTCGCTGCAATATATATGACATATCCCATTCTGCGACCTTGAACCTACCGGATTATTAAGTAAAGTGGTTTCCCGGGATTGAGAAAAGATCAATCCCCGGTTTTTAAAATAGATAGGAAAGCTTCCTGAGGGATTTCCACAGATCCGATCTGCTTCATTCTCTTTTTACCTTCTTTCTGCTTTTCCAATAGTTTTTTCTTTCGGGAGATATCTCCACCATAACACTTTGCAGTTACGTTCTTCCGAAGAGCGGAAATGCTTTCGCGCGCGACTACTTTCGCACCGATTGCTGCTTGCAAAGGAATCATAAATTGGTGTCTGGGAATCAGATCTTTCAGTTTTTCGATGATGATCCGTCCACGATCTTCCGCTTTCGATTTATGAACAATCGAAGAGAGCGCATCCACAGGTTCCCCATTCACAAGGATATCCATTTTTACCAATTTGGATTCCCTGTATCCGATTTCTTCGTAATCGAGAGACGCATAACCTTTGGTATGCGATTTTAGTTTGTCATAAAATTCGAAAATTAATTCAGCAAGAGGCAACTCATAGGTCAATTGAACTTTGTCTTTGGAAAGATAAACAGTATCCATATGAATACCCCGTTTATCGATGACAAGCGACATGATATTTCCCACATAATGATCGGGAGCGATGATAGTCGCTTTTACATAAGGTTCTTCCGATTTGTCGATCGTAATTGTTTCCGGCCATTTGGAAGGGTTATCGATTTCATAGACTTCCCCTTTCGTGTTTGTAATTCTAAATTTTACCGACGGAGCCGTTGTGATCAGATCCAGATTGAATTCCCTTTCCAATCTTTCCTGGACGATTTCCATATGAAGTAGTCCCAAATACCCTACGCGGAATCCGAATCCGAGTGCTACCGAATTTTCCCTTTCGAAGGTAAGTGCGGAATCGTTTAGTTTTAATTTTTCAATCGCATCTACAAATGCGTCGAAGTCCTCTCCGTTGATGGGAAAAAGTCCGGCAAACACCATCGGTTTTGCGTCTTTGAATCCGTGAACGACTGAATCCGTCGGGTTGTTTGCGAGTGTGACAGTGTCGCCTGTTTTTGCATCACCCATCTTTTTCATACCCGCTACCACATAACCTACGTCACCCGCCTGTAAGCCGTCCGTGCTAACCATAGTAAGACGATTGACCCCTACTTCTGTGACAGGAAACTGACGGCCTATGTTCATCATATGAATTACATCGCCTTTTTTCAATTTCCCGTCGAATACTCTCAACTTTGCCACCACACCCATATAAGTATCAAAGAAGGAATCGTAGATAAGTGCTTTGAGAGGTTTGTCTATATCGCCTTTCGGTTCCGGAATCAGATAACAAATAGCTTCGAGTACGTCTTTTACATTCAAGCCGGTTTTGGCGGAGATAGGGATCGCTTCCTCCGGGTCGAGTCCGAGTGATTCCTCAATCATCAGTTTGCACTTGTCTATGTCTGCGGAAGGAAGGTCGATTTTATTGATAACAGGAATGATGCGAAGATCCAATTCCATCGCCAAATATAAGTTAGCAAGAGTTTGCGCTTCCACACCTTGGCTTGCGTCTACAATGAGCAATACTCCTTCGCAGGCGGCAAGAGAGCGGGATACCTCGTAAGTAAAATCCACGTGGCCAGGCGTATCGATCAGATTCAAATGATAAAGATTCCCGTCTTTGGCCATGTAGTCGAAAGAGGCGTTGTTTGCCTTAATCGTAATTCCTCTTTCTCTTTCTATATCCATGGAATCCAGGATCTGGTCTTTTTTGGTTCTTTGGTCTGTGACTAGCCCTATTTCCAATAGCCTGTCCGCCAAAGTAGACTTTCCATGATCCACGTGGGCTATGATGGAAAAATTTCGGGTAAATTTTTGGCGTTCGTTCAAATGATCCTCTGCTTTTTAAGTCATTTTCTCGCAAGGGATAGGATTGTCTAAAAAGTTTATTGTCAGACCATTAAAAATCCCTACTATGGAAGCATAGAAAACCCTAGGAGAAACGAAGACCTATATGGCAGAAAAATCAATCATCCGTTCCATCAAAGCTCGAGAAATCATGGATTCCCGAGGAAACCCCACTGTAGAAGTGGATGTGACTTTAGAAGATGGTTCCTTTGGACGGGCGGCAGTTCCTTCCGGCGCTTCCACTGGAGAACACGAGGCGGTAGAACTTCGTGACGGTGATAAAAAAAGATATCTTGGCAAAGGCGTTACCAAAGCGGTCGATAACGTAAATTCCAAAATCACAAAGGCACTGATCGGTCAGAACGCTCTGGACCAAATCGCAATCGACGGGACAATGATCAGTCTCGACGGAACTTCCAATAAATCTAAGTTAGGTGCCAATGCTATTTTGGGAGTCTCATTAGCAGTTGCTAAAGCAAGTGCAAATCACGTAGGTTTGCCTCTGTATCGTTATATCGGAGGATCTTTTGCCCGTGAACTTCCCGTTCCTATGATGAATATCATCAACGGAGGAGCACACGCTGACAATAATATCGATTTCCAGGAATTTATGATCCTTCCTGTTTCCGCTCCTAATTTTAAAGAAGCCCTTCGCATGGGTGCTGAAGTTTTTCATAACTTGAAGTCGGTTCTTAAATCCAAAGGTTTGAATACCGCCGTGGGCGACGAAGGCGGATTTGCCCCGAACCTATCTAGCAATAGTGAGGCGATTGAGGTGATTTTGCAAGCGATCGAAAAAGCAGGATACAAACCTGACACTGACATCAAAATCGGGTTGGATTGCGCCGCTTCCGAGTTTTATGATGAGAAGAAAAAGAAGTATGTTCTCAAGGCTGAGAAAAAGCCGGAAAAAACTGCGGAAGAACTCATCGAATACTACTCAAATTTAGTTTCAAAGTATCCGATCATTACTATGGAAGATGGTTTGGATGAAAACGATTGGACCGGCTGGAAAAAACTTTCTGAAAAATTGGGTAAAAAAATCCAGTTGGTTGGTGACGACTTGTTCGTAACCAATATTGAAAAACTTTCCAAAGGGATTCAAAAGGGAATCGGAAACTCCATCCTGATAAAGGTGAATCAAATCGGGTCTCTGACAGAAACTCTTAGCGCTATCGAAATGGCAAAAAAAGCACAATATACCGCAGTGATCTCTCATAGATCGGGAGAAACTGAGGATGCTACCATTTCTCATATCGCAGTGGCAACCAATGCAGGCCAGATCAAAACTGGATCTCTCAGCCGCACGGACAGGATTGCCAAATACAATGAACTTCTTCGTATAGAAGAAGAATTGGGAAAAACGGCAGTATTTTCAGGAAAGGAAACTTTTTACAATCTGAGATAATATGACCCCTATCAAAGCCGCTTTAGCCATCTGTTATCTTTGTACTGTTTTCTATTGCTTAGTTTTGTCTTCTTCAGGAATGGCAGAACGAAAAGCTTTGGAAAAGGAGTTCACAAAGGTGGCGGAAGAAGTCGAGCGGCTTGCCATTGAAAACCAAGTTTTGGAGGAAAAGGAAAAACGCCTCCAAAATGATTCGTATGCTTTGGAAAAGGAAGCACGCAAATACTATCTGCTTTCCGAAAACGCCCACGTAATTAAATTTGAAGAAACCAAACTGGCAAAAGATGAGGCAGTGTCGAAAACGGCAAAATTAGCGAATCTCAATTCCAATCTTTCTTTGAAAGAACCGCCTTTATTTTTACTTAGATTTTTTTATCTTTCTTTCAGTGTTTTCTTATGTCTGGGAGTTTATTGGAAGCTGAAAAGCTTGCCTCCCCAGTCTAAAGGGAAAAGACTGAATTAATATGCCAGAAGAAGAAACACCAGAAAAAGAAATTACAGAAACACTTCAAGATCTCATCAGCGATAAAAACATCGGGAAAAAATTTCTAGAGAAACGTAAGATCTTTCTCTGGGGCGCTGTTACTGATGAAACCTCCAAAGACATAACCAACAAACTACTCTACCTGGAACTTATGGATCCGGGCAAACCGATTACCTTTTATATCAATAGCCCGGGCGGCGTTGTCACTTCCGGAATGGTAGTCTACGATACCATGCAGATGATTTCCTCACCCGTTTACACGGTTTGCATGGGTATGGCGGCATCCATGGGCTCTATGCTACTGATTGGGGGAGAAAAAGGACATCGTTATATTTGGCCGAATGGCAGAGTGATGATTCACCAACCTTCCATAGGTGGTCAGTTCCAGGCTCCTGCGACCGATCTTTTGATTCATGCCAAAGACATCATGAAAACAAAAGAAAAGTTGAATCGAATGCTTGCGGAAGCTTGCGGCAAAACCTATGAACAGATGGTAGAAGATACGGATCGCGATAATTATATGGATGCGGATGAAGCCGTAGCCTATGGAATCGTTGATAAAATTGTAAATACGATAGACGTTGGCTGATCATTCGTTTACCCCTAGAAGATTTTTAGAAGGCAAACACCTACAAACGGTTTATAATGTACTCTTTCCTCCGGACAATTCTCTGGAGGAAGAGTTCTACTCGGAAAGCATCATTATCCCTACGAACGACCGTTCCGGGGATATGTTGTATGTAGAACACAACCCCCCTCTTTCCCAAATCAAAAAAAACTCGGTGAAATGGAACGGCATCTATCTGGTGTTAATTCACGGGATGGAAGGTAGTTCCGAATCCCATTATATGGTGAGCGTGGGACGGGAAGCTCTGCTGCGTGGTTACGGAGTGATCCGAATCAATCTTCGGAATTGCGGAAAAGGGATCGGACTTGCCCGATTGCCGTATAATGCGGGTCAGTCGGATGACCTGGAAACCGTTCTTGATTTTACGCGCAAAACTTTTACTACGAATTTATTTGTAAGCGGATTTTCACTGTCTGCAAATATGGCACTTAAGTTTTTCGGAGAGGGCCGTCCCAAAAAGGCACTGGCTTTCACTGCGACCTCACCTCCTTTGGATTTAAAAAGAAGCTGTGACTTTATCGATTCCAAAGCGGGATTGTTTTATAAAAACCATTTTCTTTCCACGATGAAAGACAAAGTGGCATCGGGTATATACGATGTGTCCGATCAGGTGATACAACGGGTTCTTAAAAGTAAGTCCTTTTTTGACTTCGATGATTTTTTTACAGCACCGCTTGCCGGTTACAAGAATGTTTTGGAATACTATCATACCTGTTCCAGCATTCATTATCTTGCCGGAATTAAGATTCCTTGTTTGATCGTACATGCGGAAGATGATCCGGTGGTTCCCTCCCATGTTTGGCATGAGATCGATTGGAAATTATATCCGAAGATAGAAACCGTTCTTACTGAAAAAGGCGGTCATGTTGGATTTATTTCCGACCCAAGTCCGGACTATCCCGAAGGAAGATGGCTTCCTAAGATCCTAATGGATTTTTTCGATAAACAAAGAAAGTTATTAAAATTAAATTAGAAGTTCCTGGAGACCTAATATGAGAGATCTGTTAAAAGAATGTTTGAGTGAAGAAAATGGTCTTGTAGAACTTCGTTACCACCATAAGGAAAACCGTTCCTTTTTTGCCGAAAAAGGAAGAATCGAATCTTCCGCACTTCGCAAAAGAAGCGGAGTGGGAGTCAGAGTGCTTCACAACGGAACCTGGGGATTTGCATCCACGGGTGAAGTTTCGAAAGCTTCCATTCAGAATGCAATTCGTATCGCAAAACAAGCTGCCACTGTTTCCTCTTCTCTTCGGGGAGAAAAAATTTCCAATCTTCCCCCTGCTCTTTTTGCCAAAGGGGATTTTATAGGAAAAGGGATTGAGGATTTCAGAAATCGGAGCGTAGAAGAAAAATTAAATTTGGTATTGGATGTTCAAAACAAAGCTCTGAAATCTTCCGCAAGCTTACAGTCGGTCGGTTGCGGTTACTCCGAAATCTACGAAGAAAAAGCGATCGTTACTACAGACGGAGCCGATAGCTTTTTTTCCATGGTTCGGCCTGAGTTTCGTGTGAACGCTGTAGCCTCTGACAAAGGAAAACTGGAATCCGGTTCCCATTCGATCGGAGTGACCGGAGGATGGGATTGTCTTTTTCGGGATAAAAAACCGGAAGATATTTCCGAAGAAGCATGTAAAACCGCCATCGACTTATTAACCTCCTCTCTTCCCGATGGAGGACTAACTACTGTTATTCTTTCTCCTTCGATCGTAGGTTTGCTTGTGCATGAAGCGATCGGTCACACCGTAGAAGCCGACTTTGTTTTGGCAGGTTCCGTAGCCCAAGGAAAGATAGGAACCAGAGTCGGTTCGGATCTGGTATCTCTTGCCGATTCAGGTGTATCCGAATACTCCGAAGGTGCCGGTGGAACCATTCCTGTGGACGACGAAGGTGTGATCCCTCAGAAAACAATGATCATCCAAGACGGAATTTTAAAATCCTATCTTCACAACAGAGAAACCGCTCACAAGTTCAATGTTGCACCTACTGGTTCTGCAAGGGCTTGGGAATACTCGGATGTTCCTTTGATTCGGATGAGAAATACATATTTGTTACCGGGTAATTCCTCATTGGAAGAAATGATCGCGGGAACTAAAAACGGTTATTTTTTAGACGGTGCCAAAAACGGACAAGCGGATGCCACTGGTGAATTTATGTTCGCCGTTCAAAAAGCTTACAAAATAGAAAACGGAAAAATCACAAAACTACTGAAAGGTGCAACTGTTTCAGGACTCGCCTTTGACGTATTGCAAAATGTCGATATGGTTTCCAAAGAATTCAAATGGGATTTGGGGAGCGGTCATTGTGGAAAAGGACAACCTGCGAAAGTGGATGCCGGTGGACCTTATGTTCGCACAAAAGTTCAGTTAGGTGGTAATTGATTCATGGATAAGGCTTTTATAGAAAAAAAACTGGAAGAACAAAAAAATCATCTGGAATCCCTTGTCAAAAAAGCAAAAGACAACGGGATTTCCCAGGTGGAAATATTTTCCAGTTACGGTTATGCCGAAGAAGTCACTCTCGAAAAAAACGATTTGAACAACTGCACTGCCACGGAAGAAAATATGTTCGGAATCCGTGTGATCGAAAACGGAAGCCAGGGATTTTTAACCACAAATCATTTTCCGACCCTATGGGAATCCATCCAGGAAGCGAGAGACCTTGCCCGCAGTCAAACTACACCTGACTCCGATTTGGTGCTTCCTGATCCTCAAACTTTGGAAAAAAGAGCCAATCAATATGATGAATCTTTGGATGCATTGGGTTTGGAACATCTTGTTGAAATTGCTAAAACCACATTAGGTTGGAAAAAAGAACTTTTTCCGAAAGTGAATTTGGACTCAGGCGATATGTCCCTGTCCAAAGGATTTAAACTTATTGTTTCCTCCAAAGGTGTGAATGCAAGCGAGCTGGGTGCGGGGATTTCCGCTTCGGTTATGGGAATGGCTGTCGATGGAAGCGATGTAGGTAGTTTCGATTATGATTCCGCAAGCGGAAACGATTACCCCTACTTTGCAAAAAAATGGGAGAGAGCCTTCCGAGAGTTCGGAGAAAAATGTATGGGTGGCTTGGGCGCGAAGGCCATTCCGGGGTTTAAAGGTTATATACTTTTGCCTCCCGAAGCAGTTTATTCTTTTTTTCTAGGATCTTTTATCGGTTCTTTGAACGGAACGAGCATTCGAAAGGGAAAAAGTAAGATGGCAGGTCAATTGGGGAAACAAGTTGCTTCCTCAAAACTTTCCATTTGGGAAGACCCGACTATTTCAGGTTATGCGGGAACCACTTCTTTTGATAGGGAAGGTCAAGCCACTCATAAACAATCCATTTTGAACCAGGGCGTTCTTGATACTTATTTTTATAATACCTATGAAGCAAAAAAAGCCGGCCTGAAGGCATCCAACGGATTTGCTACGGGTGGGGCACAAAGTCTTCCCGGTTGCGGCCCGAGACAACTTCAGATTGCACCCGGAGATTCGAACAAAGATGATTTTTTCAAGATGAAAGACAAGGTTCTATTTGTGAATAGACTTTCCGGAACAAGTGACGGACCTTCCGGTGATTTTTCCGGGGTGATCAAAGGAAGTCATCTTTTGGAAAACGGAGTGAAGACCCCAGTGAAGGAAGTTCAGGTTGTAGGAAATGTTTATGAAGCACTCAATCAAATCGTAAGCATTTCGAAAGAAGGAGAACTATTGGGAGAATCCTATTGGGCTCCCTATATGCTTTTGGAAGGATTTACCATCACCGGAGCATCCTGATGGCAATTAATCCGATTGTTGTGGAAACTTTGGAGCGCCCACTGGGCGCTTCCTTCTTTCTAATTGTATCTTACCAGAACGACGACACTTACTTCGAATTAAAATCCATTACCGAAAAAAAATTTTCCAAATCGGTTTATGAATCCAGTCCTATGCCCAAATGGGAGTTAGATGATGTTGATAGACTGACTCAGATGCCCGGTAAAAGCACAAAGATACTTTCTTTTTTACAAAGAATCCATCGTGAAGAACTCGTTTTGATCAAAAGAGAATGCGTTGAGATCCAGTCGGCACTCCGCAAAAAAGATCCCACTTTGCGCCTCATCCCGGGCTACTTGACCTCTCATAATGTAGTAATTTCCCAATCCAAGGATGATTTTCACAGAGTGTATCTTTTCCAAGGTGTGTATTCGGAGATTATCTATGTATTTCGGGGAGGAAAGTTTTCCGTTCTGGACACTGCTCCCGGATTTTTCAAAACAAAAGAATCAGTTTATTTTTTTAATAGCTTACATGAATCCTATGAATACAATAAGTTTAAGTCTTAGATGTATACATTTGGAATCCCCATTTTGAATCGCTTCTTCTTTTTACCTTCCCTGGTTTGGTTCTTAATCGGTTGTAATCCCGAAGTCTCTAAAGAAAATCGGATCACAAATCAATTATTATGCGATAATTTCGATTCTAAGGTATTCTGTATCGAACCAAAGGAAAAAATCGGAACTGTTTTGATCCCCCGTACGGAAACGAAAAGAGAGGAACGGTCATGGGAAGATTTTTCCAATTATCTTTATTTTAAAGTAAGGGAAACTCCCGGTTTTTTGCTTACCTTTGAAAGAAATTTCACGCAGGAAGAGAGATCTTCCATTCGAAAGGAATACGTCGCTTATATAGGTTTGAATGGGGTGAGAGAAAGAATGGAAGGATTCGAGCTCGGTGAAAACACGATTGCTTCCTTTCACTATTTGGGCGCTCTTCTCAAAGAGGAAAAGAGACATACCGGCGAGGCAAAAAAGAAAGTCAATTTGGGAAAAGGCTTAAGCCTTGTTTTGGAATTCGAATATCAATTGCCCAAAGACAAAAAAGGGCAATTGGTCCGTGAAATCGATCTTAGGTGGAAGCCTTAAACTCGCACTACCCTACCTTTTCGCATTCCATCCTTCTTTTTCTATTTTTGCAGATATAAATCCAATGGGGAAAAGAAAAATTCCGTAGGGATATATCTCAAAAACAAAAATGAAAAGAAAGAAATGACGATTGCGCTGGAGATGGGTATCAATAGATTGTCATCTATCAGTCCTTTGGCGACTGTGGAAGAAAAAAATTCCGTGAGGCAGGCCGCAAGCACTCCCAATGCTAAAATCAATATGGGAAACAAGGAGATTTCTTCCCCCCATTTCAAACTTAAAAAACTTTCCGGCTTTGAAACTGTAAATAAAATCAGAACAATTAAACCTATAACAAATGCGGATACAAAAAATCCAATGATCCCTTCTCTCGATTTTCCGTTATAAAAACGGTTTTTGCCATATTTCGATCCTATATAAGCAGCGGTCGGATCTCCTATCACAAGAAACAGAATGGAAAGCACTGCAATCTCGGGAGGAAAAAATAAAACCACCAGGAAGTTTGCAAAAAAATAAGGAACTGTTCCGTTGAATCTGGTGCGTTCCGATTCTTTCATTAAGAACCCGAAATATTTGAAGAAAAACGCTTCGAAAGACGAGGAAGTGAGTCGGATCGATTCCAAAATCACAAGTAGGAAAAGAAAAATTCCCAAGTAAGTAACTATGACAGCACGGCTGGCATAGACAAATCCGTTATAGTCTCGGAATAAATCCAGATACAAACTAACAGGGATAATGAGCCCCAATACATGCCAAATTTTCCTGGAAAAGTTAAAACCGTTTTTATCAGACAAATTCTTCTACCTTAATCCTCGGGTTGCCATTTTAAAAGCCCCCTCTTCGTTCGTCGCAATCGGAAATAGATTTCTAATCCCCGCCATTTGGAATGCTTGCCTTATGGAAGCAGGGATATTGATGAGAATGATTTTATGTTTTTGAAGGAAGGATTCCTCATTGAGAGTACGGAAGGCTTGGATCCCTTGGGTAGTCACCATATTCAATTCCTCCAAATCCAGGATGACCGGACCGTGTTTGAGAGAGGATGTCACGGACTGAATGCATTTTGTGGCTGTAAAATTGTTCAAATTGCCCTGCAATTTGGTCACGTAAACAGTATCTATTTTTTCAGTGGCAACGACTAGTTCGTCGAGACTCATAAATTTTTCGCAATTTCATTTTTCATTCTTGCACTCCCTGGCAAGTAAATAAAAACTTTTGGATGGAGACCCAAGTTTGAAGGCAAAAGTAGCTCATCTCTTTAAAAAATTAGAGGAAATTGAGCGTGATGGTGTGGAATTAAAAAAGCTCACGGATCGCATCGCAGAAGATAGGGAATATTCCCCCATTTTACGGGAATCCTTCCAAGCAGAAATGCACAAACTGGAAGAACAAAAATCCGAAATTCTGAAAATTTCCATTTCTCAAATACCAGACAGTCTTTCCGGAAAATTGGACAGATCCCCCAAAGGAAATTTTACTTCTTCCCCCGAAACGGAAACTCCCTCCTCTTCCGATAAAAAGAAAACCGACAAACCGGTTCGCAAATATTGATCTTTTCTCATTTAAAATAAAAGGAAATCGAATGAATTTTAAGAAACATTTTTTGGCTTATCTATTGATAGGAATAAGCACCCTAAGTTTAGTTCAGTGTTCCAAGGACTCTGAAATTCTAGCTACCTATGATGGCGGAACGGTAACTCGCGGAGAAATGAACTTTGTGATTGAAGCCTCCAAAAGAGGACAAGCGGAATCGCAACCGGTCAGTCCCGATATCCAACTAAAAATTTTGGAAAGCATCGCTCTTGAAAAAATTCTACTCTTGGATGGGATTCAATCCAAAAAGGTAGATCCTGCCGATGTAAAAAAAATAGAAACACTTGTGTCTGATTTTTTAAAATTCAATGTTTATATGCGTGAATATACAAAAGAAGCGGTTAAAACAAAACCTCTCGAATTTGTAGATTTGCAAATTGCTTTGATTCGAGGTGCAGACCCGGCTGAAAATGAGAAAAAAGCGGATGAGTTACTTTCTAAATTGAATTCCGCATCCAAAGCGGAAGTTAGCAAATTGATCTCTGAAAATACTGCCGATGTAACCCGTAAACCTGTGGGTGGAAAATTAGAACCATTTTGTGTAAATTGCAGCATCACTCCTTTGGAAGATATCATCTCGGAAGCAAGAAAGGTAAAAAAAGGTCAGTTCGTAAAATACAGCAAAGAAAAGGAAAATCAAATCATCTATCTGGTGCGTATCACAGGAGATGAAAAGGTTCACCCTGAGAGAGTCGTAAAATACCTAACTTCCGTATTTGAAGACTTTAAAGACGAAGCAACCAAGTATGGCGCATCCATCACTCCCGACGAAGAAACTAAAAATGCAATCAGCTATTTTACGGAAGGGAATTTGGAAGAGAAAGGACAACAGTTCGCACAACATACTTTAAAACAATTCGAACAAGGTCTCTACCAAAAGGAAATGACTCGATTGAAAGAGGTGAGCGGAATTGAAGTGAATCCGATTCCTCCTGTATTCGGGCCGGAAGGAATTGATCCTAAAAATTACGGGCCCGATTTGGTTCTCTATACTAAAAAGGATAAATCCACTTATACTTGGAAAGATTTGGAAAATGATTTTGCATCCGTTCCAAACGCTTTGAAATCAGAATACAAAGATCCTAAATTAAAAATATGGGATATGCTAAACCTCTTCCAATCCACCTTATTGCAGGGCAAAATTGCGCAAGAAACTCCGGAAGTGCAAAAAATTTCCAAAGAAACCAGTTACCTTATGCAATTGGATAAAATGAGAGTTTCTCTCGCTTTAAAAGCATTTCAGGATGAAGTGAAATCTGTACCTGTAAACGTTACGGAACAACAGCTACGAGATTCCTACGAAGCAGGCAAACTTTATGCATATTCCACACCCGATCCCAAAAATCCTCAGAATAGAATCACTCAGAGCTACGCACAAGTTCGGGAAAGAATCAAATCCGAGATGGAAGGGGCGCAAAGGAACGCTTTTGTAGAGCAAAAGATTTCCGGTCTTAAGACTACTTACAACTTAAAAGTAGCTCAAGATCGCTTAAAAGAAGTTACATTATAAGAATTTATGACAAACAGGAAAATAAGTTTTTTATTAAATTTTTTTCTTGTTTTTTGTTACTTTAGACCTAGTCTGTAGTTAGAGGGTAAAATGAATAATCACATTTATATGCTGCGTAAAAAGCGCGGAGTTAAACAGTATGATATGGCTCGCGCTCTCGGCGTTTCTCCGAGTTATCTATCAAAAATCGAAACAGGTGCCCAAGAGCCTACGGAAAAATTCAAAACCTCATGTGCTAAGTATCTAAAGACATCGGTGGATAAGCTTTTTAATGAGAATCTCGTGGAAGACATCTATCCTGAATTTGCCAATGGATTGAAGAACAAACTTTGGGCTGTCCGAAGAGAGATGGGAATCAAACAGTATGATTTCGCTAAGAAATTAAAAGTTTCGACTCCTTTCCTTTCCAAGGTAGAACTTGGGCTTTTGGAGCCACCGGAAGATTTTAAAACTCTGGTTTCTAAAGTGCTTAAGATGGAAAAGGGCGATCTTTTCCTCGCCTCAAAATAGTTACAACTAGCTAAAAATATAAGCAGGTCGGAATTTCCTTCCTGCTTCTTTCTTTTTCCAAAATCTTTTGAAAAAGATTTTGTCACATACCTTCCTTCACTTCTTATAGTCCTTGATGAATTCTTCTCATGATGGATGGGCCACCCGAATCGGGCTCATACTCGCAGTTGCTAGCGGTGCCATAGGTCTTGGCAATTTCCTACGTTTTCCGGGACAAGCTGTCCAAAACGGTGGTGGTGCCTTTATGGTTCCCTACATCATCAGCTTTATTGTGTTAGGTATTCCTGTCTGTTTGGCGGAATGGACGATGGGAAGGATGGGAGGAAAACACGGGCATAGTTCTCCTTTTATCTTCAAAGAGTATTTGAAAGGATATTCTTTGAAGATCACGGGAACCATCGGGGTCATGATCCCTGTGATGATCTATGTATATTACGTATTCATTGAATCCTGGTGTCTTGCTTACGTTTATTACTTTTTAGTCGGCGGACTGGAATTGGGGAGAACTGCAGCGGGCAATATTGCGGAACAAAAAGAAATCATTTCGCAATCCTCCGATTTTTTCCTAAATCTAACCGGTGCTAAAGAAAATGGAGCTTCTTTCGAAAGTTCCATCCTGATTTTCTTTTTACTCTGTTTTGCATTTAATTTTTATTTGGTATATCGTGGACTTTCCAAAGGACTGGAAGCATTTGCGAAATTAGCGATGCCACTTATGGGGATTTGTTCCACGATCGTACTCATTCGTGTATTGACCATTCCCGGAATCGAGTCCGGCCTCGCGGTTATGTGGAATCCTGATTGGTCGACTTTGAAGGAACCTAAGGTTTGGATCAATGCGGCGGGGCAGATCTTTTTTTCCCTTTCCACTGGATTCGGTATCGCACTTGTATTTTCCAGTTTTTTGAAGAAAAAAGACGATGTTGTTTTATCCAGTCTTTCCTCCGCATCTTTGAATGAGTTCGCAGAAGTAGTATTTGGTGGTATGATTACCATTCCTGTGGCATTTTTGTTTTTGGGGGCGACTGTTACTTCTTTCGGGACTTTCGGAATGGGTTTTATCGCACTCCCTGCCGTGTTTAGCATGATGCCCGGGGGAAATCTTTTCGGCGCTCTTTGGTATTTTGTGCTTTTTCTTGCGGCGCTCACCTCTTCCATTACCATGCTCCAGCCTGGAATTCTGTTTTTGGAAGAAGGTTTCGGTTTCAGCAAAAGAAAGTCTTCTTTCATCCTGTTTTTATTTACATTTAGCCTTTGTTTGCCGATTGTTTATTTCAATAAGGATTTTGCCGCTCTGGATATCGCGGATTTTTATATCGGAACGATTATGATCTATATACTCGCATCGATCCAGATTTTCGTATTCTATTTTAAAATCGGGGTGGATCGGGGAGTGAATGATGCCAACCAGGGCTCCCTGATTCCTTTTCCGAAAAGCATTCGGTTTCTGATGAAGTATGTCACTCCCTGGTTTTTGTTATTCGTGTTTATCTCCTTTTGTTATATGAATTTGCCGGAGTATCTGGACAAGATGAGTCCTGAAAAAATGGGTCAGATCGCTTCGAATAAGGGGGAAAATGTAACCGATGCGGAAACAAAAGCCTATATCGCACGTTATGTGGTTTTGGGACTAGTCGCAGTTTTCATATTATTGTATTTTACCGTGAGCCGGGCACTGTCTAAGAGAAGCCAAGGAAATCCTGCATGAACGAACCGGTAGTTATGAATTGGCAAGGCATATTGATTATGTGTACTTCAATTGTACTGGTTTGTTCGATTTGCATTTATTGTATTTATCATCTAGTTAAAAACAGGGAATAATTTGTCCAATACCCAAGATATATTCGCAAAATCCTTACCTAAACTTTGGAAAGATTATGAAGCTAGGCCGGAACAAGTTTCCATGGCTGTCGCTGTGGAGTCAGCTCTACTAAAAGGAGAATCTCTGGCTGTGGAAGCGGGGACAGGAGTTGGAAAATCACTCGCTTATTTGATTCCTGCGGCCCTCTATTCCATCGAAAATGATTGTATCGTTGCCATTTCCACAGAAACAAAATCCTTACAAGATCAGATTCTAAAAAAAGACATAGCACTTGTGAGTGAAGCGATCGGACAGGAAGTCCGTGCTCATGTTGCTTTGGGAGCGAACAATTATCTTTGTAAAAGAAAATACGGTAAGATCATGGATCGGGGAGATTTCGGTCCGGAAATGGAAAGGGAAATCGATCAGTTCGTAAAATGGGAAAGGGCAACGGAAACGGGAATTCGTTCCGAGTATGAAGGTTTTGTTTCCGGGTCTTTTTGGAATTCCGTAGGCCGTGAGTCTGAGAACTGTTTATCCAGAAATTGTCCCAATTTTTCCTCTTCTTATTATTTTTTAGAAAAGGAAAAATGGAAAAAAGCGAATATACTGATCATTAATCACCATTTGCTAGCAAGTCATTTGGCAGGTGATTTTCGGATTTTACCACCTTTTCAACATTTGGTGATCGATGAAGCGCATTCTTTTCCCGAGGCTGTGGGAAAAGCATTCGGCTCCGAGTTGAAATATGAGCTTCTGATCAACCTACTTCATTATCTCTACCATCCCGAAAAGAAAACAGGTTTTGCTTCCAAACTTCCCGACAAAAAGAAAGACATCGTTGCAGACGCCATTCAAAAGGCGGAGAGTTACGCTTCCGATTTTTTCCGATTGTTGTTTTCCGAAATCCCTTTGAATTTTCAATTTTCCTTCCGGCATACCAGCCGCATCAAAGCAGACGATGGCGCTTTGGAAGATTCTTTGTATGATCTTTCCGAAATCTGTTTGGGGATGTTGGAAAAGTATAAAAAAGATAGCGATGATAACGATGAAAAAGAAATCGCTTTGGCTTTGGAAATGGTAGGCACTCAAACCAAAAAAGCAGCAGCTTTTGTGGAAGAGTTTCGTACAAAGAAAAATTCAAATCTGGTATTTTGGATCGAAGCTCCGAATCAGACTGCAAAAGACCGCTATTATCACTTATATTCCCAACCGAAAAACACGGAAGAAATTTTGTCCAAGTCCCTTTTTCCCAATATGGAATCGGTTGTTATGACTTCTGCAACTTTGTCCCCTACTCCGGGAAACTTCCAATATTTCCTGAAAGAGATCGGAACAAAAGATGTGCAAACGAAAACCCTCGCTTCTCCATTTGCATATAACACACATTCGGTTTTATTTGTTCCGAAGCAAGTAGCGGATCCGGTCTCGGACCCTCGTCGAAATAAAATCGATGTTAGTTTCTGGGTGGAAAAACTGATTAAATTATCGAAGGGAGACGCATTCGTATTATTCACTTCCAATAAACTTTTGAGTGAGGTTTACGAAGATTTGGTGGACAAATTGGATTTCCCGCTTTTTTCTCAAGTCCACTTGGGCCCGATCCAAGCGAAAAGGGAATTTATGCAAACGGAACAAAGTGTTTTATTCGGAGTTTCCAGTTTTTGGCAAGGGATCGATATCAAAGGCGATAAACTTAGAAATGTAATCATCACCAAACTTCCTTTCCAGGTTCCGACGGAACCTGTGTTGCAGGCAAAAATGGAAGATATGGAGAAGGAAGGCAAAAGTCCTTTTTGGGAAATGCAAGTACCGAAGACCTGCTTACTTCTCCGCCAGGGTTTCGGAAGATTGATCCGCTCATCCTTTGATACGGGGATGGTAAGCATTCTGGACCCGAGGGTGCATACGAAATCCTATGGTAAAAATGTAATCCAAAGTCTTCCCAAAGGTGTTCCCGTTGTAACGGAATTTCCGGAACTGGAAAGAAAATTCAATAATCTACCGAAGATGAAAGTATGAAGAGAAAAAGTTTTGTTCTGACAATCTTTACGATTCTATCCGTAGGATCTTTTTCCGGTTATGCGGAAAGTTCCGTGGACAGGGATTTTTTTCAAACCGAAACCAATTGGTATGAATTGACGGTCACTGCAAAAATCAATGAACCTTTACCGAAAATCGTCTTTGATGAGGATGATCCCGATTTCGGAAAACCGGGAACTGCTACGAACAAAGGTAGATCGGATCTACTTGCCCGTAAAAAAGCGAAAGAAAAGTTAAGGATGAGGCTGAGTCAAAGGATAGAGTCCTTATTTTTGAATTCTGATCATACTTTATTCGAATATTCGGGGAGTAATCCAACTGTTCGTTCCCGGATCAATTCCTTCATCAGCGAAGAAAAAGAAACATATGATTTCCAACCTAAAAAAAACATTTTGGAATCAAAAGCGAGTCTTCATTTAGCCACAAAACAAGGATTACTTGCTTATCTTCCTATGGAATACGGAACGGAAGAGATTCCTATTTTCAATGAATCCGTACTTCCTGTTGCTTTTACCGGCCTTGTCGTGGATGCGAGACATTTGAATTTGCGTCAGTCCCTGTTTCCCAAGATTCAATCGGACAGAGGCCTTGATATTTACTCACCCGTATATGTAAAAGAATCCTATGCAATCGAAACAGGTTATGTGGTTTATAGAACTGATAATAACGAACGTTATTTGGAAAAAAGGGTCGGGAAAAATCCCTTTTTCGTCTTAGCTTTGGGATTGGCCGGCAAAAACGCAACCGATTTGATTTTACCGAGTGACGAGGTGGCTAAACTACTTAGCCACCCAGATTCAAGAAAGAATCTTACACGTTGCAGAGTGATGATTTTAGTTTCGAAGTAAGAGATAGAAAAGTTTTTTCCGCTTTTTCATATTCTCCGTGGAATAGATAAGCAAATCCCATATCTTCCAATTCTCTTGCGGTTAATTCCGAAACGCGACTTTCCAGATTGCTGATTTTGGAAAATACAAGCGAGTAAGAAGATTTTTTTTCCTCAAAACTAGGAAGTTGCAATTTCCCCGGAATGTTTTCGAAGATTACATTTGCTTCCTTATGACGATCCAAAAACAGTAAGGACATTCCTACCATTTTATGCATTTCAACGTCATTCAGAAGCTTGATGTTTTCGCGGAACAATTTGATCACTTCTTCGTATTTACGTAAGTGATACGTGCTTGTGATTTCTTCCTTGATGAAAGTCGTATCGTTATATTTCTTTTTGTACGCGCTTAAGATCGATTTTGCTTCCGCAAAGTTTTCCGATCTGAAATAAATTTTGAGGGCAAGATTTACGATCGCATAACAGATAGGAGAGTTTCCCGAATTGAAATAAAGAGAGACCTGTTTTGCAGCTTCTTTATCTTTTCCCATTCCGAAATTTACCAGCGCTTCCACCATGGGGGATAAAACTGAAATTCCTTTGGGGCTGGGATTTATACTTTTCCCGGACACTTCAAAGAACGCTAGGAAACTAAGATGTTGTAGATAATGATTACTAGGATTGTTTTTCGCCAAATAAAGGACTTCTTCATTGGAACCAACTTCGAACAGATCCCACGCTTCTTGCTCGATAGTAAGGTTTTGAACTTGTGTTGCTTGTTGCGCCATGGATCACCTCGCTATGGAGATGATCGGCTTTTTTGTAGTGATTCCCTGAAATAAATTTTTAGGGATGTAGTCTATAAATCATTCTGGGAAAAGGAATACATTCCCTGACATGGGGAAGTCCGCAAATCCATGCCAAAATGCGTTCCTGGCCCATTCCAAAGCCGGAATGAGGAACGGAGCCGAATTTACGAAGGTCCAAATACCAGTCGTAGGATTCAATCGGTAGATTTTCTTCTTTGATTCGTTCCACAATTTTATCGTAACTTTCTTCCCTTTCCGATCCGCCTATGATTTCCCCTACATCGGGAACGATCAAGTCGGCACATAGAACCGTTCTCGGGTCTTCCGGGTTTTGTTTCATATAGAAAGCTTTGATGGCGCGAGGGTAATTTTTAATAAACAATGCGCTTTTGAAATGTTCCGTGAGAATTGTTTCTCTTTCCGCATTGATATCTTCTCCCCATTCTATGCTTTCCCCTTTGGATTGTAAGATGGAAATAGCTTCCGAATAGTCGATCTTTGGAAACGAAGACCGGACGGACGCAAACAAGGAATCTACATCTCTCTCAAGGATTTGCAATTCAGGGAGGCATCTTTTGGCTACAGTCTCTACAAGGGTTCGGATGAAACGGTCCTGAAAGGAAATATTTTCTTCGTTATTCAGAAATGCCGTTTCCGCTTCCAGCATCCAAAACTCAGTTAGATGTCTTCTTGTTTTGCTTTTTTCCGCCCGAAATGTAGGGCCGAAACAATACACTTTGGAATGGGAAAAAGCTGCAGTTTCCAGATAGAGCTGTCCCGTTTGAGCAAGATAAGCTTGTCCTAAATCGAAGTATTCTGTGGAGAATAAGGTTCCTGCGGATTCACCTACGGAACCGGTTAGGATCGGAGTATCGATCAAAGTGTATTCTTCGTTTCTGAAAAACTCCCGGATGGCGAAAGAAAGTTCCGAGCGGACTTTCAGGATCGCTATCTGTCGTTTGGAACGGAGCCAAAGATGGCGGTGGTTGTGTAAAAAATCAGGTCCGTGTTCTTTGGGGGTAATCGGATAATTTCCCGAAGTTCCAATGATATCAAAGGACCCGAGGACTAGTTCCCTGCCCCCCGGAGCTTTGGGATTTTCCGAATAACTTCCTAAGATCCGTAAGGATGTCTCCTGAGGGATGGTTTTCAGGAATTTGAAGGTTTCTTCCCCCAATTTTTCCTTTTCTATAACGACCTGAATGATCTTTCCATTGGTTCTAAATTGAAGGAATTGCACATGGTTGTTTCCACGGATTCCGTGAACCCAGCCCAGAACTTCTTGGGGTGCTGAGGTGGGAGGAGTATTTTCTGCGAGCGTTGTCGAAGTATGAGACATGGATGGTTTTTCTGTTTGCCAGTTCGATTTTCTTTGAAATTTTGAACTTAACTGAATGAAATCTCCCACCCTACTCGACGGTAAAGCGATTTCCGCAAAGATTAAAGACGGAATCGCAAATGAACTTAAAAAATCCGGCCCAGGAAAAAATCCACCGACTCTGGCGACCATTCTAGTCGGTGATAACCCGGCTTCCGAAACCTATGTGAGCATGAAGGTGAAGGCATGTCATGCGGTGGGAATTCTTTCCAAATACGTCCGCCTTCCCCAATCGACAACCACAGAAGAGTTGTTAGTTGAAATTGGTAAGTTGAATGACGATCCTTCCGTTCATGGAATCCTATTGCAACACCCGGTCCCTCACGGGATTGATGAGAGAGCTTGTTTTGATGCCATCTTACCTGAAAAAGATGTGGATGGCGTGACTACGAACTCGTTTGGGAAACTTTCCATGAATAAGGCGGCTTATTTTCCATGCACACCTTACGGAATGATTTTACTTTTACAGGAATATGGAATTGAAGTTGCAGGCAAACACGCGGTCGTGGTAGGACGATCACCTATCCTTGGTAAGCCGATGGCGGTTATGTTGACCAATCTGGATGCTACCGTTACACTTTGCCATTCCAAAACAAAAAATCTTCCCGAGCTTGTAAAACAAGCCGACATTGTAGTCGGTGCCGTGGGAAAACCCGAATTCATCCAAGCGGATTGGATCAAAGAGGGAGCGGTTCTGCTTGATGCAGGCTATAACGTAGGTAATGTGGGAGACATTCAAATTTCAGTTGCGAAGGATAAGTCTTCTTATTACACACCAGTTCCCGGCGGAGTCGGACCGATGACGATTGCAGTGTTGTTACTTCAGACTTTATATTCCTATCAGGGAAAATTTTCACCACCGTTAGCCAGATAAAATGCCACAACCAATTAGTTTCGATGAATGTTTTCAGACTTTTCCCAAATTGGATCCTCCCAGTGATTTGGAATCCTTTTGGAAAGAAGGTTTTCAAGAATTAAAAAAAGTCCCGATCAAAGCGACTTATAAAACCGTTTTGAAAGGTAGTTTTATCTGGGAATCTCTAAACGATGTTAGTTTCCAGGGAATCGGAAACTATACGATCCATGGAAAACTTGCCATTCCCAGAAAAAGAGGAGATCGGCCGGTTGTTGTTTTTTTTCATGACTATCTCGCTCCTGAAGAAGAAATTCAAAAAGGTTATTCCGATCTAGGAGTGGCGCAACTTCATATCAGCTTGCGCGGGCATGGAGAAGAAATGATCCAGGCTCCGATTGATCCGAATACAGGAAACAAACTGCCGAATTGGTCTCCCAATTATTTTGCAACGGGTCTTGATGCAAAAGAAGATTTTTATATGAGAAAACTTTACTTGGATGTGATTCGAACCATCGAATTCCTACGTTTGAGTGACGGAATCGACGGAGACCAGATCATTCTTCATGGAAAATCGCTAGGTTCCGCATTATCCGTATTTGGTGCCGCATTTACCGATCGGATCAAAGGTTTGATTTTAGAAACACCTTCTTTTTGTTATATTGATAAAGACCAACTTTCTTTGAAAGCAAATCCTTGGGTCAGGGAAATGGCTCCCAGTCTGGAAAAACGGGCAACAAAAAAGATAGATTATAAAAAAGAACTGGCCTACTTCGATGCCGTTTATTTCGCCAAAAAGATCAAAATACCGGCCCTATTCACCTGCGGAATGGAAGACAATCTTTCCCACCCTAAGGCGATCTTTGCATTGTTCAATCATATGAATTGCGATAAGAGAATGCAGATCTATCCTACGGAAGGCAATGAAGCGGGAAAAGAAAAACAGCCGTTAGTAAATATAGAATTTGTAAAAGAAATTTTTCAACTTTAGAATCTATGTCATTTCAGTTTTATAATTCCAAATCAGGGAAAAAAGAGCCGTTCCTTCCTAAAGATCCGAATCGGGTGAAGATTTATTCCTGTGGCCCTACCGTTTATAATTTTGCCCATATAGGAAATATCAGATCCTTTCTGTTTGTGGATGTTCTCAGGCGTGCCCTTCTTTCGGAAGGTTATGTTTTGGATCAATCCATGAATATAACCGATATCGATGATAAGATCATCAATGCGTCTATCGAGAAAAAACTTTCCGTAGAGGAAATCACCGCGCCCTGGACAAAGGCATTTTTTGAAGATTTAGAATCTTTGAATATTCTGAAATTGGAACACTATCCGAAAGCTACCGAATCCATTGAAGATATGGTCGATTTGGTTCATCGCCTGCAAAAAAACGGACTTGTTTATGAAAAAGACGGAAGTCTTTATTACTCGATTCAGAAGTTCAAAGGGTATGGTGAACTTTCAAAAATCGACGTAGCCGGAATGAAATCAGGTGTTCGAAACGATGCCGATGAATACGAAAAAGACGATGTTCGTGATTTCGTACTTTGGAAAAATCAAAAATCCGAAGGAGAAAAATCCTGGGAAACGGATTTGGGAAAAGGCAGACCCGGCTGGCATTTGGAATGTTCCGCAATGATTCGAAAAGTCTATGGATCGGGAGTGGACATTCATACCGGAGGGATCGATTTACTTTTCCCCCATCATGAAAACGAACATGCACAGTCGCAAGGCGCTTATCCAGAAGAAGAATTCGTAACAACATGGCTTCATTGTGAACACTTGTTAGTTGAAGGTGAAAAAATGTCCAAAAGTAAGGGCAACTTTTTTACCTTGCGGGACATTTTGGAAAAAGGTTACGATAAAAAACAAATCCGTTATTTGCTGATTTCTTCGCATTATAGATCCAAACTTAATTTTTCTTTGGCAAAATTGGAAGAAGCGAAACAAGCTCTGGAACGAATTCAAACTACATTATTTCGAATTCTCGAATCTTTGGATTATGTTTATGAAAATCCGGAAAGAGTAAATATTCAAAGCATCAAAGCAAAAATCAAAAATAATCAGATCCTGTCTGCGTTGACCGACTTTGAAAGTGGGTTTTGTGATGATTTGAACCTTCCTAAATCTTTGGGTTCTTTATTTGAGTTTATCAAAGAAATCAATCAATCCTATGACAAGAACCTTTGGGTCGGAAATGATCATTTGGAACTGGTTTATTATTTTCTATTTGTGGACTCTTTGTTAGGTGTTTTGGACTTTAAGAAAGAATCTCCCGTTTTCTCTCTTGAAGAAGAAAATGAAATCAACGGTCTTGTGGAAGAAAGAGCAATGGCGAAAAAGAATAAAAATTTTGCAAGAGCGGATGAAATCCGTAATATACTTAGCTCACGCGGAATTCAGCTATTAGATACAAAAGAAGGAATCACTCAGTGGAAAAAAGTCCAGTAGACATACTCTTTGGAAAAAGGAATTTTTATGAGTTCCTGGAATCGTTGGAAAAAATGGTTCCTGAAAAAGGTGTAAAAACGATCAAAGAAATTCTGATCAAAGATTCCTTTAACCTTGAAGAAAAAAGAAAGATTCAAACCTTTGTTCCTCCCAATATTAAGATAACATCCGTAAGTGGCCGTGAATTGGATCGTATTGCCAGTGATAAAAATCATCAGGGATATGTGATCATTCGAACCAAACAAAAATCATTTCAGTCTCAAAGCTGGGAACAATTTAAATCTGCGGTGGAATCCGGTGAAGGCCCTATTTTGATTTTGGACAGAATCCAAGATCCTGGGAATTTGGGAAATATTCTCAGAACTGCAGAGTGTTTCGGAGTAAAACACATTCTAATGTCCGATCGGGATACAAGTCCCATTACTCCCGTAGTGGAAAAATCTTCCGCAGGTGCCATTCATCATTTGAATATATTCAGAGTTTCGAATTTAGCACAGAGCTTAGAGTATTTAAAGAAAAATGAATATTGGATCATGGCCACCGACGAGGAAGGTTCGGAGGAAATTTGGGAAACCTTGCCTGAACCCGAAAATTTGGCGATCATACTGGGAAATGAAGGGGAAGGTGTTAAAAAAATACTTTTGGAAAATTCCGATTATATTGCAAGAATCGGGCTTCACGGGTCAGTATCTTCCTTGAATGTTGTAGTAGCTTGTGGTATTACTTTAGATAGAGTTGTAAATGGATAAGAGTTTCATACATGTATCTAAAACGTTTTATATTTCTTGTTTTTAGTTTATGTTTTTTGAATCAGTGTATCTACGATTTTTATAAAAAAGAATTCGAAACGGATAAAAATTCAAATCGTTACTTTTTGTTAGCTGCCTTCGGGTTGATTTCCAATCCGAATCATAAACTTTTTCAATTCCTTCCCGCTACATCCAGAAATCTAAAAAATGAACAATTCATAGATTCTAATTTTTCAGAGAAAAACAACGGTCGTCCTAAAATTATTTTTATTCACGGATGGAATCCTGCGGAAAGAGACTCGGATCCTGTTCCCGGTGATTCTAAAAAAATTGAAAACATCCAAAACACATTTCGGAATGGAATCATTCATTATCAGGAAAATATCAGTTCCGCTAAAGATAAGTATGAATTGTTTTTGTATACTTACCGTACTTCCAGCGGGGTTTTGTTCAACGGTCGGAATTTTGCCTCTGTTCTAAAAAGTACATTCAAAAAAGACGATAAAGTCATCGTGATTGCTCATTCCATGGGCGGGATCGTTACCAGAAGTGCCATGTTGTCTTCCGATTATGAGGCGGGGTTGATTGATGGAGTCGTAACTTTGGCATCTCCTCAGTACGGATCTCCTTTCGCCACGCCTAATTTTTCAGATGATCCGTTATTGAAAAATATGGTTACCTATCTTACCGGTACTTTAGGAGGAAGGGATCTTCGTCATACGAATAAAGGAACGGGGCAGATCACAATCACCGGTGCTGAAAACGATACTTTGGATTATATCAATACCAACCTAACGGATAACTCCAGATTTATTTCTTATTATGGGGAATTGAACGGATGCACTGGAAATGAAACTTTCTATTATGCTACCGGTTGTCAGATTCTAAGTTCTACGAACGCAGGCTTTTCCGTAAATGACGGAATTGTTCCGGGAAATAGCGCTGTTTTGGGCAACCTAACCCGCAAACAGTCGAAGTTTACGGGTTACGATCATTCGATGATGGCATTTCAAACTACGGATGTGGACGATTTGAAAAGTTTGACTTTGTTTCAAGCAGTCATTATTAGTGTCGATGAATTATTGGCTTTGCCTTAAGACATCAATTAGTACAAGTTAGTCCTTTATCGCTTTTTGTATGGAAATTCCCATAAGAGGTAAACTGGATAAAAATATGATCAAAGAAATCACCAAACTTTCCCGATTCCAAAATAGAGATTGAATGCTGTAAAGTCCGCTGAAGATGAGTAAAATTCCGGAAATGACTCCCAGAAGTGAATAAATCAAATGATTCGAATATTCTTTTAATGGAATACCGTTTGATAATTCTTTCGCTAGGCCTTTCCAGAATAGGATCGGTGGTTTAGTTTTATTGTAAAATTCCAATAAAACCGTAGGTGAAGTCCCGGGAAGTAATCTCGTACTGATTAAAAGTACAATCACGCTGGAAACGGAAGTGCATAAAATGGAGTAAGGAAAAGGAACTTTCAAGACTATCGAAAAAACTATATAAAAGAATGGAGATACGAAGAGGGCTAAGATTTCCGTAAACGCTGAAATCCTCCAGTAATACCATCTGGCAATCAGCACAAATCCGATCCCGGAAGATGCTTCCAGTAAAAACACCCAAGCACCTTTGATCGTATCCATTCCGTAAAGTGCAAGTAACAAAGATAAGACGCCTGTCAGAATTTGGATCAGGTAGGATACTTTCAGGTAATAACTGTCCTGTTTGGATTTTTGGAGAATCGGCTTCCAAAGATCCACCACCAAGTAGGAAGCACCCCAATTGAGATGGGTGGCGAGTGTGGATAAATAGGCAGCGAGAAACGCGCTTAGTAACAAACCTTTCATTCCGGGAAATGAGATTTCATTTAAGATGAGTAAAAAACCTTTTCCGCTTTCTTCGGGACTTAAAACAGGAAAAAGAATCAGAGAGGCGATCGCCACTAATATCCAAGGCCAAGGTCTTAAAAAATAATGGGCGAACACAAACCATAAAGAACTTTTGAAAGCTGACTTTTCATCGCTCGTTGATAAAATCCTCTGTGCAATGTATCCCCCTCCTCCCGGTTCCGCTCCTGGATACCAGCTTGACCACCAAATAACAGTTAGCATGATTAGAAAATGATCGAACGGTAAACCGGAATCAGTGGTAAAGGAAGGAAAAAAATGAAATGTGGAAGGTGGCAATTTGTCTTTTAATCCGGATAAACCTCCGACAGAAGGTAGATCCAGGACTTGCCAGGCATAAATCAAACAACCTCCCCAAGCTAGAAAAAACTGAAACACATCTATATATGAAATTCCACGAAGACCCGCAATCGAAGTATAAATAATTCCAATAAACAAAAGTAATGCGAGTAAAAGTCCGCTGGAATACTCCGGAAAAAATACCTGCAATATCTTTAACATTGCCAGATTGACCCAACCGAGGATTACCAAATTCAGAAATAACCCGATGAATACCGATTTGAATCCTCTTAAATACAGGGCTTCTTTACCGGAATATCGGATTTGTATCAGCTCCAGATCCGTTGTGGCGCCGGATCGTTTCCATAATTTGGAAAAAAAGAATACTGTAACGAATCCTCCGATTGCCATATACCACCAAATCCAGTTTCCCGAAATACCGTTGTTACGAACGATTTCAGTGACTGCAAGAGGAGTATCCGCGGCAAAGGTTGTTGCAACCATCGCAGTGCCTGCAACAAACCAGGACATTTTGCCTTCCGCTTGGAAATAGTTTTTTAAATTGGGCTTACTTAGTTTTGAAGAATATACTAATATTCCTAGAATGATCAGGAAGGGAGAAACAAAAAGAATCAGATCAAAGGTAGAAAACTGAATCATAGACGAACTTTAATACCCATCTCTCTCATAGTTTGTTTTGTCTCTTTGATTGAATACTCTCCGAAATGAAAGATTGACGCGGCCAAAACCGCATCCGCTCCACCGCGAAGGATCGCTTCGGACATATGTTCCGGATTTCCAGCTCCACCGGATGCGATTACGGGAATACTCAGGTTGGAAGTGAACTGTTTGAGTAAATTTATATCAAATCCGTCTTTCGTTCCGTCTTTATCCATGGATGTCAGAAGTATTTCACCTGCTCCTAGTTCGGCGGCTTCCATTCCCCATTCCAAAGCATCTCTTCCGGTTTCAGTACGTCCTCCGTTCAGATATACTTCAAAACGTTTCCTTTCCTGGTTGAATTTCGAATCGATGGCACATACGATGCATTGAGATCCGTAAATTTGACTGGATTCCGTTAACAAAGCCGGCCTTTGGAATGCCGCCGTATTGATGGAAACTTTATCGGCGCCCTTATTCAATACCGATCTAACATCATCTAACGTGCGTATTCCTCCGCCGACTGTGAAAGGAATGAAAATTTTACTTGCGACTTCTTCCACAAGATTTAATAAAATATCTCTTTTGTCGCTCGATGCAGTTATATCCAAAAAACAAAGTTCGTCTGCCTGGTTTGCTTCGTAGGCGATTGCGCAAGATACAGGATCGCCAGCATCCACTAGGTTTACAAAATTGACACCTTTGACGACCCTCCCCGCTTTGATGTCTAAACAGGGAATTACTCGTTTGGTTAGCTCGTCCATCTTATTGAATTTGAGAAGGTAGAGTGATTGTCGTATCAGGCAATTGAGCTAAGGAACTTGCAAAGGAAAGAAGTGATTCTTCTTCAAAATGGGAAGTGGTCAATTGCATCCCGATGGGAAGTCCGTTTTCATCAACTCCCGCCGGGCAACTGATTGCAGGAACTCCTGCCAGGTTAACGCTTGTTGTGAGAACGTCGGCAAGATACATCTGAATCGGGTCTTTTGTTTTTTCTCCGATTTTAAAAGCGGTTGTGGGAGAAGTCGGTTGCAGAATTACATCCACTTCCTTAAAGAACGAGTCGTATTGTTTTCGAATCATCACTCTTGCTTTTTGGGCTTTCCCGTAATAAGCATCGTAATAACCCGAACTCAAAGAAAATGTTCCGAGCAGAATTCTCCTTTTTACTTCATCTCCGAATCCTTTGGATCTGGATTCCACATACAAATCCTCCAATTTACCACTACTTCCTTCCACTCGGAGGCCGTATCTGATTCCGTCAAACCTGGATAAGTTGGAGGAACATTCCGCAGTTGCTATCAGATAATAGATGGGAATCGAGTAACTGAATACGGAAAAATCCAATTCCTTCAGGATTGCTCCTTCTTTTTCCAGATTCTTCTTCATATCTTCGTATTTTTTGAGAACGCTGGGAGACCAATCGGATGCATTCTTTGTAGACATTACACCGACTTTCACTCCTTTCCAGGATTTTTGTTTTACATTGGCACTTGAAAACTGTTTTCCGATAACGGTTGTTTGGTCTCTTTCGTCCCTTCCGTTCAAAACCGAAAACAAATCCACAACTCCTTGGATGTCATTCGAAAAAGGACCGATTTGATCCAGGCTGGAAGCATAAGCAACGAGACCGTATCTTGAAATGCGTCCATAGGTAGGTTTCAGCCCCCAGATTCCGCAAAGGGATGCTGGTTGGCGGATCGATCCGCCTGTATCCGAACCTAAGGCAATGGGAACCATTCCTGCAGAAACCGCCGCCGCCGAACCACCGCTAGATCCTCCGGGAATTCTCGTTGTATCGAAAGGATTGGTGGTGGTTTGAAATGCACTGTTTTCCGTAGAAGAACCCATGGCAAATTCATCCATATTGGTTCTGGGTAAAAATATAAAACCTTTGTCTTTTAATCTCGAAATTACCGTTGCATCATAAGGGGATCTGAAGTTTTCCAATATCTTTGAAGAACAGGAAGTGATCTCTCCCGATACACAGATATTGTCTTTGATTGCGATAGGAATTCCGTCGAATTCTGAAACTGTTTTTCCCGATTTTCTTCTTTCGTCACTCACCTTTGCCTGGTTAGTTGCTTTTTCCCGGTTTGTTTCCAAAAATGCTTTGATTTTTGATTGAGTTTCATCGATCCGATCGTAATAGGAATTCACCAAGTCAACTGAGGAAAAGTCTCCTTTTCCGAGGCCTTCTTTGATTTTTGAATAGGATAATTTGAATAGTTCTTTCATGTTTCGATCACCTGAGGAACAACAACATAACCGTTTTCATACGAAGGGGCGATTTTCGCCAGATCTTCCCGACGAAGAGCATTTTCCGCTATGTCCTTTCTTAAAACTTGCATCGTTTGACCGTAGATTTCATCGTCACCGACGGATGATGTATCCAGGTTTTTTATTTCATCCACATATTTTACGATTCTGGAAAAATCACCTAACATTCCTTCAATCTCGTTGTCGTTGATATTGAGTTTTGAAAGTCCCGCAATTGCCCTTAACTGTTTTTCATCCATAATCTTTTTCCTTTAGTATGCATTTCTATCAACAACCGCTTTCCATGGAGTGAGTATGATAATTTTAATATCGAATATCAAACTCCAGTTTTCTATATAATAAATATCTGCTTCAATCCGTTTTTCAATGGAGGTGTCTCCGCGCAAACCTTGGACTTGCGCCCAACCGGTAATCCCAGCTTTCGCGGCATGCCTTCTCATATATTGGTGATGTTCCGTTTGAAATTTTTCAACATAAAATGGTCGTTCCGGTCTGGGGCCAACTACGGACATATCTCCGAATAATACGTTGAAAAATTGAGGTGTTTCATCTAACGATAGTTTTCGTAAAATGGCTCCGATTCGGGTAACCCTAGGATCGTCTTTTGTAGTCCAGAGAGTATCCGAATCCGATTTTTTTTGAACGATCATGGATCTGAATTTCATCATTCCGAATATCCGATTGTCCAATCCGATACGTTCTTGTTTGTAAAAGACGGGTCCGGGGCTGCTTAGTTTTACCAAAATACTGATGATTAGATAAAAAGGACTGAAAAGTATGATAAATAACAGAGAGAACGCGATATCGAAACTTCTTTTGATCACGCGATTGTATCCCAATCGAAGAGGAATGTTTCGTATGGAGATAATAGGAATCCCATCGATGATTTCCGTTCTACCTTTTGCGGTGATGATTTCTTCGTAACTCGGAATTACTTTCAAGTCGATCCCGTAATAATCGGAAGTATCGATGACTTCTTTCAGATAATCCCCTTCTTCATGGGAAAATGCATAAACGATCAAATCCACTTCATTTGATTTTACATAGTCTTCGAGTTTTTTTACATTTCCCAGGATTTGATATTTGGATTCACCTATGTTCAAAGAAACTTTTCCGGTAAAAAGTCCTTTGACTACATATCCGTAAATGGAATGTTTTTGAATCGAATCGGCGAAATTTTTAGCGGATTTTCCCGTCCCTATCACAATCACGGAACGTAAATTATACCCTTTTTTTCTGAGTACTCTTAATATCCCGCGCAGTACCAAATGAGCAAGACTGATACTGATAATCGCACCTAGCGCAAAATAGGTGATCACAAGTCTTGAAAAACTTTCTCCGCGGATAAAGAACAATAGAGCCAATACCAAGACTAAATTCAGTCCTACTCCTGAAACGATTCCGAAAAATTCATCGGTGAAGGATAGTCCTCTTCTCGGATGATACAAATCGATGGATAAGAATGCAATGACTTGAGTGATAGCAAGTACGATCGCTAGAATCAAATAGCTGGTTTCATCGATCACTTGCCTTTGGAATTCGGAATCATCCAAAAGATAATAGCGGATAAAAAATGAAATCCCGAAACTGAATCCTGCAATGAACAGATCGGTAAATAAAAACAAGAGTTTGAAGGATTGGCTTCTTTCTTTCAGCATTATTGCGACTCCGAGGAAACTCCGGCCGTTGTACCATCCAACGGTCGTTTTCTGAATCTATACAATCTTATCCTTGTCGCAGTGGAAGGTGCGGATTCTCCGAAACTGAAGTTCGTCAGGTTGACTGAAAAATAAACCGATTGATCGTAAAACGTCAACTGGTTGTTTCCGCTGAGACCTCCGGGTAATGCGCGCAAATTCATACTGTAACCAAGTCTGTATTCCCAGTTATGAAGATCCAATTTGAAGGTCATCATAAATCTGTTTATATTGAAAACTGCCTTTTGTCTTTTGTCTTGGCCTTGCAGTCCTGTTCCGGCAGCCGTATCTTCCCAAATCGTCGTTTGGTCGTAATTAGTTCCTGTTTGAGAAGTATAAAGTTCCGGAGTTGTGGAAAGTGCGTAAAACTGGCCTTGTGCAAGTGCTGTCAGTCGCCATGGTTCTGTTACACGAGAATCAAGTTCCAACTCTATACCCGCATATCTGGTGAGTTTTGTGTCCGTACGAAAGAAAAAACGATAACTGTCCAAATAATTGTCTTTATACACATGATACCAGGTGGAACCCACTTCCAGACTCCGAAAGGCACGAATGATAGGCCAGGAAAATCCCCCCATTTTATAAGACAGTGTTAAGTTATTGGAAAGAGGACGGTTTTGAGGAGTATGATGAACATAATCGTTATTGATAAATATCCCCGAATAGAAATTTCTTTTGCGTTCCAATAAACTCGGCCTTCTTGTTTTGAATCCGTCAACAAAGTCGATGAATCCTCCGATTCTCATAACCGTATAATACCATCTTTGTGTGTTTGCGATTCCGGGATTGTATTCCGCGGAAATGTTTCTTAAATCGCGGATCGTTCTAAGAGATACATCCCAATCGCTGAGAGCATAACTTTCCAAAGCGAATTCCGCTTCGTGTTGACGGACCGTTCCCAGAACAGGGTCTTTCAATTCCGCTTTCGGTGCGTCCAGCTTTCTGTAAGTTGTACTGAAAAAGATTTCAGGAATACCGAATCTTGCAGTATGTGCCTGGCGAACATATTGATAGGATTGCTGCTTTAATATATTTGCATATGCTTTATTCGTTTGTATATCGGGACTATTGGAATCTGTTCCGCTTCCCGGAAATTCAACGGTTTGTTTCTGTGCTCCCGCGTAGATGGAAGGTGTAAACGATGCGTAAGTCCCTAAAGCGATGGGAGATCTGAATCCCGTTTCCCCAAGTACCATCGTTTGGGTTCTAAGGACGTAGTCTTTGTATTGTCCGTTGATGTCTGTGGTATTTGTATAAGGAATTTTCGATTGAGTCGGCGCTCCGTAAAGGCGATTGATATTGGTTTGAAAAGTCAAGTCCCAATAAATAGGACTGTTCCAATACGGAGTCGTTCCCACTTGGGTTGAATTTCGAATGGTAACGCTGGGGAGACCGTCTTGAGCAGCAAAATACTTGTTAGCCTGCAGTTGGTAGAGCATAGTCCTGCTAAGACCCATATGAACGCTCAAATCACCCCGGTTTTCAGTATAATTCAAACTCCAGTTGAGCAGGTTTCGTATATTTCCATATCTTACATCCCTTTGCGTAAAAAGAGATTGAATCGAATTGGAAGGTTCATATCGGTTTCCGAATTCATAATTGTATCTGTAATTGCTATAGTTTTCGTAGACCAGTTGTAAGTTTTTAGTTACGTCTTTATTGAAGTCATTTGATTTTGCATTGATTCTGAATTCCCCCTTCCACCAAGGATCGTAATCCACCCCAGTATTCCGATAAGGCAGTCCCAAGTTTGGAAATTGTTCTCCTCGATCCACAGTGTTTGTAACTGCGGCATTTCCGATTCCTAAGTTTTTGAATCTGTCTTCATACACGCTTGTAATTGTGTTCTTTTTATAATTGGCGTAACCTACGTTGATGTTATAGTTTAAGTTAGGTGATACTTTCCAGAGTTCAAGATTGACGGCTTGCCCCGTTTTTTCATAAAGATCGAAGCGGAATTTATAACCGTTTGCCAGGAATATGGAATTAGGATAAGGATCGGACCACTGGTAGCTGTTCTGCATAAACCAGCCTTGAGTATTGTTTTTACCCGTTTGTACCATCCATCCGTTTCCTGATTGCGAATTGTACAAAAAGGGAAGAAAGAACATCGGTGTTCCCCCGACCTTGTAAGTGACCATATATGCCACAACGGATTTGTCGTCATGGATCATGATTTTTTTTGCCTGAAAGGATTCGTGAGGAAGCTCCGCATTACAAGCGGTAAAGTATCCCATTTCCAAAAGATAACGTTTCTCATCCAATCGTTTGAGCTTTTGTCCGATGAAAAACGAAGGGTAAACGCTAAGTTTCGAATTATAAACAACACCTTGGTTCAATTTGATGTCGTATAAAAATCTTTCTCCGTTTACTTTTGCCTGACCATCTCTGTATTCTACTCCGCCTTCCGCATAAATTTCCTGCCGGGAAGAGTCGATGGATACGGAGTCTGCTTCCAATTCCCCATCCCGAATCTTGAGCTTTACCTTTCCCCGCAGAACAAGTACCCCGCCTTGGGTTTTATCGATATTGAGAAGTTGTCCTTCTGCAGCATTTTGAATTTGGATAGGAGATTCTTTTTTCTTTTGCGCACCTAAAATACTTTCCTGTGTGATTTCGGGTGCGAGCGGAGGAACCAAAGCTTCCCGCAAACGTTCTCTTTTTATATAAATGGTTCCTTGGTTGTTTAAGCCGAGATTGCGGAGAGTGTCATCCACTTCTCTGTCCGTCATTGTATCGACTGATTTTTGAACCAAATTCCGTTGAATGGATTGGGCGGTTGCCTTTCTTTCTTCTTCCTGAGGATTGTTTTTGGGACCTGCAAAATCGGGAAATAATAGCTTTAATCCCTCCGTATCTTGCGAATGCAATTGAGGTGAGTGAATAAATCCCAAGATCAAAAAGAAAATAAGTAGGTATTGGCGCACGAGGAAAGAATGCTTTGGAAGTATAGAACGACGATTTCAACTCTTGCCAAAAAATCAATGGGAAAAGCAAATCCGCAACTTTTCTGCCGGTGAAAACCAATAAAATGAGTCTGATAAATTTGACAAAATTTCCAGAAAAGGGTTTGCATCCGGACTCAAAACGGACATAATTTTCATGCAAAAGTCCGAGACTTTCGGGAGAGTTTTCATGCTCAAAACATATTCAGGGGAAAGAATTCCTGGAACGGTCAATTACCATGTTTATGTTCACGAAGGGAAAAACAAACGACCTATTTTAATAAATAATCAGTTAAAATGGGAAGACCTGAGATCCGATTCCGATCTGGGACTTAGGAATGAAATTCTATATCGGATTTGTCTTGCCATCTTATTTGATTACTCAGGGAATCTAGAGTTGACTGAGTTTTATTTCAGGGACTTTAAAAAGAATATAGAACGCCTGCTTTGCGAAGATCATTGGTTGATTCATTCTGCGAGAATCGAGGCTTTCCTGGAATCCATTTATGAAGAAGGTGATAATACTACGGAAAGCTCCGATCCGAAAGAGGGTAATGAAAAAATAAGGGAAGGAATCAAATCCAGAGTTCCTTGAATTAGTTTTTTTCAGAAATCGGGAAAGTGATCATCCAAATCCCACCGTCCGCAAGTTCCGTCCTCTCTAATTTTCCTTTATGTTCTTCAATCAGATTCTGTGTGATGTCCAAACTATTTTGGCTGGGGGCAAGTTTGGACGGATCTATTTTCCCATTATCAATGATTTGAATTTTTATACTTTTTTCATCGGTGGTTTCTTCCGATTGAAGTTGGATCGATATTTTTCTGTCAGTTGTGTCGGTATTGTTCAACACTCTTCCGCGGGCATCTTGCAGTAGATTCAAAAATACTTGTTTGATTTTTTGGCTTTGGCAAAAATAAAGAGGAAGTTTTTCCGATTCGATTTCGCACTGGATTCCTTCTTTTAAAAAATATTGATGCAAAAAGGATCTGGTCTCCAACATAATTTGATAAAGATCGGAATAAGTGAGCAAAGTGGAAGTTGTTTGGGAATAAGAAACTAGATTTTTTATAATCTTTGCGATTCGCTCCGATTCACTGCTTATCTTTTTCGCATGTTCCCTAATGGATTGTTTTCCGATTTGGGAAGCTTCTTTTGCTACCAGTTCTGCGAGATTTAAAATAGAAGTGAGAGGATTGTTGATATCGTGGGAAATACTCGCGGCAACGAGTCCGATTGTTTCCCATTTTTGCGTTTCGGATAATTTATTTTGAAAATCTTTCAGCTGTTTTTGAATACGCGATTTGTAAATCGCCATTTCCACAGATATATACAGATCACGGCTGTTAAACGGTTTTATGAGGTATCCGAAAGGTTCCGTGGATTTGGCCCGGTCCAAAGTGGAATCGTCGGAGTAGGCTGTCAGATAGATAATGGGAAGATCTTTTCTTCTTTTGATGATCTTTGCGGCTTCGATTCCGTCCATTTCACCATTTAACATGATATCCATGAGAACCAGATCAAATAATTGGTTGTCTACGCAGTCGATTGCCGCTTGACCTTCCGATACGTATTCGGATGAATAACCGAATTGTTTGAGAGTAGAACAGATATTGATGGCAATAATCCGTTCGTCTTCAACAACGAGAACCCTCTTGGGGGATGTTTGGGAAACTACGTCGGTTACCATAGAATTAAGGGGAGCATTTTATCTAGGTCCGATTTTTCTAGTTTGTCAATCGAATCAAAAATAAAAACATGATACCAGTGAAAAAAGAGACCACATTGAATTCCGCTCAAAAAGAAGCGGTTCTTTGGACCGGTTCACCCGTACTAGTCATTGCAGGAGCGGGAACCGGCAAAACAAATACTTTGGTGCATCGTCTTCTTCATTTGGTCAATTCGGGAGAAGACCCCAGATCCTTATTGCTTCTAACATTCACAAGGCGAGCTGCAAAGGAGATGTTGCAGAGAGCCTCGGCTTTGCTCGACACCCGGATGAATTCGGTGACGGGAGGAACTTTTCATTCATTTTGCCATCTTTTCCTCAGAAAATACATTCAGGTACTGGGACATTCACCGAATTTTTCGATTCTTGACGAAGAGGATGCCATCCAACTAACAGGCATGGCTCGCGATTCCGTTTTAATGCAAAAACAGACAAAACGTTTTCCTAAAAAAGAAACGCTTCATGAAATATTTTCTTCTTCCTTCAACAATCAAACTTCTATAGAAAAAATTCTAACGAAGGATTATGCCCAATTCTTATCGCAAATCAAAGAGATCCAAACAATCAAAGAAAAATACGAATCCCTGAAAATACAAAACCAGTCGGTGGATTTCGACGATTTATTAGGACTTACGAAACAAATTTTGGTAGAAAATGAGAATATTCGAAAGTATCTATCCGGCGTATACAAACATGTTCTTGTAGATGAATACCAGGACACAAACAAGATTCAGGCACATATTGCCTGTTTGCTCGCAAGCATCCACGAAAACATAATGGTTGTAGGTGATGATGCCCAATGTATCTACGGATTCAGAGGGGCGAACGTCCGCAATATCCTCGATTTTCCGAAAATATTCCCGAATACCAAAAAAATCACTTTGGAAGAAAATTACAGAAGCTCCTCCCCTATTTTACATCTGGCGAATTCCGCCTTATCCAAGTTTGTTGAAAAATACGATAAGAACCTTTATACGAACAAAAAAACCACTTCTAAAAAACCTGTTTTTATGAAATTGACTACAGCGGAAAAGGAAGCGACTTTCATCTCTGAAAAGATTCTGGAACAAAATGAATCAGGAATCGCGTTTAAGGATATTTCCATATTGGTTCGTTCCGGATGGCATGCTAACTTGATCGAACTTGAGTTGAATCATAAGGGTATTCCCTATCGTAAGTTTGGCGGTAGAAAGTTTTTGGAACAATCCCATATCAAAGATGTGATTTCTTATCTGAAAATTCTGGTCAATGCGAAAGACTGGCTTTCCTGGAATCGTATCTTGAATCTTGAGCCCGGAGTCGGTCCCAAACAAACCAGTCTGTTTTTAAGTCTTTTACAAAAGGATTCTCTTGAATTGGAAAATCTTTTCTGGAAAGAAGAATCCTTTTGGATCGGTTTTCAAAACGAAGCAAAATCGAATATTTCAAAATTATTGGATCTTTTGCACGGGATCGGTAAAGACGGACCTATTTCTCCTTCGAAAGCGTTGGAAAGTATTTTGGAATACTACCTTCCCCTCTTGGAACAAATTTACGATGATGCCAAAAAAAGATCTGATGATTTGGAATCTTTGCATTTACTCACCAAAGAATATTCCGAGCTTTCCGATTATTTGGGTTTCCTAAGTCTGGAGACAACGGAATCTTTGTTAGATTCTCCGGACAAAGATCGCGAAGAAGAGGGATATGTTACGGTTAGTACGGTTCATTCCGCGAAAGGATTGGAATGGAAAATCGTATATTTTGTGCATCTACTGGAGGGCCAACTTCCTTCGAATTGGATTCGTACTGTGGAGGATTTGGAAGAAGAAAGAAGGCTGTTCTATGTGGGAATCACTCGCGCCAAAGAAGAGCTTTATCTTACCGCCCCTCTTCAGTTGGAGAAAAAAAACATTCAATTTCAATCTGTTACGCGATTTTTATCCGAATTGGAAAACTTGGATGAATTGGTCGAAACAAGAGAATACGATAAATCTTCCGATGCAATCAAGTCGGAAAATATACAAAAACAAGGCCGATTTCAGGACATTCAAAATTACTTTTTGAATTGATTTTCTATTTTTTTTTAAGTCCAATATTGGATAGTTCGGAGGTTTTCATGAAATCACTCTCTTGGAAGAGGACATTATCACTACTTATTTTCGGTTCTTTTTTTTATTTCATTTCTTGTTCTTCTACTCCCAAAGAGGGAGAGGCAAACAAAGAAGGCACGGAACAATCCAACCGAAGTGTTGAAAACATAGATGTACAAGATCCAAACAAACAAGACTCGAATGAAAAGAAGTTCGGCTGTGTGGAAGGAGATTGCGTCAACGGAATCGGAAAATACATCTACGAGAACGGTGATATTTACCAAGGTTCTTTCAAAAACGACCAACGAGAAGGACAAGGTAATTTTGTTTATACCGACGGAGAAAAATTCTCTGGCATTTACAAAGAAGACAAAAGATCAGGTCCCGGAGAATACCAATTCAAAAACGGAGACAAATACGTCGGAGAATTCAAAGACGGAGGCATCAACGGAAAAGGAACTTACAATTTCAAAGATGGCAAATCGTTGAATGGTGATTTTACCAACGATGGGATGGAAGGAACTGGAACTCTGATCGAGGACGGAAAGCCTCGCAATTGCAAAGTACAAGCAAGAAAACTTCTTTGCGAATAAACTAAGATCCCTTAGGCCCTTTCCCGAAGATTCTCGGGAAAGGTGATTTCATCTTTTACAATTTACAATTCGGTTGTTTTCCACTCGACTTTGCTATCTGGTATTTCTGCAAAGACTCGGACATTTTTTCATTCAGCTGTTTGATTCTCGTTTCATCGGAAGGATGAGTGGAAAGAAATTCGTTTGTTTTACTTCCTCCCAGTGCGCTCATATTCTTCCATAAGGTAACGCTTTCTTTCGGATCAAAACCCGATTTTGACATGATATCGAGTCCAATGATATCAGCTTCGGATTCATGCGTTCTTGAAAACGGTAACAGAACACCATACTGCATCCCCGCTCCAAGTACTCCCGCCGCCTGGTCTTTTCCCAATGCTTTCACAATGGATTGCGCCCCGCCGGCGATTTGGTTTTGAGAAACTCTTTCATTCCCGTGCCTTGCGATCACGTGACCGATTTCATGTCCTAAAACAGCTGCTAACTGGTCGGCCGTTTTTGCCACTGGCAAAATACCAGTGTGCACACCTATTTTTCCACCAGGTAACGCGAATGCATTCGGAGTGCTGTCCCGAAAAACAACCACTTCCCAGGATTCCACACCGGTGTCGTCTTCAGTCACCTGCAATTCCGCATTAACGATGCAATTCACGTAACGATTGACGGCCTCTCCCGTATCGATGGGAGTTTTCTTTTTCATTTCTTCAAATGCTTGAACTCCCATCGTGTTCATATCGGGGTCCTTAACGAGTAACAGTTGTTTTCTGCCTGTCGGCGAAGTTTGGCAACTTAGTGCGAAAATAACCGTAGCGGAATAAAATAGGTTTTTATAGTTCATACTCTCTCTTCTTTATTTTGTTTTTTAATTCAGCCTATATGGGTTTAAAGTCTTTCACGAATTCTTTGGCTTCTTGCAATGCCATCGGCTTTGCAATCAAATACCCTTGTATCATATCGCATTTATAATCCGCAAGTAAATCAAATTGGATTTTGTCTTCCACTCCTTCCGCAATTACTTTCAATCCCAAATCATGCGCCATATGAATGATGGAAATCAACAGTAATGCCTCCTTGGAGCCCGGGACGACATTATTCAAAAACGATTTATCCATTTTTACTGTGGAAAGTGGAAGTTTTTCCAAATAAGAAAGGGAAGAAAATCCGGTTCCAAAATCATCCAAAGCGATTTTCACTCCCAAATCCCTCAGATTAGAAAGGATGGGTATGGTTTCGTTCATATTTTTCATTGCAAGACTTTCGGTTATTTCCACTTGCAAAGAAGTGAATGGAATTCCCGTTTTATTATGAACATCCACGATCCAATGGAATATATTCTGATGCTGGAAAACTTCCGCCGATAGATTGATCGCGACCGAAACTTTTTCCGTCACAAATGAAACTTCATTTACGAATAAACATGAGTCGTCTAATACGTATTTGGTGAGAGGGACGATGAGGCCCGAATCTTCCGCCATCGGAATGAAATCAACGGGAGGAACCAGCCCTTTTTTGGGATGTTTCCAACGAACCAATGCTTCCCAATGCCCAATTTCTTTTTCTTTCAAATCGTAAATCGGTTGGTAATAAACTACAAATTCATTTCTTTCGATCGCTTTTTTTAAATCGTTTTGTATCTCCAATTGGTAATGGATTTTTTCCTGCATAGTTTGGGAAAAGTTGGAAACGGTTCCGATTTTACTTTCTTTGGAATGAAACATTGCAATTTCCGCATTCTTCAAAATTTCTTCCGCTTCTTTTCCAGCCATACCGAATGCGGCAATCCCGGAAGAAGCCGTCAGATAAATCTCATACCCGTTATAAGGAATGATTTCCTTCAGATAGTCCAAGAGCTTATTTGCAAAATCATTTGCTTCATTCAATGATAGAAAATCCACAACAAGTACGGCAAACGTATCCGCGCCGAGCCTTGTGACTGTTGCATTACCCCCGGAGACGGATACTATTCTTTTCGCATAGATACGAAGAATATCATCGCCGGATTCGTTTCCCAAGGAGTTGTTGATCCGTTTGAAATTATCTATATTTACGGAAACAACTATAGGAAATCCTTTCGAGTTTAAATTGTATTCGGAAATTCTTTGTTCGATTCTGGCCAAAAAGAGAGCTCTGTTGGGCAAACCAGTCAGGCTATCATAGAATGCATCGTGCGTTAGTTGGTCTTCCGCGAGTTTACGGTTCGTGATATCATGATGAATGGCAATGTATTGAAAGATGGATCCGTCCGGGGCGGAAAAAGGCACAATTGTAGTATCTACCCAAAAGAAGTTACCGTCCTTTTTGATATTTCTGATTTCCCCTCTCCATACTTTGCCTTTTTGAATCACCTCCCACATCTCTTTCCATTCTTCCAAAGTTTTATCATCCGACTTTAGAATCCGATGGGACTGGCCGATCAGTTCCTCTTTATGATAACCCGATACTGAGGAAAATTTTTCATTCACATAAGTGATGATTCCGCTTGCATCTGTTATAGAAACGATCGTCGCTTGATCCAGTGCGAATTTTTGGAATTGAATTTCCCGTAAAGACTCGCCTAGATAGTTCGTTGTGATTTCTTTTTCCCGTCTGTAAACAAGCTCTCTTCTTTCTCTTTCCAAGACCAGAGGGAGTCGAAACAAACTGGAATGTTCTATGATATCGGCGGCTCCCGCTCGCATAACCTGAAGTGCGTTGTTCAACACACTGTCTTTCGCGACTACAATGAAAGGAATATCCAGGTTTTTTTGTCTAAGGTCGGCTAGCAGATCCTGAGCCGTTTTTCCGTCCTGCCAATCCATGCTACAGACTATGGCATCCCAGTCTTCTTCGACCACCCTCTCCTCCCAATCCTTCCAAGATGAGACTACCTGGTAAAGTGGGGAAAAGCCGTGTGTTTTGATCTCTCGAATCAGCCGGTATACTTCTTGAGTGTCTGACTCGACAACGAGCAGACTGAGTGGGCTTCCCATATCCTAATAAGATAAAATTTATCGATTAGAATCAACCTTAAGATTAAAATTCTACTGGAAAACGTTTTGATTTTTTGAAAATTTACATCTAATATACCGTGCACCCGAAATCTTTTGATTCAATCTATCTGAAGAAAGCTTATCTGGAAAATGAACTGAAAAGAATGCTCCAGGATATCGCTCACTTGGATTATCGTGATTTGAACGATTATGATAAGGGAGGGTTTGATGGTTATAACCAAGCTCTCACTGAAATTCTAAAGAAATTAAAAACTTAGTCAAATACCTAATCTCGAAAGGTGAGCCATCTCCTTGCGGTTTCGTACAAAAAGTCTTTACAAATTTAGGATGGTTGACGAGACTAATAAAGCTAGCAGGAAGTTCAATGAATTTCACAACAAAACAAGTTAAAAATCATACAGTCGTTACTTTAGAAGGTTCCCTCGATATTTATTCAGCCCCAGCGCTTAAAAAAGAGCTTCATAAAATCATAGATGATGGCGCAGAGTCAGTTGCCATTGATATGGTGAATATCAAATTGTTGGATTCTTCCGGTATTGCGCTTCTTGCAAATCTACAAAAAAAGCTTAAATCAGAAGAAGGAACTTTTTTCCTACTCAATGTCAGCCAAGACGTTATGGTGATTTTGAAATTGTCCAGTTTGGATAAGTTTTTTACTATTTTGAATGGAGAAGGCGACCTTCCTTAAGCCTTCTTAGTTTACTTTCACTTCCTTTAGCTCCGAGTCTTGGATTTTGGTTTCCAGTTTCTTTGAGCTAAACCACTCCCCCTCTTTATTCCTCTCCAGTTTGTCAAATATCGTAGATTTCCCTCCTTTTTCTTCCACTAGAAGGCCTTTGTCTCCCTTCGGAACAGTTGTCAAAACCGAGCTGATCAATTCAATCGGAAGTTCCAAGCTGAAATCCCCTAATTTCAAACTGGCGATTTTGCCGTTCGTGCGAAGAGAATCGCAAGCAATCACTCTACCATCCGTTAGGCGAACTTGCAGTTTTCCTTTTTCTTCTGGTCTTACAACGGCGACATTCGGGATTTTTCTTTTTTCAACCTTGACTACTTCGACAGGTTGTTTCTCTTCTTTTTTTTCTTCTATGGGAAGTTCTTCTTTCAGAATAGGGATTTTTTCTTCCTCTACTACGGTGAGTAGTTTTTTTGTTTCAACTTTGGATTCTTCCAACGAGTCTTTTAGGTTTTCCTTGATTTCCGCCAGCTCTTTGGCCTCTTCCGTGCCTGTTTTTCCGGTTTCCGCTTTTAGGATTTTTTCTATAATGATAGGTTTTAAGACTAAGGATTTACCCTCTTCAATTTGTTTCGCAGCCTTATCATCGCCTAACTTTTCCGCTTCGCCCTTACTGAATTCAACCAGGGATTTGTTTTCCTGGTAAAAATTTCCGATGAGAAGGAGTCGTCTGTTGGCGCGAATTGCAACTTCCTTATTGTCTTTTTGTTTAACAAGTTGGATGTATTCCTTCACCGCATTGGAAGTTTTGCCCAATTCTTCCATGGAACGGGCTTTGATATAGGATTGGTCATTGGTGAGTTTAGGAAGAGACTCGAGGGTTTTCAAGGTTTCTTCATAATCTCCCGCTTGAAAAAGGGAATAAGCCAGTTCTTCCGGTTTTTTATTGGAAGTTTTCAAATCCAATTTTCTCTTATCACCTTCCTGTAAAAAACTGATAAGTAGTTCCGCATTTTCGGCATAATGGGTTCCGGGAAAGATGTCGATTGCTTTCTTTAGTTTAACGTAGGCTCTTTCCCTTTCTCCCATCATTACCAAACAATATCCGTTGTGAAGTAATGTAAATGCCAGCTCGTCAGCAAGAGATCCTTCCAGAATCTCCTCCAGCTCTTCATACTTTTTGCTGGATATGGAAAACTTGCGGGTTCTTTCCATATAAAAGGCAAATTGCAACCTGATGATCGTTTTCTGTTGTTCTTCCAGTTCCAAAAAGGGTTTAAAATTCAAAGCTCGAACCGCATTGATCACAGCAAGGCCGAACTTATCCCTCCAGCTCATCTCCAATTCCAAACCCTTTGTTTCCGAGTTCATAATCCCGGATTCGAGGATATTCACTTTTACTTCCTGGAGATAATCATCTTTGGAAAGGAACATTTGTTTGAGCCTCTCCCGCAAAGTTTGGGAAGATAACTCATAATTCATCAACTGGTCTCTGAGAATTCCGAATCTAAGTTCCTGGAGCTTCACACCAACTATCGATTGTGATGCGAGTCCGAAAAATCCGAATAATAGGATAAAGATTAGGAAAAAAAGAAATTTTCTCATTCCGGTACTTCAATGATAATCATAGTCACGTCGTCTTTGTATTCTTCGTGAGCCAGCTCCAATTCTTCCATCGCTTTTTCCACAATCTCCGAATTGGAATCGTCTATATGATTTAAGACGATTTCAACGAATCTTTCCAAACCGAAAAGTCCGCCTTCTTTGACCGGAGTTTCGACCACACCGTCGGTATAAAGTATGATTTTGTCTCCGGGCTCGACCGAAAACTCATCCAAAGAGTATTGGATATCGTCTCCCATTCCCAACGGAGGTCCGGAACTGTCGATGTACCTGACTTCTTTGGTTGATGGTCTGATGATAAAAGGAGCATTGTGACCGGCATTTACAAATTTCACTTTGCCCGGTTCGTTAAAAACCACAAATACTCCCGTCGCAAAGAAAGACGCCTGCAGTCTGTTTGCGATGACCTCGCCCAGACTATTGATCGCATGTATGGGAGAATGATTTTCCTTAACAATGGATTGAAGCGACATCGCCATAACAACTGTTACTAATGCAGCGGAAACCCCGTGTCCGGAAGCATCAGCTAGAAAAAAACAATAGGATTCGCTACTATCTTTTTCTTCTTCAAAATGAAAGTATTGATAAATATCTCCCGATACTTCGCGCATCGGTCTGTAAAGTTTTCCGATTTTGAACTTTTTGTATTTTTTGTTAGACGGTAAAAACAGTTCCTGAACTTCTTTTCCGATCTGAAGCTCCTGGCCGATTTCATCGTTCAGTTTGGTAATCGTATTGACCTTGGTTTCGATTTCTTCCGCCATTCCGTTGAAGGAACGGCCCAAATTGTCCAACTCGTCTTCGTTTTTAAAATTCCATTCTATCCTGGTTTTCAACTCTCCCATCGCCATTTTTTTAGAAGCGGAATCCAGGATATCCACCCTTCTGAAAATCGCACGATAGACCAATATGGCAAAGATCAAATGGAATACCACACCCCAGACAACCGCGTAGGCCACTTGGATGTAGAGCTGTTTCAATCTTTCCTGGATGGAAGCAATATTGAAATGTGTGAATAGGAAAATCTCTTCCCCGGTTTTGGAATGGATGGGAAGTAAAAAGTCAACGGTGAAATCCTTCTCATTTAAATCCAAATTGTATCGTGATTTAAACAAACTTCCGTCTTTGTCTGCCGACACTTCTTTAGATTTCCGAAGTAAGAATTCCGACACCTGTGAAGTTGATTCGTTTGAAAAAGGTTCCTGCAGCCATACCCTACCGTCTTGCTGGAAAATAAGGAATTTTTCTATATCGTATAACTTTAAAGTTTTACGAAAAACTTCAAATACTTCGTCTCTTTCTTCTGTAATTCCGATATTTTGCAGATCGGCGAGTATCGTATTTGCCAAATTTTCAGACTGAAATTGGAAATTTTTCAAAAGCAAATCAGATTGGTTTTCGAATATCATCACTGTGAAAAAAATGATATTGAGAAGGGCTAAAAGTGAATAGAATAGACCGATTTTAAATCGGAGAGAATTCGTAGTTTTGATTTTACTTTTCGTCACGGCGGCTATTGATATTGTCGATAATTCAGATAGATAAATCTATCATAAAATAGAGAAAAGCAACTTTGACAGGCATTCCGAACATTCATTCTTCCCGAAAAAACAACAAGGGTATAGTATTCTCTCTTCTTTTTCTTTTATCGGTTTTACCTTCTTTCGCTGATAAATTGAAGCTGAAATCAGGTGAGATAAGAAACGGACGTGTGCTCACTGTTACAACTACTCAGTTGGAATGGCAAGAAGAAGGCAAAGTAAGTAAATATCCTCTTCAGGAAGTCATTGGAGTGGAAGTCGGCTATGACGGAATTCCTTTCTGTATGGAAACAAAGCCATGGGGAAAGGAAAGATGCGACCTATTTCTTCATAAATTAAATTCCGAAAAAATTTCCTTCTCCTACCAGGAAAGCCCTCTTCAATTGGAATCACTTCCGGTTCCTTTGATTGAATCATTGAATATCAGAAATGTTCCGGGCCAAGAGATCATCAGGTTTTTGGAACAGGGTACATCCGGATTCTGGAAATCCAAAAACTTCAGCGGGTTTGCCGGCTTGAAATCCTTTAAAGAAAATCGATTGGAATTGATATCAAACGAGAAAGACAAAAAGACAGTGATTGTCGAATTGGAAAATTTTGAAACTTTTTCCATTCCTAAAAAAAACAAGGTGAAGGAATTTTTAACCACCAATTCGGTGAAGCTGATTCCGGGGTACAAACCTTTTACGGAAAAAAAATACGGCAAATCCACTTTGATTTTCGGAACGGCAGCACTATCCGCCTTGGGAATGATTTATGAATACAATCAATCTGTCCAGGCTATCAATGGAAGCCAGGAATTTATTCCCGGTTCCGACGGTAGAGTGTATGTCGTGAGTAATGTCCTCTCAACTGATAGATATGATTTTCACAATCAAAGATTTCAAATGTACAGCGGGATACTAGTGGCTGTTCTCGCTTATTCTTTATTTGATAATTTTTATATCGGACAAGTGGAATCCAAAGACGGAAATACCGGTTCCGTATGGTTGAAGGCTGACGCAAAAGCAGGAGTCATTTCACAAAACAGGGGTTATGGAGGAGCCGCCTCTAAAGAACAAATCCAATACACTCTCGAAGTAGAATCCAGATTTTAATTTTGACTCTTCCTCACAAATAGGTTCTTTAGATTTTGGCGGGAACGAATCAGGTTCCAATGTATCAAATACTTCCATTCGATTGAATCCAATTCGCACATAGCTCCGCAGTTGCCTTCCATGTTTTCTTTGGACCAAATGATTCTGCCTTTTATATTTTTATAACAAGTCACCCCTACCCATAAATCGAATATCACTCTTGTATTAGGTGGGTAGATTTTGGAAACAGGGACATAAAATTGGTTTAAATAGATATAAAACAGAGAAGTGTTTTCTTCATCGTTTTCCCATTTCAAATCCACTGATCCGAACAATGGGACCGCAAGCATCCTATCTCTGAAAAAATAAGGATTCAATACCCCTCCGAAAAAAAACATGATCCCGATGACCGCCGGATAAATTACAAACAATGCGAAATAATCTTTGATTTCAAGATCTGTAAACGTACGGGTGATCCACTCCGGATGATAGATCAACACAAGAATGGAAACAATGGAAGGAACCAAAAAAAAAGCAGTCAGTAAATTGACCCGGATGTTCGGGATTTGGAACAAACTGATATTTTCATTCAGGATATGTTTTTGGACATTTTGAATCCAACCCTCATGTCTGTTATGCCTACTCAAGATTTCATAGTCTTCCACTGTCATATTCATGAGTTTCAAAACCGAGCCGGGTAACAAGATTCTTGATTTAGCAATTGTTACCTCTAATATGAAGAACAAAACCAAAATACAAAACGGTAAAATCGATGTGATACCGGAATCGGTAAATAAGGAATAATTATAAAGAGCGTGTATGAAAATACAAAAACCGATTCCGATAAAGAGTCTTATGAAACGATAGATTCTATTACCGGAGAATAGGAAAATCATAAGAAAGGCACCGATAAGACCTCCGTTGATCATATGAATGGGAAGTGCCGTAATGGATCTGAGCACCTGAGACCAAAGACCCGAATCGATGAAGTAGAGAATATTTTCGAGCAGTCCGAAACCTCCTCCTAAAACCAATCCGTAAAAAATACCGTCAGTTACGGTAAATTCATCCTGGTTTTTGCGAAAGAAAAGATAAATCCCGAGTAGCTTGGCAAATTCTTCCACTGCTCCGGAAAGTACAATCGCTTTAAATTCATGTCCTGGATAAGGATTGATTGATAATACTAATGACTGTAATGCTAGAGCGATGCCTACGCTGAAAATGGAAAATGCAATCGCAGTATAATGTAAATAAGATTCGGAATGACGATAGAAATGAAACCGATAAAATGAGTAATAAAATACGAGAGTGGCAAAATTGATCAAAAACATGACCAAACTTGAAAAATTTAAAAATGATGCCATATCGTATCTTTATTAACGACATTTATAATCGCCAAATTGAAAGAAAGGATCTTTCTTCGTTAGGATTTACCCAATAATTTTCTGACAGATTTGCGAATGCCATCTATGGTGAGAGGATACATTGTCACTACATCTTCGATTGCCTGAATAGTCGGTGCCGTCCAAAATTTCTTAGGTTCCGGATTCAACCAAACGGAATCCGGGAACTTTTCAATCAACTCTTTCAAGGAATCAAGACCGCTTTTTCTTTTTCTGTTTTTCTCTTCCTGAGATTCTCTATGATAGGAATACGGATTATAAGGAGCACTCATCAGTTCGTAAGGAGCCATATAAGCATCTCCTACAAATATGAGTTTTGTGTTTTTGCGAAACCTTTCTTCAAAATGTTTCAGAGTGATACTTTTGCTAAACTCGTGCGTTTCATACAAGCGGTCATGAAAGATATTGTGAAAGAAAAAGTTATGAACTTCTTTGAAGTGGTACAAACTTCTACTGGCACTGAAGAGTTTACTCACCCGATCGGAATGAGGGGTCATACTTCCTCCTATGTCGAGGATCAAAACCAATCTCAATGCATTTTTTCTTGATCTTTCTTCGATGATTTCGATATCACCCCCGTTTTCACAGGTTCTTTTTACCGTCTTATCTATGTTAATTTCTTTTCTGCCTTCTTTTTGCAGGACTCTGATTTCTTTTAAAGCGATTTGGATGGAACGTGTATCCAAAATTTCGTCTTCCCTATAGGCCCGGTAGTTTCTTTCCGTCCAAAGATTGATTCCTGTGCGAGCACCCTTTCCTTCCATATCCCCACCGATACTTAGTCCGTTCGGATTGAATCCTGAGTTTCCGAAAGGAGAAGTTCCGGAAGTTCCCACCCATTTGTTTCCCCCGTCATGGCGGCCTTTTTGTTCTTCCAGTCTTTTTTTTAATTCTTCTAACACCTGCTCGATGGACATGTTCGGGGCTTTATCTTTTTGTTCCGAGGATAAAATTCTGTCCGCTTTTTCTTCCAGCCATTCCAGAAGTGATTCTCTAAAGGGAATCCTTGTTTCGGAAAGTCCCCCGAAAGTTTTGGAAAATGCCAAATCATAACCGTCGTAATACTTTATATCTTTTGCAAAATTCAAACGACCTACCCTGTAAAGAGTTTCCATGGAAATATATCCGGCAGGATCAGTTAGCTTTTGCAAAGACATGAGAAATGACAGAAGCTCTCCGATGGAACAAGCAACCGACTCATTTCTCAAAGTATAGAAGAAATTTAAAAACATAACTTAGTTTAAATGAACCCGATAGTCGTCTTCCGACTTGAATAAAGTTCCTGCAAAAGGGATAACAGTATTGGATTCCAATTTTTCACCCGAGTGGAGTAATACCTGAATCCAGTCCAGTAATTCGCTTGTAGATGGTTTTTTACGCAAACTTTCTATCCTTCGAACGGAATAAAACATTGCCAACGCCTTCTCCAGGAACTCGGTTTCAATTTTTGGGAAATGGGAATTTACTATCTCTTTCATGATTTCCCTATTCGGAAATTCTATATAATGAAAAATACATCTTCTTAAGAACGCATCGGGGAGTTCCTTTTCGTTATTGGAGGTGATGATAACAAGAGGTCTTTCTTTTGCGACTATATGTTCTTTGGTTTCAGGGATAAAAAATTCCATCTTATCCAACTCCAAAAGCAGATCGTTCGGAAATTCAATATCCGCTTTATCGATCTCATCGATCAGCACTACGGATCTTTTAGGAAATGAAAATGCCTCTCCCAAGGCCCCCAGTTGGATATAGTTTTTCACTTCCCTAACCCTTAGTTTTGTAGCTTCGTCGGAAAAACGGGAATCATTCAATCGGGAGACTGCGTCATAAAAATAGAGTCCCTCTTTGGCAAGGCTTGTCGACTTGATATGCCATCTGTAAAAAGGTAATTTTTTGGACTCGGCGACATGAGTCGCGAGAAGAGTTTTTCCGGTGCCCGGCTCTCCTTTTAAAAGAAGAGGTCTTTGGGTGATTTCTGCAACTAAAACCGCCTCTTTGAGTTCATCAGAAAGAATATAATCAGCCATTTCATCTGCCTTGTCGATTTTGATTGGTTCAGGGCCGGGTTTGCAGGCCCACTAGTCTCCATTTATCCAGAATTTAGGGATTAATCCATTAAAAATTGCTTTTTGTTAGAAATTGAATTCTCTAATCTAGTAAAGGGTTCGAAATTATAAGTATGCCAGAATTCGATAATACAAAACGCTCAATTGGCGTAAATCGCCTGGACGACTCTGCCAGAAAGGACATGTTCAACAAGTTCGTGAGCGCTGGGGGTGAGGTTTTAAAAGAGAAACCTGATCCGAAAGAGGAAGAGAACAAGCGCAATCGTCCGGAGCCTAAAGTCCGCCAAAGTACTGTTTCACGCGGTTCCAGTGATGAAGGAAAGTCCAGATCCAGATCAGGTGGCGGATCGGGAAGAGATTCCAAATCCGGTTCGGGTGGTAGCGATAACAAACCTTCAGTCGATCCTAAACTTGAATACGAGAAAGAAATTTCCAGTTTTATCGCACGATTTTCAGTGAAACTGAAATGTTGGATGGGAAGGGTCACTGCTTTCGGTTCCAGCGATTTGATTCCCGGTTTTATGCACGAGTTTAGCACTAAGGGCAAACAGGCGTTAATTGAGTGTAATTACAGCGCTACTGAGATTTTGGGAAATCCTTCCATCTCACCAGGGTTATCCGCGAAATTGGATAAGATCAATCCGTTGCTTGTGGAACTGATCGCGATGTGTCAGAAACTTTATAATGGTCCTGAGTTGACGGACATTACCGAGCCGATTCTAGTTGCTCCCGAATCTCCCGTTGCAATCGAAAGAGTAAAAACACCGATCTATAATCTCTTCAAAAAGATGTACATTCTCTATCCTTATCAAGAGACATTGAAAAAATCATTTTTACAAGCCTATGATGAAATGCAGAAAATTGAAAATAAACCTGCATTGATTTATGCTTCCAAAAAAAGAAAAATCTCCCAAGAGATAGATACATTATTCAATACATTCTTTGAAAAGTTATACTTAGTAGTGATTCGGGCGGAAAACAAAAACATTCCGCTTGTTTCCCGTTATATGGAGTCATTGCTCGGAATTGTTCCGGAAGACAGACCAGGTCAAAGAAAGGCGGGTGAAAACGTTCCCGGCGGAATAGATCCGAAGGCGAAAGCTGAGGAAGCCAAAAAGCAGGAAGAAGAGAAAGAAAAAGCCAAAGAAGACGAAAAAGAACCTGTTTCTCTTTCCAAAGAAGAAGCTTACGGGCTTCGGCTTATGCAAATGTATTCCATAGCCAAACTTCGAAAAAAATTCGATCCGAAAAATGAATTCGGATTTGTTCCCGATTCGGATAAGGTTCTACTTTCCTATTTTTATTTCAGAGAATTTGACGATGAGTATTCTTTCGTATTAACAACCAAAAAAATAGATTTGAAATTGGTTCACTTGAACGGAGTAAAAATAGATTACCGTCAAAAGATGTTGGATATTTACGAATCCACTAGACCGGTTACGGATCAGTATCGAATTTATCTTGATGTGATTCGCGAATTGCAAAAACACAAGGCAAATCCCGGTGCCAATTATATCGAGGCGTCCAAAAAATTGACGACCATCGAGCAAAAACGAACCGGCCAATCCAGAACAGTTCGAAATGGAATCAAAGAATTTGCGCAAAAGTCAAGGGACATCCTTTTAGACCTCATCAAAGATATGAAATCAAAAAAAGAGATCGTTGTGAATATGAATGACGTGATCACTTTTGATGCGATGGAATCCCGCAAACGGTTGAACAAAAAACCCATCAAACAATGTGTAATGGAAGCATATTGTTTTGCATTGGCCTTGTTTGATCGAATCGAATCGGGAGATTTATACGGTGGTCTTGTTGAGCTCACTCCGGAACAAATGAAAGAGTCTTTCGGAATGGAAGTGCAGGAAAATGCAGCCGAAAATCCCGGACTGGAAGAATCTAGTCTGGCAGGAGGCCAAACGGAGTCTGCGGTACCATCTAATCCTGGTGCTGTTGCTTCTGTGCCGCCTACTTCTTCCTCTTCAGAAGATTCCGATCCTTTAGACGAAGACCTTGATGAGTTAGAACATGTCGATCATGATGATGACGACATCCTCCCCAAAGGAAACCCAATTTAAGAATGCCAACCATTAAAATTTCTATTTATCAAAAGAATATTCACAAGCGATTCACAAAAGACGAAATAGGAAAGATAGCTCTTGCCAGGGCTAATTTCCTTCTTTTACCGGAAAGTTTTCCTTTTTTCTTCCAAGCGGATTCTCCCAGTGCCGCGGCCAAACATGAAAAAGAATACCAAGATCATTTGCTTGAAATTTCAGAAACATTCAAAGGCGTCATACTCGGAGGAACCCATTACAGAAAGAATGAAGAAGACAAATTGGTGTCCGCTTCCCCCATCGTTCAATCCGTAGTTTTAGTCGATTTTTACGAAAAAAAGACGTTGGGACCGGAAGAAACGGAATTATCTCCAGGCCAAACAGAATCCATTTTTATTATGGGTGGTCTTCGGTTCGGGATTTTGGTTGGAGAGGATATTAATAACCAGTCTATTTGGGATCATTTTGAAAAAGATAAAATCGAAGTGATTTTTCATCTTTCTTCGGAACAAGGTGTAAGATCCTATGAAGAAGATTTGGAGTTTTTTGCAGGTCTTTCCAAGAAGACGAAGACTCACATTATACGTGTTTGTGGGGTTTCTGAAAATAAGAAAGGAAGGAGTTTGTATGCATCTCCTTCCGGAGTAAACTGGAAAGTGGGAAAAATGGAAGAAGACAAAGAGGTTTTTAAAACTCTCTCTGTCACGGTTACTTCCAATTTCTTTTTATAAGATTATTTTTTTGCTTCTTCTTTCCAATCCATTGTGATGAGAAGAAGTACGATTCCTATCGATACACAAGAATCCGCCACATTGAATGCAGGCCATCTTTCGAAGAGTAGAAAGTCCGGCCATTCAAAGTCCAGAAAATCGACCACACCGATGAACTCGATTCCCGGTCTTTCCGGGCTGAATCCGAAACGAAAACCTTCTCCGGGAATTTTCACAAAGAACTTGTCACTTAGGTTTCCGAATGCACCCGCCATCACTAAATTCCAACCCCAGGGATTCCCCAAATCGGAATTGGACCAACGGTAAAAAATCAAAAAGAGTATGGCGAAACTAGTCGCAAATAAAGAAGGAAGTGCATTGTTCTGAAATAGGCCAAAAACAAAACCGGTGTTAAATGTTAAAGACAGACGGAAAAAATCTCCGATTACTGGAATGCTTTCATACGCTTGCATTTTTTTGATGATGATGTACTTGCTTGCCAAGTCGAGTATGAGCCCAAAGATCACAAAGGCAATGTATTGGGGTTTATAAACCGATAAAAAAGGTTTTTTAGGAAGTTCGGGAAATTGCATCGATAACACTCTTGTACTATTTTTTATTTTGATAAGCCCATGCGGAGCGCGCAAAAGACCAAAAGGAAAGACCTGCTAACATATAAAATAACAGACTTGGTTCTTTCCAGGATTTTTCTGCATAGTAAATTCCGAAATAGAAAAATAAAGATCCGAGTACCCCGAAACTAAGCAATTCTCGCAAAAGGATTTTGCGTTCCGCAGTATCTTTGTCTTCGGTCCATTGGAATTTAAATTCCCCACGGTTCAGCTTATAAAAAAATTCATTCAGTTCTTTCGGCAAAGAAAGTGCACTTGCCACAATTTCTTCCCCTTCCTCTCTCCAACGTTTTCTCCAGGAACTGCCTTTCAAAACTACCTGTTGGAAAGGTTTTTCCGCATATTCGAACAAAGACCTGGTAGGATCCAAATAGGAAAAATTTCCCATAAGAAGAGCAAGAACCCTGTGTAAACTTAAAAAATTGGGAGGAAGTTGTAAGGCAGCGAGAAGCCTTTTTAAACTAACTTGGATTTCACGTAGAAAACGTAAGTCCTCTCCCGGTTTCAATGTGTCCCAACCTATATTTCTGAAATTCTTGGTGGAGGATAGAATTCGATTGAGTTTGCTCAGAGAGTATTTAAGGATTTTACATAACTCTTCTTTCTTAAGATTTTCACTCACCGCTCCCATTTCTATCAACACTTCCGCCATAGTATGGTAATCTTTTTGCATGGAGCTGATGAGAAGTCTTTCCAAGTTTCTGGAATCGTCTTCGCTGATTTCCTGAACCGCTCCAAAGTCGATAAAACAGAGTTGACCGTTTTCAAGTAAAATCAAGTTTCCGGGATGAGGGTCTGCGTGGAAAAACCTGTATTCGAAAATCATTAGCATATAGGCGCGAATGAGTTTTTCCAAATAGGGATTTTTTCTATTTCCGAATTCATGAGGTGGAACTTCGTAAATTTTTTTACCTTCGATGAATTCTGTAACTAATATCGATTTTGTGCAAAATTCAACCACGGGTTCGGGAAAACAAAAATCCTTTTCCGTTTGAAAGGCAAGGATCGTCTTTTGCAAATAATGCAGTTCGTTCCTCAGATCCAATTCCTTATGAATCATTTCTTCCAGTTGTTTTGCGACTTCTCTTCCTGAAATTGAAAACAAAAAACGATCCACGATCCAAATGATTTTTTTGATGGTTTTTAAATCGGCTCTCGCTTCTTCTTCGATTCCGTTGTAAAGAACCTTGATCGCTACTTTTTTGTCTTTATAATAACCGATATGCACTTGTGCCGTCGAAGCACTTGCATGGGCTTCCACACCTATATCGTGAAATACTTCCTGCATTGGTGTGGAGAAATTGGAGTGCCATCTTTTTTGAATTTCGGAAAAAGGTTTTGAAGGAACTCTGTCTTGCAAGTCCTGGAGTTCCCATAAAAATTCTTCCGGCAACAGATGAAATAAATTGCTGATGAACTGTCCGATCTTTATATAGACTCCGCCTAACGAAAAGAATATATCTTTTGCTTCTTTGCCTTTTTTCGAGAGGAATTTTTTTTTCTTTGTCTCCCAGGAAGATTCCGAAATGAATTTTCTTAGAAGTTTGGATCTAAGATAATAAGCAAAAATCGTCTTAAAAACAAAAGAGTATATTCTTAAAGAACGGACTTTGGGTTCCGGATTCATTCAGATTTCCTAAAATTATATATTGATTCTAAACTGTCCAGAATGTGAATATTATCCTCAATATTGCCTTCTTGTCTATTTTTTTTACCTCGGATAACCTCTACGATTTCCTGATAAATCCCCAAAAATGCATTTGATTTTTCCGAATCCGGGAATTTTGGAATTTGGATCGGGCTTAAGCTTTGGAAACCTTTATAAAGTTCGGAAGTTTTTCCTTCCCAGAATTGAAATCCGTCATTTGATAAAATCAAACGGTGGGAATTGGTTAAAATATCCAATTCGAATTGAAAATAATCCCTTCCACCGGAAACATCCAAATAAATTTCAATTCCGTTCTTCGCTGAAAACCACGCGGTAGCTCTGTCTTCAATAGTTCCTTGTTTGGGGAAAACAAGTTTCGCATAATTTAGCTTTGGTTTTCCAAAAAACCAATGAATCAGGTCCATAGCATGGGTTCCGTCATGAAGGAGAGGGCCTCCTCCCGATTTGGAAAAAGCTAAACCTGGATTTTTTGCCGAAGTAAAAACATTCGCCCGTACGGATTGTACTTTTCCGAAGCTTCCTTTTTGCAAAAGATCGCGGACAAAGAGATATCTAGGATGATAACGTCTTTCATGATTGACCCAGATACGTGCGTTCTTTTTGTTCATCAGATTTCGCAACAGGACTCCTTCTTTTTTGGAAAGTGCCACAGGTTTTTCAATGAGTAGATTTTTAATTCCAAAATTTAATAATTGTTTGGCTGTATCGAAATGACTGGAAGACGGTGTTGCTATAACGGCAAGATGGGAGGCAGATTTTGCGCGAGCGAAGCTTTCGATTTGTTTCCGGTTCAGATTTTCTAAAATCGGAAATTCGGGAGGTAGACCCCATTGGTCCCGGAAGTCATTTCTTCTTTCCTCTTTGGTTTCAATGGCGAGTCCCAACTCGAAATTCTTTTTACCGAAACCGGAAAATAACACACCTGCATGGGTGCATGGTTTTTTGCGAAGCGGGTCCAGTTCCAGTTTACTGGCAATTCTACCCAAACCAACCAGAATGACTTTGATTTTACGATCTGACATCTTAAGTTTTTCTTCCAAATCCTTCCTATCTTATCCAGAATGGTCAAGGGTAATATGATCTCTCATTTTCGATATTCTTTGTTTACCGTTCTCAAAGTATTAAATCAAAAGAATGATTTTGGACCGGATTCCGATTTTCTTTTCAAATTCATTTCCACTTCCTCTGTCGAGTGTAAACCGGGAACACTGTTTGTTCCTTTAAAGGACAAAAGGGATGGTCATGATTTTATCCCCGATGCGATTTCCAGGGGAGCTGATTATTTTTTATGTGAAAAGGGAAATCCCATCTTGCAAAAGTTAAGCGAATCCGACAAAAGAAAGGCAATTTTAGTCAAAGATGGCCTGATCAGTCTAGGAATGCTCGCGCATTTTCATAAAAACCGCTTTTCCCCTCTGATCATTGCAGTAACCGGTTCTTCCGGAAAAACCACAACTAAAGAGCTGATCGGAAACTTGTTTCAGTTTTTACCTAAGTCTAGTTTGGTGGTTACTGAAAAAAATTATAACAACGAAATAGGTGTACCTTTTACTTTATTCAGAATTACTGAGTCCACTCAAGTTGTAGTTTGCGAGATGGGTATGAATCATCGGGGAGAGATAGCGAGACTTTCCAGGATTGCAAATCCGAACATCAGCCTCATTACCAATATCGGTTCGGCTCATATAGAGTATTTGAAAAAGCCCGAAAACATCGCATTGGAAAAAGCGGATATCACGGAAGGTATGGATGAGTCGGGTATGCTCTTTTTACCGGAAGATGCCTCTTATTTGGGTGAAGTGAAAACCTATCTTAAAAAGAAAAAAAAGAATCTAATTCTTTGGAAACAATCCGAAAAATCCGATCTCAAAATTCTAAAAAAGTCCAAAGACGGATTCTTACTATCTTACCGTGGCAATCAGGTTCACTGGAAAATTCCAGGGATCACTCTTTTAAGCAATGTTAGGGGAATGTTGGCTATAGGAGAATACTTGAAATTGCCCGAAGCCCATTTGGTGAAAGCGATCGAAACCTATCGATCCCCTGACAAAAGATTGAACATTCAAAAGAAACATTATACGATCATAAACGATACTTATAACGCAAATCCCGAATCCATGGAATCCTCGATTCTCGCAAGTGTGCAAATCGCTTCGGGAAAACCTCTGGTTTGGGTGCTTGGAACTATGAAGGAGTTGGGAAAATACTCCAAACACTATCACAGGAAAGTGGGAACTGTTTTGAAAGATTTTCCCGAAGGGATTTTACTTACTTACGGAAAAGACGCACGGGAAATCGCAAATGCGAGAAAAATAGGATTCAATCTGTCTTTTGATGAAACGGAAAATGATCGAATTCTCCTTGTTAAATGGATCAAAGAACATGCCTCAAAGGGGACCGTGATTTTGGTCAAAGGCTCCCGTTCCATGAAAATGGAAACATTGGTTGCCGATTGGGAAGAATAAAGGCTTGAATCTAAGGATACTCTGAAAGAATTAGTTTATGCCGGAAATCAAGGGAAAAGTTGCTGTCATCATGGGGTCCTATTCCGATTGGGAAACGATGAAGGAGTCTTGCAAGCTTTTGGAAGAGTTCTCCATTCCCTATCATAAGGAAATCGTTTCGGCACACCGTTCCCCCGAATTGATGTTTGAATTTGCAAAAAGTGCAAGGGAAAACGGATATTCCATCATTATCGCCGGTGCCGGTGGTGCCGCACACTTACCAGGTATGGTTGCCGCACTCACCACATTGCCAGTATTAGGTGTCCCCGTTCAATCCAAAGCACTCTCGGGCCAGGATAGTTTGCTTTCCATCGTGCAAATGCCAAAAGGTGTTCCCGTGGGAACACTTGCCATTGGAACGAGCGGTGCTGCCAATGCTGCTCTTCTGGCAATTCGGATTCTTTCCATTTCCAATCCCGGTTTGCATGAGGATCTTTCTTTGTATGCGGAAAAAAGCAAGGAAGAAGCTATTTCACGTAACAAAGATTTGTTGATTTAATTCTCTCAGGCGACTATAAGAATGGCTAAACGTAAAATTGGAATTTTAGGCTCTGGGCAATTGGGTCAGATGATGATTCAGGAAGCCAATTTGCTAGGTTTTGATGTGATCTGTTATTCTCCCGATTCCAATTCCCCTTCCAAAAAAGCGGGAGCTTTGGAAATCACCGGAGAGTATTCCGATCATAAAAAATTATCCGATTTTCTATCCGGAATTGACGTGCTTAGTTTTGAGTTCGAAAATATTCCGAGCACTACTCTTGATTTTTTAGAAGAGTATTCATCCAAAAACAGGCTGAATATTTATCCGCCTCCTTCCTCTTTAAAGATCGCACAAGATCGTTTTTTGGAAAAATCCCATTTTTTGCATTTAGGACTGAAAACACCGAAGTTTCATCATTTAACAAGTAGTAATGCGAATGATTCGGTCTCCATTCCCTTTCCCTGGATCATCAAAACTTTAAGATTCGGATATGATGGAAAGGGCCAAGTCAAAGTAACAAACGATTCCGAATTTTCAAAATTCAAATCGACCCATTTTGCGACCGGTAGGGAAGAATATCTGATCGAAGAAGTGATTCCATTTGATTTGGAAATCAGCGTGATTTTAAGTAGATTTACGGACGGTGAATCCATTTCTTACGGAACGATTGAAAACATCCACAAACATCATATTCTGGATGTCTCCATATTCCCTGCTCGTGTTTCCGGGGATTTAAAAGATAAGGCAGTATCGATTGCCAAAACTCTTGCCGACTCGCTTTCTTATGTAGGTACTGTAGGAGTTGAGTTTTTTGTGAAAAACGGTGATTTGTATTTGAATGAATTTGCTCCACGCCCGCATAACTCCGGTCATTTTAGTCAGGATTGCGGTTCTTTTTCCCAGTTTTTACTTCATATTCTTGCGATTACAAATCAAAAATTTCCTACAAAATTCAATCCTGAACCCACAGTTATGAAAAATATCTTGGGCCATGAATATACCGAGTCTTTGAAAAAATGTTTCGAATTGATCAGTGACGATCGTTATCGTTTGCATTTATATTCCAAAGAGGATCCGAGAGTGGGAAGAAAAATGGGGCATATCAATTTTGCGGGAAAATTCGAGGATATAGACCCTTTGTTTTTTACGATTTAATCAGGTCTTTAAAAAAGTTTCTCCCCACAAACGAACGTTACCTGCTCCGAGGCAAAGAAAACAATCTCCTGGTTCCAAGACAATTTCGATTTCTTTTAAATCTTCATCGATGATTCCTGATAAAAGAGTATGATTTTTATTTGTTAAGTGATTCGCAATGGTAGCTGTGCTGATTCCTGAGATTTCTTTTTCTCCCGCAGAATAGATAGGTAACAAGAATAGATTTTCAGAATGAGAAAGTGCTTCGGCTAGTTCCTTTTGTAGAATTTCGGTTCTTGTAAAGCGATGAGGTTGAAATAGAACGACTAATTTTCCTTTGTTCCTATAGGACTCTTTCAAAGATTCAATTACCGTTCTGATTTCAGTCGGATGATGACCGTAATCATCCATAACTGTAATCGAATTTTTGATCCCAAGAGTTTCCTGCCTTCTTTTTACACCCACATAAGAAGATAGAATTTTCACTGATTCCCGGAAATCCAAACCTACTAGAAAAGCTGCGAAAATAGCACATAGACTATTCCGAAGGTAATGAGTTCCCGAAAAAGGAAGTTTTACTTCATATCTTTCCCGTTCAAAATCAAAAAACAATCGTTCTTCTTCGACCTTATAATGTATGAAATGAACCCTATCGCCTAACTTTGCCTTTAGATCTGAAAATAGATTCTTTTGTTCCGAATTTTGAAATAGTTCTTCATTTCCCAAAAGCCATAAATGAAATTCAGGGTGTGGAACGTTCGTTTTGGAAAGAAGTTTCAGAACTTTTAAAATCCCCTGGTCGTGGGCTTGCACGATCGCGCTGCCTTTTGTTTCGGGAGCAAGATATTTAACGAAAGCTTCTTGTAGTGTTTTTTCATCTCCGTAATAATCGAGATGATCATTGTCTACGTTTGTTGCGATTCGAATCGCAGCAGTATGTCCGAGAAAGGTTCCGTCCGATTCATCCGATTCATAGACTCCCCAGTCTCCTTTCCCCGCTTTGCCGCCTTTTTTGCCCAGAAGATCCGTATCTCCTCCGATCATAATGCTCGGGTCTTTTCCGGTTTTTTCCAAAATTTGGGAAACCATCGCTGTAGTCGAAGTTTTCCCGTGCGAACCAGCAACCGAGATAGAGGACAATCTTCCGAATACTTTATGAAGGATTTGCGATCTATGAAAAAGAGGTTTGCCCAGATCTTTTACGTTTCGAAAGATTCCGTTGGTTTCATCATTGATCGCGGAACTGAAAACGACAAAATCAATCGAGGCCGGATCAAATCCTGAAATGTCCTTTTGAATTTTAGCGCCTCTTTCTTTTAGGAAAAGAGTAACATCTGATTCCTTTTTATCATAACCAAATACCAGATAACCCAAATCCAAAAGAATATGGGCTAGACTGGACATACCGCTCCCCCCAATCCCTAGGAGAAGAACTTGATTGCCGGGAAGATCTTCGATGATCATAAATTAATGAGGAAAAAAATAAGAAATAGTTTGGTAGGCAGCATTTACATTGGAAAGACGCAATGAGTTTTGACCCATAGTTTTGAGTTCTTCCGGATTTGATTTCCAGTTTAACAGGTATTTTACGAGTGGAGTCGGATCTTCCGAAGTGGATTGAATCGTATAAGCAGCGCCTTCTTTTTCAACATACTCGGCATTTTCCTTTTGATGGTTGTCAGCAGCGTAAGGATAAGGAATCAAAACCATAGGGAGTCCGAACACCAGGCATTCGGCGATAACGCCTGCCCCAGATCTGGCAACGACGAGGTTGGCCCATTCATAGTTAGGCCTCATATCATTCGCATACGAAATGATTTCCGCAGGACCTTTCGCTTTTTTAACAGTTTCATCGTATAAGGAAGTCCCGGTTAGGACCCTAAATCTGAATTTTTGAGAAATTTCCGAATTCTCCATGGTTTTAAGAATCATGTTATTGAGCTGTCTTGCCCCTTGAGAACCGCCTAACACTAGAACATTTACAGTGCTTTTTCGGCTATCGTGCAAGTTTTCATTCTGTCTTATGTTCAATGATTCCGGAACTACTTTTTTGCGAATAGGATTTCCTATGATTTTTGTTTCTATGGAAGCGGCTAAAGAATCCTTAATCGGAAAACTAAGAGCCAGTTTTTCCGCATACTTCGCAAAATATCTGGTGATCTTTCCGGGAATACAATTTTGTTCGCATAAAAATAACTTCTTACGAAAAAGAATCGCATATAGAATGGCGGGGAAACTGGAATATCCTCCCATACCAATAACGGCTGTTATTTTTCTTTTCTGAAATGTCAGAATTGTTTTTATAAATTGGATTAGAAATAAAATCGGATAGATCGGTACGGACAAACCGCGAAATTGAGGAACATTATGCCATAGAACTTCGCAAGGAGCATTCTGTAAATCGGGGTTGTTTTGATTTCTGAGAAGGGAATGAATATAGACATCGGAAATACGGAAGACTTCCTTTTTTTCCACCAAAATTTCGGCAAGTGCTACCCCAGGAGAAATATGACCGCCTGTTCCACCTGCTGCAATAATGACTGATTCATTCATAAAGCCAGATTCTCTTTCTTGGTAATATTGGCAAGGATTCCCATAAGTATAAAAATTGTAATCAGGGAAGATCCTCCGTAACTTAAGAAAGGCAAGGAAATTCCAGTCACCGGTGCTAGGCCCGTGACTACATAAAGATTGATCAGAATCTGAATGGACAATAAAAGCAAGATGCCCGTTCCCAAAAAGAAACCTAACTTATCTTTGACTTTCAAAACCAAAAGATAAATCCGGTAGAGAAAAAATAGAGTCACTGCAAAAAAAATGATAAATCCCAAAAATCCGAAGTCCTCTACAAAAGAGGCAAGCACAAAGTCAGTGTGGCTATAGGCCAAATATCTATGGGAATAACCGGAACCGATCGGGCGACCGAAACTACCTCCGTCAAAAAACGCTCGGAACGAAGTCACTAGTTGATGTCCTTCATCAAATCTGTATTTGTACGGATCGAGCCAAATTTCAAGTCTCTTCTTTCTATAACCGACTTGAGTGACAAGGACGAGTAAAAGAGGTAGAATGGATAAACCCAAAATGAAAATTTTCTTAATGGGAAATCCTACCATCAGCACAAAGAAAAAAATCACAACGAGTATTTCCACCGTTGTACCAAACGCAGGTTCGGCGACTATCAACATCAAAATGATTAAAATCGTAAAAACGGATACAATGTTCTTTCTGTTCCATTGTATTTTTTTAGGATCGAAGGATTGAAAAAAAAGAGATAAGAAAAGAAGTAAACTGATTTTACTAAACTCCGAAGGTTGAACCTGAAATCCTCCTATCAAAATCCATCGGTTGAAACTTCTGCCGTAAGTAGTGCTTACCGATTTCCCTACTCCCGGAATGAACACGGAAACCAGTAATATTACGCTGAGCAAACAAAAAGGAAATGATAATTTGACAAGGAAAGAATACGGAATTTGAGCAAATATAAGGAATAATACGATTCCTATGCCTCCCCAAACCAGCTGTTTTTTCAAATAATAATTCGGATCAGCAAATTCACGTTCGGCGGGAATTACGGATGCACTGAACATCACGATGACACCGAATCCGAATAGAAAAAAAAGAGAAAATAACAAAGGCAAATCAACTTTGTATCTGCCGATGACAAAAATTTCTCTTAAGGAGGAAATCATAATCTCACTGGATTTTTAAGGTAGAAAGGGAAATAATCGCAAGTATGATTCCTACGATCCAAAAACGAATGACTACTTTTTCCTCGGACCATCCTAAAAGTTCGAAATGATGATGTAAAGGAGCCATTTTGAAAATTCGTTTTCCTCTCAATTTGAAAGAACCTACTTGCAACATTACGCTGAGTGCTTCCGCTACAAAAATCCCTCCCAAGATGATCAGTAATATTTCCTTTTTTAGCATAATAGCCGTTAAGCCGAGTGTGGAACCTAAAAACAAAGATCCTGTATCACCCATAAACACTTGTGCCGGATGGCAATTGAACCATAAAAACCCAAGTAAGGCTCCCGATAAACCCGCAAGAAAAATGGAATACTCGTGTGCTCCCGGCAGATAAGGAACATTCAGATAATTGGCGGCCACGGGAGTACCCGAAACGTATGCTAGAAGCGCCATAGTCGCAGTAGCAATAACAACAGTCCCACTTGCGAGCCCGTCCAGACCGTCGGTAAGATTAACCGCATGAGAACTTCCGATGAGTACGATAATCCCGAAAGGAACTGCCATAAAACCCAAAGTAAGAAGCGGTCCTTTTAAAAATGGGATGAACAAATCTGTAATTTCGAAAGGGATTCCCTTACTTTCAACCGTATTCGGTTTTCCTGTGAAGTAATAAAAGGTGGATGTAACTGTTAAGGCGATCAGAACAGTGATGATGAATTTTGTCCTCGCCCTCATTCCTCCTTTGATCTTTTTTACCGATTTCATATAATCGTCTGCGAATCCTAACAGACAAAAGGCGATTGCGGAAAGAAGGAGAAGCCAGATATTCAGATTGGAAAGATTTCCCCAAAGGAGAGTGGATACGCTCAAAGATACGATCATGATGAGTCCACCCATGGTAGGAGTTCCCGATTTGGCAGCATGAGATTCCGGTCCGTCGTTTCGAACGGATTCTTTGAATTTTAAAGACTGCAAAAAATAGATCATCCTTTTCCCGTAAAGGAAGGTGATAAACATGGCAGTGAGTCCCGCCATCATTGCCCGCAACGTAACATAATGAAAGATTCTTAAAAATCCCAAATCATTCCCAAAGGTCTCATAAATCCAATGAAACATATACTCTTTCCTATCGATCCTTTTCCCAATTTTGAAAAGCTTTCTTTACTTCTTCGTGATCATTAAAATCCGTTTTTGTTTTTCCTATAATTTGATAGGTTTCATGGCCTTTGCCGGCAACAACGAGTATCCCGTCTTTTTCCAACATGGAGATCCCGTATTCAATGGCGGATCTTCGGTCTACTATGGTTTCATATCTTCTGAATCCTCGGGAAAATCCGGATTCCACTTCATCCAAAATGAATTTTGGATCTTCCGTTCTGGGATTATCGGATGTTAGTATAACGAAGTCGGAATATTCTTCCGCAATACGGGCCATCATCGGTCTTTTGGTGCGATCCCTATCTCCGCCGCAGCCGAATAAACAAATCAATTGTTTCGGGAGGATTTCTTTGCAGCTCTTTAGGATATTTTCCAAAGCATCAGGAGTATGCGCATAATCGATTACAGCAATACGACTGTTATCTGATGCAGGAATTACCTGAAACCGGCCCGGAACCGTAGGAATAGACTCAATTGCGCGAAGAGTATCTTCCCAGGGAAACCCTAGCTCAAAAGAAATAAATGCAGCTAAGCTAACATTGAATATATTGAAATTTCCGAGTAGATTCGTTTTTACTTTTCGAACTTCGATAAAAGGTACGTCTTTTTCCTTTCTATGAAGTCGGAACTCGCTTCCGGTTAACGAAAGTTTTGTGTGTGAATAATTGAATTCGCCTGCACTTCCCATCAGATAGATGGGAGATTTTAGACCTGCGGCCGTTAGTTTCGCCACCATAAGGTTTCCACCGGGAACGTCCGATGCTACAATTCCGAACTTATTTGCACGGGATGAAGATTCCAAAATTTGAAATAATTTGAATTTACTCTCCAGATAATCTTCCATTGTGGAATGAAAATCAAGATGGTCTTGAGTGAGATTGGTGAATGCAACACCTTGCAATTCGAGACCGGAAGTTCTCCCTAATTTCAATCCATGGGAACTCATTTCGATAAAGACATATTCCACACCCGCATCTACCATCTCCTTTAAGATCAGATTTAAAGAAGAAGAATCAGGTGTAGTGTATCCTGTTTCCAGTATCCGGTCCAAAATCCGGATATGAACGGTTCCGATTAGTCCGCATTTTTTTCCCAGACTTGTTGCTATGTGAAATAAAATAAAAGTTAAGGATGTTTTTCCGTTGGTACCTGTGATTCCGACTAGTTTTAATTTTTTACTCGGGTTTCCGGAAAGTAAAGATGCGATCTTACCGTGCACATCTCCCACATAACCTTCCGCTTCCAAAATATTCGTAAATCCTTCTATTCCGGGAATTTTCAATTGAGAAGAAGAAACTAAAACCGAATGAACTCCCATGTTTTTTGCAGCTTCGATAAACTTCGGATAATTTTCCGTCTGACCTTCCGGCAGAACGAATATATCACTTGGCGAAAGTTTGCGAGTGTCTGCCCAAATGTAATTTATATCAAGAAAAGCGTCCCCTTTTCTAACTTTAATTTCAGGGATTCTTTTTATGATCTCTGCAATTTTCAATGAATCGTATCCTTTATGTTAGGCTCCCTTGGTAATTCGATCGTTATGATCCGATTGCCAAGGCTAATGGGTAAATATTGATATGTTTTACGATACAATGCTTCTATTCTTTCGGCGGAGGTGTAGGAGACAATTCCGATTTTCAACTCATCATTTTTTCGGACCAATTCTTCTTTCTCCGTATTTTTCTGATGAATGAGTCTTTTCAGTCTTGCCGTTTCCAGCCCTTGCCAAACCAGAAAATAAAATAAAAAATAAAAAGGAGCGAGATAGATAACTGGGTACAAAGGAAAAAAGAAGTCTTTATAAGTTCCTTTGATCTTCTGAAAACTGAATGGAAAATGAAATTTCATCCTATAGATTCTATCGGAAGGATTCTTCTTAAACCTCTCAGCTTTGCGGATCTCGAGGCACGATTGGAGCGAATTTCTTCGTCCGTGGGCAAAATAGGTTTTTTGGTTAAAATGGAAAAATCACCCTGATCTTTCAAATCCCGAAACGTCCATTTGACAATCCTGTCTTCGAGAGAATGAAAGGAAATGCATGCCATGACTCCTCCCGGATTTATGAGAGAAGATAAGGAACGAATTCCTTTCTCCGCATGTTCCAGTTCGGCATTTACCTCTATGCGAAGCGCTTGGAAAACCTTTGTAGCGGGATGAGCATCTTTCGGCCAAAGTTTTCTAGGAATGGAGCCCTTCACTAACTCTGCCAGATCCAGATTGGTTTCGAATTTTTTTTTGCGACGAACTTCGATGATATTATTTGCAATTTTTAAAGCCCATCTTTCTTCCCCATAGTCCCAGAATATTTTTTTCAGATCCAGGACACTGCTGGTATTTACAATATCAGCGGCCGTTTTTATGCCCAGCCTGGGTTCCAACCGCATATCCAGAGGTTCTTCCTGTTTGAACGTAAACCCACGTCCGGAATGTAAAAAATGAAACAAAGACACTCCCAAATCCACAAGTACTCCATCTAGGCCGGGGCAACCGATTCCATCCAAAACTTCTCTGTCGATTTCCGAAAAGTTTAGATTGTAGGGAAATACTTGTCTGCCGGAAGGAAGGTTGGCTTTTGCTCTTTCCAACATCACTTCGTCCCGGTCCACAAGGATTAAATGACAATCCGGAAATCGTTCCAGAATCAATCGGGAATGCCCTCCTTCTCCTGCAGTTCCGTCTAAAAACCATTTCGGAGAGGAGGAAGACTCTGTTTGAGAAAGAAGTTGGATGACTTCTTCGGGAAGAACGGGGATATGAGGAGAAAGAGACACGTATGACTTTCTTTCTTAAATACTTTCAAAATCCTTGCAATCTATAAATGAATGAAGAATCATGAAAGTAACGATGGCGCAATTTGAGGAACACTCTCATAGGAAGAATTTATTTAGCGTAAGTAAGCTCAAATATGCAAAAGGAGACAGACCTGCGGTTGATTGCATTTTATGCGGGGTGAGAGACAAAGAGGAAATCGTTCCTAATCTATCCATTGCCAGTACGGAACTTTCCGTAGTTTCCGTTAATTTATATCCTTATAATCCGGGTCACATCATCATTTTTCCCAAAAGGCATATTCTTTCTTACACAGAACTCACGGAAGAAGAAGCTTTGGACATCCATAGACTCACCGTAAAGACCTTAAAAGTTTTGGAAAGGCAATGGAAAGTGCAAGGCTTTAACTTGGGTTATAATTTAGGAAAAAATAGCGGCGGTTCCATCCCTCATATTCATGAGCATATAGTACCAAGATTTCCCAACGAAGCGGGGTTTTTGGATGTATTTGCAAATACAAGGGTGGTTATTTACGAACCGTACGCGATGCTCGAGGAGCTGAAAAAATTTTGGGATATGGAAGTTTGACTTTTTTAAGTCTTTTTTTGATAAACGGTATGTCCTAAAAATTTAAACCGATCGGAAATTCCGAACATGGTTTCCGAATGACCCAGTATCAAAAACCCGAGTGGCTTCAATAATTCTTCAAATTGAGAAAACAATACTTTTTGCGTTTGTTTGTCAAAATAGATCACTACGTTTCTGCAAAAGATCAAATCCATTTTTTCTTTGAAAGGAAACGGATGGTGCAATAAATTGATCTGTTTGAATTCTATTAGATTTTTCAAATGAGGTTTCGCTTCGTAATAAATCTGATCGGCTTTGACATGTTTGTTGAAATGTTTTTGTTTCATTGCCTCACTAACAGGCTCAAGGCGATCGGCCTTGTAAAATCCGTCTTGGGCGGTATTTAACACTTGTGTATCGATATCGGATGCATAGATTTTCAAATTCCAACCCGGCTTATTTGCAAAATATTCATAAACGGTAATGGCAATGGAATAAGGTTCTTCTCCTGTGGATGCGGCGGAACACCAAATACGTAAGGATTTGTTTCCTACTGCTTTGGACTGCTCTTCAAATTCAGGGAAATAAGTATTTTTTAAAAATTCGAAATGATGATTCTCTCTGAAAAAGTCGGTCTTGTTTGTAGTGATCCGATTGATGAGTTCCTGCATCTCTTCACTTGCAAACTTGGGATCTTTTTTCAATTTTAGAACATAGTCTTCATAACTCGCAATATTGAGAGTACGTAACCTTGCATTCAACCTGGATTGGACCATGATCTTTTTGTGAGGGGCTAGAAAAATGCCCGCTTGTTTGTAGACCAGATCTTTGATAAATTCAAATTCAGGGTCGCCTATTGTATTTTAAACTGCTCTAAAATCCAAGGTATCCTCCCATTCATGTCATAGGTTTTCTTTACTCTGACAAGCTGTTTTTTAATATAGAAATGGACTATGAAAATCGGAATTGTAAAACACCTAAATGCCCGCCCTCTTACTTATTTTTTTGAAAACCATCCGGGTTATGAAATTGTTTCCGACAATCCTAGCTTTCTAATAGAAGAACTAAAGGCTGGCAAGCTGGATTGTGCCCTTATTTCCTCCATTGAATGCGAAAGAAACAGTCAAAATCTTTCTTATTCCAAATCAGTGGGAGTTTGTGCCAGAGAAGTTGTACGTTCCATTCTGTACTTTGAAAATAAAAACGAACCGCACCCTCCGAAAGAAATCCGCACCGACAGCGGTTCCCGGTCAAGTGTTGCCCTGCTACAATGTATTTTTCATTTGGTTTACGGTTTTACTCCCAAAGTAATTCCCACGGATGCGAAAGAAATCAATCTTTTAATGGAAAAGAACGAAGAATCCCATTTATTATTTGGAGATCATGCTTTGTTACATAATGCAACGGGAGATTACCAAATCTACGATTTGGCATCCTGGTGGAATCAAATTACGAAAACTAACTTTTGTTTTGCGTTCTGGGCCTATCCCAAATCAAATCCGATAGAGGATTCATTTTTTACAAATGCGCTGGAATACGGACTGGCGCATATAGAAGAAATCATCCAAAATGAAAAAAGGCTTCCTACTGCGATTGTCGATCGGTACTTGCGAAAAGAACTGCATTATTATCCGGACAAGCTCAACTTGGACGGGTTTCGATTGTATATTGATACTTGTAAGAAAATCGGGATACTTTAATTGAATTAATAAAAGCGGATTTTGTAATCCCAGGATTTTGCATCTTGGTTTTCGATCGTATCTTGCAAAGGGAAAGCATAAAGAACATTGCCGAGACCTACGAATCCCCGATTTGAACTGCATTCCGAATCTTTCGGAAAAAGAACTCTGAATTGGATCTTTCCTTCCTTTAGCAGTCTTAAGGTTTCCGTAATGATCTTCTTTTCTCCGACGCTTGCATTCTGCACAATAGTGTCTGTTAGGTTAGGAAATTCTCTTTTGACATTCAGAGACTTCCCTTTTGTTTTGATGCTTAAATTTCCGAGTAAAATCCCATCCAGTAGACTTGGATCTTCGAAATCAATTTTATAGGATACCTTAGCTTTTCTTTTGAAAAATGGGTCCGCATTTTCCGATTTTTCCAATTCACGGAATGTGAAATCCCTAAGTAACAGACTATTATTCGTTTTGGATTTCAACTTGGCTTCGATGGACGCTTTGTCCGAAGGAAGAAATTTTATAAGAGAGTCCATAGACTCTTTCTTCAAAGGAACGATATAAGAAATTTCAACTGTCCCGGAACTGGATTTACGAAATAGAATGGTTTCTTCGTATTCAAAACATCCGAATAAGGAGAGTAAAAATAATGGGATTAAGAAGCGAACCACAACTATGGCTTCCCAGTTTGGGAAGCCAAGGTCAAGGATTATTTGGAAACCGGGTAGGCTTCGTTTCCGTGTTCTAAAATATCCAATCCGACGAGTTCTTCTTCTTCGGAAACTCGTAAGCCAATCGTATATTTGAAAACCAGGAAGATCAGTATGCTAGTTCCGAACGTCCAAGCAAATACAATTCCTATTCCAATCGCTTGAACAATCAGTTGATTCCAGCCCGCTCCGTAAAATAGACCTGTATTGAGGTTGAATAGTCCACAAGCCAAAGTCCCCCAAGCACCACAAATACCGTGAACGGAAACCGCTCCCACCGGATCATCGACTTTGATTTTATCAAAGAACAAAACGCTGAAAACGACGATTATTCCCGCAACGAGACCGATGATCACCGCGCTACCGATCGTGACTCCATCGCAAGGTGCGGTGATTGCCACAAGCCCCGCGAGTCCCCCGTTCAAAGTCAGACCGATGTCCGGTTTTTTAAACATAAGCCAGGTGGTAAACATTGCACCCAAAGCACCTGCAGATCCTGCCATATGAGTCACTACCGCAATCGCCGCAAAACTTCCTCCGTCTACGGAAGTAGTCGAGCCAGGGTTAAATCCGAACCAACCGATCCAAAGAATAAATACTCCGAGTGCCGCCATAGACATGTTATGCCCTAAAATCGGATAGACCCTTCCGTCCGACTGGTATTTTCCAAGTCTCGGCCCGAGAACGATGGCTCCTGCTAGTCCGGCCCAAGCCCCCACACTGTGAACCACAGTGGATCCGGCAAAATCCAGGAAATTAACTCCTTCCTTACCTGCTTCCGCACCGAAATTGATTGTCTCTAAAAATCCGGGATTTCCAAAAAGTCCACCCCACATCATCGATCCTGAAATCGGATAAATAAAACCTGTAATGATAAAAGAGAAAAGAATATAAACCGGAAATTTGGTTCTTTCCGCTAAAGCCCCCGATACAATCGTTGCAGCAGTAGCTGCGAATGCCATTTGGAAAACAAAGAAAGTATATTTGGAAGGATCGAAACTACCGTCTCCGGCGCTTAACAAACTATCTGCGATCGCAGGAGTTCCTAAAACGAAACTATCCCATATTTTGGGTCCGAACAGAAGGGAAAATCCGATCAGCCAAAAAGCCATCGCTCCGACTGTCATATCCGAAAAGTTTTTCATAAGGATGTTCACTGTGTTCTTGGCACGAGTGAATCCTGCCTCTACATAAGCAAAACCGGCTTGCATAAAGAAGACCAAAAAGCCTGCGATGCAAGTCCATAACCAGTTTGTTTCATCTCTTAAAGTGGAAAGGCCCGCTTTCAGGCTGGCGAGCTCATCCGCGGTTGATACGGTTGTTTTTTCTTCTGCCGATGTTGGCACAGCTTCCGAAGAAACGGAAGACACAAGCACGATCGTTAAAAACAGAAGAATCAGTGTTTTTGAGATTCTTATCTTTGTCATTGTTATTCCTTTTACCTAACTGGCCTTTTGGGCAATTCCCTCTAACTTCACAAGAGAAGCTTTGAGTTCCGTATTTTGCGGTGTGTTTTTCACACCCTGTTGTAAAACTTTAATCGCCTTCGGTTTCGCATTTTCTTTTAGATAGCATTGTGCAAGTAGAATGCTTGCTTTTGCAAAGGAGTGATCGGAAGAAAGTGCCATTTTCAAAGCTCTTTTGGCTTCCGAGATTTTGCCTGCTTTATAATAGGCTCGCCCCATCATAAAATGGGATGCAGCTGTAGTGTCCCCTGATGTTTTCAAATATTCTTCCAAATAGCGGATTGATTCCAAGTAATGTCCGTCACGATAATTGATCTTACCCAAGAACATCAAAGTTTCCTTCAAAGAAGGTTCAATCGAAAACGCTTTGGAAGCGAGTGCGTAAGCATCTTCCGATTTCAATTTTGCATTTGCCTGTTTCGCCATATGAATGTAATGCGAAGCTTCGGGGAGCGCGTCGTTGCAATGGAGAAATAAATACGAAAGATCGTCTCCGATCGGAGCCGCACCTTGGTATTCTTTAAAACGGCTTAAGAATTTCAAGGATAAGGTTTTCAAATCGAATTTACCCTTTCCTTCAATAAGTAACTTTTCCCTTTCGTCATGCAACCAACTTAACAAACGTTCCACGCCTGCTTCTTCCTTTTCAGGGTTTCTTTGTTCGCTGAATCCGTCCGATATCAATAACAAAAAATCACCTGGTTCCAAACGTCCTTGTTTTTCCTCGTAATCAAGCTTGTTTACCGGAAGAATCCCCAAAGGAACTCCTTTTGTATCGTACTGTTCGAAAATATCGTCCGCCGCTTTGTAATGAAGCATTCTTTGGTGGCCTGCATTTACATAACCAAAACTATAATCACTGAAAATCCTGACTAAAAATGCTGTGAAATAAGTCGATTCGGGCAATTGTCCTCTGAGGTTTTCGCCTAACTCTTCCATGATTTCAGTGAGTCCCAGCCCCGCAAGAACGGATCTTCTGAACTGGTGATGGATCGCCATGGTTACAAGTGCTGCCGGAATTCCATGACCGGATACATCGATGTTCATTGCGGTTAAGGAATGGCCTTGTCTTACAATGTCCACCAAATCCCCGCTCACTTCCGCCATAGGTTCGTAATGGGTAGCAAAATCCACGCCGTTCCAAGGGCTTAAATCCTGAGGTAAAATCTGACTTTGTACATTTCTCCCCATCTTCAAATCCCATTCGAGCTGGGTGAGAATGGCCGCCTCGCGTGCGCGTGCAGTGACTAACCCTTCAATCAACCTAACGCTCGATAGAGCAAGCGCCAATTGAGAAGTCAATGCTTCCAAAATTTCCAAATCGTCCTGGATATAAAAGTTTTCCCGATTGCTTTCTACGGCAAGGCAGCCCAAAGACTCTTCCTTTTGCATAATGGGAACACACATTACCGAACGTGTTTTTTCTCCTTCGTCGATAAAATCGGGAGAACGGGTCAGGTCGTTTACCAGAATGGGGTTTCCGGATTGAAATACCGTCCCGGAATAACCTTCTCCCGATTTCAAATTTCTTCTGGGAGGTTCGGTTTCGACTACAAACTTAACAGGAACTAAAAATTCTCCATCCCATAACCGGAGTGTGGTATTATCAGATTCAAAAATCTCCTGACAAATGGAAATGACTTTGGAAAAAAGTTGATCTTCTTTGTCTGAATTGGCAAATTCTTTGGAGATATAGAGAAGGATGGAAATTTTATCTTTATCAGTTAATCCTCCGACGACCTTGTTTTGTCCTCGGAAGTTGACTAGCATACGTTTAGATACTTTAAAATCAACCATAGGTGGTACCTTTATCTACTTTGATGCAAAAATCGTACCGACTAAGCAACTAGTTGAGAAAAGCCAATTTCTCACATATTTTTCTACAAACTGCCCAAATAATTGACAGTCGAAATAGTTCGATCCCAAAAAACAGACAACATGCTTAAATAATAGGCTATCTTATGTCTTCTTGTTTTTCCTGTTCCGTTTCCCAGGCATAGGTAAATTGAAAACCCACCTTTGTTTCTCTTGCATAGGGAGAAATCATCCCGGTAAGTCCAGTTTGTTGCAGATAAACCCCACCCCAAAATCCATTTCCGATTACAGAAGGTAAAATCTCACCCGAAGCACCGATGGATGCACCTAGAGATTTATACAAAACTCCTTCCTCAGAAGGATAAGCTATGGATGTAATTCCTGTTAGTAGGCTGAGTTTGGGAAAGGGGAGATAACCGATTCCTAAACTTCCCGTATAAGAATCCCGTAATAAAAAAGGAGGCTTTTCTTCGATCCCGTTTTGGGAAAACATCGCCCTTTCCCAAAAGGTCCGAACCAATTCTCCATAGAGAAAAAATTCCGAATTGATTTGGTACTGAGCGCCTACGGACATTCTTTCCGGTAATCTTTCCTTTAGTTTTTCCGAGCCGAGGTAATTTTCAAAACGATACAGTCCCGGAGATTCCGCAATCCAACCGAAATTCCATTTTCCGAGGATGAGTCCTACGCTTGCGGAAAGATTCCAGGAGTAAGAACTGTAACCTCCCGGGCGATTGGACATGGTCGGTCCCAGATTCACTCCCAAATAAAGATATTCCGTAAGTTCATAACTGACGATTCCGCTCAGTGCGTAATTTTCCATCCGGTTGTCCGCTTCAAAGAAACGATTGTAGATAGGTTTGAATCGAATTCCCACACCCCATTTTTCTCCCAAACGATAAAATCCTCCTCCTCCTAAAAGAAAAGAAGATGAAGAACCTCTACTTTGGGAAGTTCCCAGGTTTGCATCTACGGAATTTGTTTTTGAATTCATTAAAAAAGAAGTATTGCCATACAAATTGGACATTTGGTGGCGAAGCCCCGCTCCTATCGAAAATAAACCGGCGTTATATGCCGAAGATTCGCTGGATGTATAACCTGAAAATTGAGCGAACAAGGAAAAACGAGAAAACCCAGATAAGATCAAAAATAAAAAAAGAAACAAACTGATTTTTTTTGAAGCGGTGAAAATCATTTTACCGTCATCAAACCGACTATTTCATGGAAAGAAAAGGGATTATTTTTCCGATGCCAGCACCAATGTTCAAACAGTTCCGCTCTCCACAAGGTTGGTATTCCCTGCTTTATCCCGCAGATTGGGAATTTATGGTGGTGGAAGAAATCCCTGCCTTCTTTCGGGAAGACGGATCGGGAGCTCTTCAGTTTTATGCATTCGAATCGAAACAGGATCGTTTTGATGCAAGTGAGGAACTTACCAATTATCTTAAAATTCATGAAATAGATTATGATGAGGATAAAGTAGCCCATTTCGAAAATAACGAAGGTTCTTCCATCCGTGCATGCGAATTTCAAAAAGAAGATCGAGTATGGCTCGTTTATCTCATTGCAAATGACAAAAGAATGTTACTTGCCACATACAATTCGGATGAAGCCGTAGAGGACGAATTATTTCAAAATCTTTCGGATATCATTAGCTCCGTTCGTTTTCTATAATTTTTTTACTTTACAACCCCTTTTCTTTCGGAGATTCTTTTCCAGATTTTCTAACCAATATCTAGGGAGTTTTTCATGAAAAAAATAATTTACGCAGTGGGTGGACTCTTGGGTTTACTGATTGTGGTTTTAGTATTAGCTCTTGTTTTTGCGGGAAGTTTTTTAACCAACGAATTTTTAGTAAAACAAATCGAATCTGCGATCAGCGTCCGTGCCAATGTTGATAAGGTGAATATCAATCTTTTCAGTGCACTTTCAAGTATAGAAGTGGAAGGAATCCAGCTTGCCTATAGAGACGAAGTGGCAAACAAAGGAACACCTCTTTCCGAAAGAAAATCCATCTCTTCTCCGGTTCTCTCCATCAAAAAAGCCGACATCAAATTATCTCTACTTGGTATCTTATTAAAAAAATTCGAACTGAAAAAACTTGTGATAGTGGAACCTAAAGTTTCCATCATCATGTTTGAAAACGGTAGCAACAATCTGCAACCTCTCTTCAAAGCACCGGCCATAGTGAACGGAGAACCGAATCCCGCATTGACACCGGAAGCGATTGCGGAACGAAAAAGAGAAGAAGCCGAGGCAAAAGCGGAAGCGGATAAAGAACCTTCCAAACCTTTTTCGGCAAAAGATATTCCTGTTGCCATCAAGATGGGATTAGTCGGTGTTCAGAACGGAGATATTCAAATTACGATGAAAAAAACAGGACAAGTGATCCTGTTAAAAGCACTCGATTTTGAATTGAAAAACATCGATATTGACGGAAGCGATTTAAAAGATCATAACCATGTGGGCGTAAATTTCGATACGGAGGCTTCGATCTTAGGCAGAACGAAAAAGGAAGCTGCAAAATTCATTTTGGAAACCGAAGGAGATGTAACTCCGTTCATTGAAAAATCCGGATTAGTGAATCCTAAAGTTGACTATGAAGTTACTATGGAAAGCGGATCTTTTCTTTCCGGATTTGCCGCGTTCGATGCCATCTCCGGAAATTTACCGCTTCTCAGCCAAGCAGGTTTGAAACTGGATAAACTTACTGAAAAAGCGGAGCTTAAAAAGGATGTGAGTTTTAAAGTTTCGTATAGCAATGGAAAGGTGACTTTCCTGGATGAACCTACTTTCCCTACGAAAAATTACGATTTGCAGATCAACAAAGGATCGTATTTGGTCATCACAAATAATACTCATGAAATGAAGATGGGTGTTTTGTATGATGAAGATGAATCCAAAAAATCAATCGCAGGGGTAGATGAAAAAATCGCTGCTGCTACCAAAGGACAGGGAAATCCGAAAGAACTTAGAAATAAGCTATTGGGAAATGTAATCAAAGGTGATCGAATCAATATTCCGTTTAAAACTTACGGAGACATTCGCAATCCGAACGTTTCCTTAGGAGTTGAGATCGGATCATTGACAAGTCTCGTCGGTGGGGCTGTTAAAGATTTAATCAAAGGGAAAGCAAGCGATGCTTTAAAATCAGTTCCGGGAGCAGGAGACGCTTTAAAAAAGTTCGGTTTTTAATGTAACTTGTAATATCTGATACAGATAAGGGTTGGGATTTCCCTAACTCTTATCTGTTCCTTTCCTCAATCCCTTTCTTTATTTAGCCAAAGAACAAACACAAAAAACATACAGACAGACACAAATATGTCGACCGACTAATACCAGATATTTGGCCGTTCGGGTTATGATTGACACGATCTGATTTTAAATAGGTATAGGTTGGATCGGGAAAATGTATGTTTCCTTTTTAAAAAGACATATAGATCAAAGACAAGCTAGAGATAAGAAAGAATGAAAAAAGTAATACTACTGACAGGTGCCGGCGGAGGGATAGGAATTACCACTGCGAAAGAACTTCAAAGGGAAGGTCATCTTCTTTGTCTGACCGATTTACCAAAAAGTTTGGATTCACTGAAAAAGAATCATCCCGAATTGGTAAAAGAAACGGATCTTTTTCCATGTGATATACGGGACTTGAAACAAATCAAAAAAACCATAAAAAATATTGTTAGTAAATACGGAAAAATTGATATTCTCATCAACAATGCCGGTGTTATGCGACCTGAAGGTTTTGTCGAAACGAGTTATGACGAAATAGAAGAACAAATCCAAGTCAATTTATTCGGAACAATCTATTTCACAAAGGAATGTATCTCTTTCCTTAAAATATCCAAAGGGAAAATCATTATCATTTCTTCCTTGGCAGGTGTTGTCCCCGCTCCCAATCATTCCATTTATTCCGCTACCAAATTTGCTCTTAGAAGTCTTTCGTTATCACTCGGTTTGGAACTAAAATCTTACGGAATCGGAGTTGTCTCCATTCTTCCCGGTACAATTGATTCACCGATGACCAATTATATGGCGGGAAGAAATAGCTCGCCAATGGCATATCTGAATCCGCCTATATCCCCTACTTATGTAAGTCGTGCGATCCGAAAGGCAATCGACTCAGAAGCTCCGGAGATATATGTTCCTTATTCGCAAGGATTAATGGCAAGAATCGGTTTGTTTTTTCCGTCACTACTTTCAAAAATTTATCCCATAATGGCTAAGAAGGGAATTTCCAATCTAAAAAAATGGAGTGAAGAAGGTGTTTTTAAGTGACTATAATTGAGTTTTCATTTCTGAAATTCGTTTCAATTCCGAATTCATCGCATTGTGAACAGAACGTATCTTGGATTGAATGTATTTGTGTAACAGATTCGGCATCCATCCGGAGAGAACTGCTTTATGGGTAAAAGTTACTTGGTTTCGGCTGTTATTGGAAAATTGAAATCTATGATCACCATAAAATACAAATTTAGTGAAGCCGCCCTTCCAACTGATCTCTTCGTAAGGAATGTACGCATAAATGTTTACCAAAGTTGGAAGATAAACATGCTTAAAAAAATAATCGAAAATAAATACCTTTCGGTTCAATTCGACTTTGCCAAGAACCAGTTTGATAAACGGATTCCATTTAGGAAACTCCCTAAAGTCAGTAAAATCATTCCACACTAATTCCATTGGAGCGTTTATTTCTATGGAAGTTATTATTTCTTGCTCTTTCACTTTGGTTACTCTAAAATAAGTCGGATTAGGTTAATATTAAGAAAAACATGAAGAAGTTGCAATTATTATCCACAAATGCTTTTATTTTCTTTAGCTTTTTTACTACCTTACTGTCCCAGCCGATACAAACTAACAACCGCGAGGGGAGCTCTTTTGTAGGGAAATATGTCCATTATTTGGAAGATCCCGAATCGAAATTGGATTTTGCCGCAATTTCTTCCGAAGAAAAAAAATCTTCGTTTCTAAAATCCGAATCCGATACGATCAATTTCGGACAAACTAACTATAGTTATTGGCTGAAGATGGATTTTAAGAACGAAACCGATGAAAAAACAAGGCAAATCCTTGAAATCGATTACAGCAATATTGATGAAGTCGAATTTTATCAACCGCTTCTGAAAAACTCCGAAATTGTTTACGAAGTCCAAAAGACGGGAATGAAATTTCCATTTTCGTCCAGAAAATGGATCAATCGGAATTTCATATATTTGATCGAGTTGTTGCCCGGAGAAAACAAAACTATTTTTTTTCGCACCCGGACAAGTGGCGGACTGATACTTCCCTTGGTTCTGTGGAACGATATCAGTTTCATGTTGCATGATTCCAATGTACAACAAGGTTTGGGTTTTTATTACGGCCTAATGGTTGTAATGTTATTGTACAACCTTTTCATTTACCTCTCAGTGAGAGATATCAGTTATTTTTACTATATAGGATACATATTCGGACTTCTTGGAATACAATTGGTTCTGACCGGACATGGATTCCAATATTTATGGTCCGATTTTCCCTGGATGCAGAGAAATTTTTATGTTGTCTTTTCGGGAATTTGCCTTGTTTCTTCGCTTCTTTTTGCAAGATCATTTCTCAATATCAAGGAACATTCCCCATTACTCAATAAGATTATCGGTGTTTTGGTATTTTTGAATATACTGGTTTTCTTTAGTGTTTACTTTTTGCCGCCGGAATCCACCGTTAAGATCGCATTGATTGTCACGGTTCCGAGCGCAATCATTCCTTTTTTCGCGGGGATTGTTAGTTTTATGAAAAATTACAAACCTGCCAGATATTATCTTTTGGCTTTTTCCGCATTGATACTGAGCGGATTACTTGCAGTCTCCAAGTTTTTGAATGTACTTGGTTCCAACTTTTTCACTGATTACGGATTGTACATAGGTTCGGGAATGGAGGTTGTGCTGCTTTCCCTCGCTTTGGCATCCAGAATTAATATCATAAAAAAAGAGAAAGAAGAAGCCCAGGCAAAAACCTTGGAAATGCAAAAGATACTTACCGAATCTTACGCGCGTTTTGTGCCGAGAGATTTTTTAGCGAACCTTGGAAAGGAATCCATTCTGGATGTAAGATTGGGAGATCAAATCCAAAAAGATATGGCCGTTTTATTCAGCGATATTCGTTCCTTTACAACTTTGTCGGAAAAAATGTCGCCGGCGGAAAATTTTAATTTTATCAATTCCTATTTGGGAAGAATGAGTCCTATCATTCAAAAGCACAACGGGTTTATCGACAAATTCATCGGAGACGCGATCATGGCTCTTTTCGATAAACAGGTTTTGGATGCAGTGGCGGCCGGAGTTGAAATGCAGCTTTATCTGAAAGAATACAATGCATTTCGCGCAAGAAGAACATATGACCCGATTCAAATCGGAATAGGAATTCATTCCGGTTCGCTTATGTTAGGAACGATCGGTGCGGAAGAACGTTTGGAAGGTACGGTTATTTCCGATACCGTCAACCTGGCTTCCCGAATCGAAAACCTAACAAAAGTATACGGTGCAAGAATTGCAGTTAGCGAAAGTGCGATCGTCGAAATCAAAAATAATCAGTTTAGTTTTCGATTTTTAGATAGAGTGAAAGTAAAAGGAAAACAAAAGCCGGTTTCCATTTATGAAATATTGGACGGAGACGAAGAACAGCAACGTGATTTGAAAAACAAAACCAAATCGGATTATGAAAGCGGTGTAAAATCCTTTCATACCAGAGAGTTTTCCGAATCCAAATCTTATTTTGATAAAGTAATCAAAGAAAATCCGAATGATAAGTCCACCCAATTGTATTTAAAACGGCTTTATACTGTTGCCAATCCGGTTACAATCAATAAGGATTCAGATTCTATTTTTCCTCCCGACGAAACGACTCACCCGAATGAATGAGTAAAAAACACTTGTCAAACTTGCGATATCGTTATCATATATCGTTATGAGGACAATTTTAGAAATTCCCGAAGAAAAGATCGAGATTTTGGATGAAATTTCGAAGGAAGAGAATGTATCCCGTGCCGAATTGATCAGAAAGGCGATCGATCACTATCTTTTGGATTTTCCCAGAACCAGGAGAGAGGCGAGTTTCGGTATTTGGAAGTCTCAAAAACAGGATTCCCTTCAGTATGAAAAGTCAATTCGGGATGAGTGGACTTCTTGAAGGCTGTTTTCGATACAAATATACTAATTGATTACCTATCCGGATACAAAGAAGCTAAGGAAGAAATTTCTAAATACGAAGAACCGATGATCAGTATCATCAGTTGGATGGAGGTTCTTGCCGGTGCGAAAGCGGAAGAAGAGCCTATCATCCGGAGTTTTTTGTCTAGTTTTCAGATCATTCAACTAACAAAAGAAATCGCTGAGGAAGGAATTCGATTGCGAAAAAAATATAAATCGAAACTTCCCGATTCTATTATTTGGGCCAGTGCATCACAGAATGGCTGGACACTCATCACAAGAAACACCAAAGACTTTTCCTCTTCCTATCCTGGAATTATCATTCCCTATAAGATCTGAGTAAAGTCCTCAGTGTCTATGAAATCAAAGTTTCTTGCCTAAAAAGATCCTACTTGCCGGATCTTTTTCTCATACTTGCATCTAATACTTTTTTACGCAAACGAAGGCTTTGCGGAGTGACTTCCAAAAGTTCATCATCATCCAAGAACTCAATGGATTGTTCCAAAGTGAGTTTTTTAGGAGGTGTTAAACGAATGGCATCATCCGATCCGGAGGCGCGAACGTTTGTAAGTTTTTTCTCACGTACAGGGTTTACTTCCAGGTCGGTATCTCTGCTATTCATTCCTAGAATCATTCCCGGATAAACCGCCACTTGTGGCTCGATGAAAAGATCCCCTCTTTCTTGTACTTTCCAGAGAGCGTAAGCAGTTGCATCACCGGAGTCCATAGAAATCAAAGCTCCGTTTTTTCTACCTGGAATTTCACCTTTGTATTTATCAAAACGTAAGAAGCGGCTGGACATTACTCCTTCACCACGTGTCTCGGAAATAAAATGTCCTCTGAATCCGATCAGTCCCCGAGTGGGAATTACGTATTCTACACGAGTGATCCCGGAAGTATGAGCGTCCATTCCTTGCAATTCGCCCTTTCTGCGATTGAGCTCTTGGATACATGCCCCCGAATATTGGTCCGGTAGATCCATCACCAAAGTCTCGTAAGGTTCTATTTTTTCACCGTTTTCATCTTTTTTCAAAATCACTTCAGGACGGGATACTTGTAGTTCGTATCCTTCTCTTCTCATGGTTTCAATCAGGATGGAAAGATGAAGCTCTCCACGACCTAAAATTTTAAAACGATCTTTGTCTTCCGTTTCTTCCAAACGAAGTGCCACGTTTGTTTCCAATTCGCGATCCAATCGTTCTCTTAGATTTCTTGTAGTTACGAACTTTCCTTCTTTACCGGCAAACGGAGAGTTATTGACCATAAAGAACATGGATACGGTAGGTTCTTCCACTTGGATGGCAGGAAGAGGGAGAGGATTTCCAAAATCACAAACAGTGTCCCCGATAAATACGTCGGGAATACCTGCGATAGCTACGATATCACCCGAAGCTGCTTCTTCGATTTCGTAACGAGTGAGTCCTTCGTAACCGTAAAGTTTGGAAATTTTATAATTTGCAGTGGTTCCGCCGGTTTTAGCAAGAGTTACATCCTGGCCTTTTTTAATTTTGCCCGCGTACATCTTTCCGATCGCGATACGACCTACATAATCATTGTAATCCAAAGCAGTAACTTGGAATTGCAAAGGTCTTGTATCATTGATCTCCACAGGAGGAACATGAGCCAAAACTTTGTCTAAAAGAGGTTCGATATTGGTTCCGGGAGCTTCGGATAATTCATTAACCGCCCAACCTTGTTTTGCGGAAGCATAAATGATGGGAAAATCCAATTGTTCTTCCGTAGCACCTAAATCAGAAAATAGGTCGAAAACTTTATCTACTGCGAGGCTTGGTCTTGCACCGTCGCGATCCACTTTGTTTACGACTACGATCGGTTTGTGGCCCAATTGAAGAGATTTGCCTAACACAAATCTTGTTTGAGGCATCGGTCCGTCGAATGCATCGATGAGTAAAAGAGTGCAATCCGTCATGGATAGAACCCTTTCCACTTCCCCTCCGAAGTCCGCGTGACCCGGAGTGTCTACGATATTGATACGAGTGTTTTTATACTTTACAGATGTGTTCTTTGCGAGAATAGTAATACCTTTCTCTTGCTCCAATTGGTTGGAGTCCATGATTCGTTCACGGTCTTCTTTGGCAGTGACGGCGCCCGTATGGCGTAAGATACAATCGGTAAGGGTAGTCTTTCCATGATCGACGTGAGCGATGATGGCGATGTTGCGAATTTCCATTATTTTTACCAGGTATTTAGAATGTTCTTTGCTGTCGATGTGGATTTGCATTTGACAAGGAGCTAGACTTGTAAATCCTGGTAAGAACCACTAGTTTGAGATTAGGAAAGGTATATGTTTGCCATCATAGAACTCGGAGCTAAACAATTTAAAGTAGCTCCAGAACAAATTTTCACAGCAGAAAAAACAGGTAGTATCGTAGGTAATACTTTCGATGCAAAGGTTCTACTCCTTTCTGACAATAACAAAGTAAATATTGGTTCTCCTGCTCTTTCGGGCGCAAAAGTTACATTGAAAGTTTTAGAAGATTTAAAAGCGGATAAAATCCACGGATTTAAATACAAAAAACGCAAAAACTACAAAAGAGCTTGGGGTCACAGACAACAAATGCAAAAGCTTCAAGTAGTTTCAATCAACGGATAATTGATTTATACAAAGGTTTTTTACCAAGGAGGTTCGATCGCAGGTTTTGAGATCCAAGGGCATTCTCCCAAAGATTGGGGAGACAAAGGAGAAAATCTTCTTTGTGCAGGAGTTTCCACTCTAGTTCAGAGTGCTCACTCCTATTTGAGCTGGCAAAAGGCTTTGGATTTTGAAAAAAAAGAAGACGGTTACTTAAAGTTTTTGGTCAGGGAACAAGGGTTACCCGATTATCAAAAGCTTTTGCAGATGGTTGAGTTCGGTCTCAAGAGTTTGCAAGTGAGTTTTCCCGATGCGATACGAATCGAAGAAATAGGAAATAATTAAGAGGTATTCAAATGGCTACAAAGAAAGGCGGGGGATCCACAAAGAACGGTCGTGACTCGGTTTCAAAACGTTTAGGCGTTAAAGTTTATGGTGGGCAGTGGGCAACTTCCGGCAACATCATTGTAAGACAACGCGGAACTGAATTCAAACCGGGCAAAAACGTAGGGATTGGTCGTGACCATACTCTATTTGCATTGACTGACGGAGTTGTTGCTTTTGAACACGTATCAAAAGAAAGACAACAAGTATCTGTTTACCCGAAAAGCTAATCTGCTTTCTGGAATCCAGAGAGCAGACCGAAACCCGTTTGAGTTCATTCTCCAACGGGTTTTTTTATTTTGGAATCATAATAAATGCCTAGTTTTATAGATGAAGTTCCCATTCGAATCAAAGCCGGCCACGGCGGAGCCGGAGCTGTACATTTTCATAAAGAGAAATTTGTAGAGTTCGGAGGTCCTGACGGAGGGGATGGAGGAGACGGAGGAGATGTGATTTTGGTTGCAGAATCCAGAATCATGACTCTCGAAATTTATCTGCCAGACAGACTTTACAGTGCTATGGACGGAGAACCCGGATCGGGAAACGAACGACATGGTAAAAACGGAGAGGATCTGATCCTCAAAGTACCTGTCGGCACACAGGTACTAGATGCGGTTACCATGGAACTTATGTATGATTTCACCAAAGACGAGGAAATCTACAAAATCGCAAAAGGTGGTCGCGGGGGAAAAGGAAATACGTTTTTTAAATCTTCCACCCACCAAACACCTCGGTTTTCCCAGCCGGGAGAAGACGGTGACGATTTTTCTGTCATACTCCAACTCAAGTTACTTGCGGATTTAGGGATCGTTGGTCTTCCCAATGCGGGCAAATCCACCCTACTTTCCAAAATCACTCATGCGCATCCTAAGATTGCAGGTTATGCTTTCACTACCCTTTCGCCTAACCTAGGCATTGTTCACAGAACGAACGATATGTTCCGTTATACTGTGGCGGATATTCCGGGAATCATTGAAGGAGCTTCGCAAGGTATAGGACTTGGAATTTCTTTTCTGAAACATATAGAAAGAGTGCAAGGGATTCTGTTTTTATTCGACGGTGGAAATCTCAATCTGGTAGACGAATTGGATATGCTTCGCAATGAACTCGGGTCTTATAATCCTGTTTTATTGGAAAAACCGTTTCTGATAGTAATCAATAAAATGGATATTTGGGATGATCCTAGTTTCACGGAAGAAATCAAAGAAACTTATAAGGATTTGGGTGAAATTCTTTTTATATCCGCAGACAAAGAATTGAATTTGGATTATCTTTTGGAAAGGATTGATAAAGTATTCTTTCCGGAACAAACTAAAATCATTTATGAGAACTAGAAAGGAATATTCAGACCGGATAAAAAAAGCGAAAACGATCGTGATCAAGATTGGGTCCGCTCGTGTTTCCGGAGAAACTTCCAAAATCAACGATTTTTTATTCGGACTTTCCGGTGACATTCGCAACTTACGCGACCAGGGAAAAGAAGTAATCCTTGTTTCCTCGGGTGCGATCGCACAAGGCAAAAAACTCTATCATCAAATCTATAACAAAGAAGTGAACGGTTCCGTAACTCTTTCCGAAAAACAAGCGTTTGCCGCTATGGGACAAAACAGACTTCTCAATCTATACGAAAGTTTTTTTAGTAGAGTCAATATTTCCATTGCGCAGATATTATTCGGAAGGCACGACCTTCACGAAGAAAAAAATCTAACCAATCTAAAGAACACATTCCGTCAGTTGCTAGACTGGGGAATATTACCGATCGTAAATGAAAACGATTCCATCGCAACCGAAGAGATCAAGATCGGAGACAATGATATTTTATCATCAATCGTTGCTTCCATCGTAGGTGCAGATCTGCTTCTGATTCTGACGGGAGTTGATGGATTTTTGGTCGAAGAAAAGAAAATAAATTTGGTGGAAGATATTTCCTCAGCTCTGGAAGGGCACGCAAAAGGACCGTCCGGTCCCGGAACCGGGGGAATGGCAACCAAACTGAAAGCGGCAAAATTGCTTTTGCCTTACGGAATCTATACCGGAATCGTAAACGGAGAGGAGAAAAACGTAATTTCCCGTTTTTTCCAAGATGAAAATTTCGGAACCCTTGTTGCTAATTCCGTTTTTCAACACAGATCGCCTAACGAAAAAGAAGTCCAAGATCAGTTTTTATCCATTTCCAAAGAAGAAGGTGAAATGTAATGAGCTCACAAACGTTAGAAAATACAGCACTGGAAATTGCCAAAAGAGCAAAAGATGCAAGTTTAAATGTACGTTCGTTAAGTACAATTCAGAAAAATAAAGTATTACATAACCTGATTCAAATATTGAAGGAGTCCGAATCCGAGATCATTTCCGAAAACAAAAAGGATATGGATGCGGGCAAATCCAAAGGAATTTCCGATTATTTGTTGGATCGGCTTCTTTTGGATGCGAAAAGACTTTCGAATATCTACAAAAGCGTGGAAGAAATCATCAATCTTCCCGATCCTGTGGGAGAAGTGGTAAGAGGAATCACTCTTGCTAACGGCCTGGAACTTAGCACCAAACGGGTACCAATCGGAGTTGTTATGACCATCTTCGAATCCAGACCGAACGTTATTATAGATATCGCTTCCCTATCCTTTAAATCGGGAAACGCATGCATTCTTCGCGGAGGATCGGAAGCATTTCATTCCAACCGGATTCTCAGCAATTTGTTTCACAAAGCTCTGGAAAAGGAAAAAATTGATCCGTCTTGCGTGTGTTTTGTGGAAAATACCGAAAGAGAAGCGATGATCCCCTACTTTCAGCTGGATCATTTGATCGATTTGATCGTACCTAGAGGCGGAGAAGCACTCATTAAATTCGTATCCCAAAACAGCAAAATTCCTGTCGTCAAACATGATAAAGGTGTAACAAATCTTTTTGTAGATGCATCCGCAGATCCTAATATCGTGATTCCTGTGATCATCAACTCAAAAACCCAAAGACCCGGAGTTTGCAATGCTTTGGAAAACCTGATCCTTCACAAAGATTATCCTTATACCAAAGAATTGTTTTCCGCACTGGAAGAAAAAGGGGTTCAATTGCTTGTCGAAGAGAGACTTCTCTCTTTGACTTCAAAAGGCAAACTCGTCAAAGAAGAAGATTATGATTTGGAATTTTTGGATCTTCGCCTGAGTGTGAAGACAGTCTCCGGCGTGGAAGAGGCGATTCCTTTTATTCAGAGTCATAGTTCCGGACATACGGAATGTATCCTGACCGAGTCGGCCACTTCCATTCATAAATTTCAAACCAAACTGGACAGTGCCGCGATCTTTGTAAATTGTTCCACCCGTTTTCATGACGGAGGAGAATTCGGGCTAGGTGCCGAAGTGGGAATTTCCACCGGCAAACTTCACGTGAGAGGACCTATGGGACTTATCCACCTAACAACTACAACCACATTCGTTACGGGTAGCGGTCAAATCCGATCCTAAAAATGATGATTGTATACGGAGGAAGTTTTGATCCGCCTCATCTGGGGCATTTTTCCATTGTGGAAAAATTGATTCAAAGTTTTCCCGATCCGAAAAAAATTCTGATCATTCCCAATCATATATCCCCTTTCAAAGACAAAAAACTTCTGGATATAGACGATATCTGGAAATTGTCGGAACTCACATTTTCCTCCCTTTTGAGCGACTCAGTCGAATTGGTTGATATGGAAATCAGAAGCAAATCTTCCAGTTATACTTACGACACGATTCTAAAATTGACGGAAAAGTATCCGAACGAACCTTTTTATCTCTGCGTCGGAGAGGACAGCCTTATAGGGCTTATGCAATGGTATCAGTTTGAAAATTTGAATCTGTTGATTCATTCCTATATCATTTTACGTAGAACCACCGAAGCTCCCCATCTTTTGAGTTTTCCCAATCAGGAAATCGAAAACAAATCGATTGTAATGGATAATCCGATCTGGGGCGTTTCTTCTTCCAAAATCAGAAATGAAAGAAATTTAGAATATGCAAAACAATGGATGAATCCGGATGCATTCGAGTTTTTAAAAGAACGAGGATGGTTTCAAACAGGCCAATGAAAACCATCGAAGATTGGATTTTATTTTTTCTTGCGAAAGTTCCTTTGGAAATCACCCAAACCAGGTGGGAACATTGTTTAAGAGTGGCAAATCATGCGGAGAAACTTGCAAACATAAATAGATTGGAGAATCCTAAAAAAGCATATCTCGCAGGAATTTTACACGATATCACCAAACAAAAAAAGTATGATTTCCACATTGCCTTATTCGAATCCGCCGGATTCCCGAATTGGAAAGAAATTCCCAAAGAGGCATACCATGCCTTCACCGCACCGATTTTCATTCAAAAAGAATTCGGATTTTCAAACGAAGAGGTTTTCAGCGCTATGCAATGCCATACTTTGGGCGGAAGAAATCTGACTCTGATTCAAAAGATTCTTTATGCCAGTGATTTTTTAGGATCCGAGTATGCGGAAAAACAGGACAGATTCGAAGAATGGAAAGAAAAAACCGAAGAAAATTTGGAATTCGGTGTTTATTTGAAAGCAAGTAAAACCATCACAAATCTAATGGAAACGGAAAGCACTATCCACCCCTATACGATCGAAACTTATAACCAAACGATACCAAACTTGAATTTTGGAAAAAAATAAAATGAAATTAGAACCGAGCACACCTCAGAAAAAACCATTTTTCCTTTTAATCGCCGCAGGCGGTTTTCTGTTACTGGCCATATTGATTTTAACTTTGAGAAACAAAGGCGGCTTTTCCGTCGAAGGAAAAGTAACATCCGCTAAACGAGTCAATTTTTTAGTACATATCATTTCCGACTCGGATAAGTATCTTTTTTCCTTTTATTCGGAACTTTATCCTACGGAAAAAAAAGTAGCTCTGTTTTTCGTCAATCCTCTCACAACATTCGAAGACGACGATACTACTCTGGAAGAAAAAGGAAAAAAAGCCCCGGATGTATTGGAATCCGCACTCGAAGATATATTCGACCATTCCATCCAATATAAGATCACTTTATCGGAGTCCAATTTCAAACATATAGTAGATCTATTGGGTGGCCTGGAATTGTTTTTTGAGCCGAAATCAATCCGTCTTACCGAAAAATACAATCGTAAAAACCGTATCTATAATCTGGACGGAGAGGATTGTTTCGATGTTCTTAGCCATCTTCAGGACAAAAAAGCTCTCTCTTATATCCAAAGATTGGAAACGGGAGAAAGCATCATACTCACTTTGCTGGAAGCGATTTATTTGAAGAAAGATATTATCACCAAACAGAAGATTGCCCTCATTCATGAAAAAATAGAAACAAACTTAAGTTTGAAAGAATGGGAAAGTTTGGTGGATTATTTTAAAAAAGAAAAAGTGAATTACGGAGTATCCGAATTGCCTGCGGAACCTGTGCTTCGGGTAAAAAAGAAAGACGAAATGTTAAAAGCAAAAAGTGACACTGTAAAAGTCGCTTTTGCAAAATTTTCTTCCGATCTTAAATCAATGTATTTTTCCGACGGAGAAAGAGCAAGGATCGAAGTATTGAACGGAACCAGTAAAAACGGACTCGCACGTTACGGAAAGTCCCTTTTGAACGACAAAGGATTGAAAGTTCTTACAGTTGACAATGCCTGGGAAGAAGATTTCAAAAACAGCGTGATTTTAAATAGATCAGGTAACACGAATTATACGGATTCCATTTCGGAAACATTTCAAGGCAGAAAGGTTTATTACGCCTTAAGAAAAGATTTAGGATTAGATGCAACAGTGGTTTTAGGGGAAGACTTCCAGGGAACCAAGGAATAAAATGTCAAAAATTTCAGAAGAAAGTTTAACTCATTTAAAAAAAATAAAACAGAGCTTAAGCGATAAAAAATGCGAGCAAATCCAAATACTCGACTTGCAAGATGTGAACAGTTATCTTTCCATATTTGTGATCGCCACCGCCAAAACGGAAACACAAGCCAGATCTTGTGCGAAAGATATAGAAAAGTACATGAAACCGCTCAAACTAGCAGAACGAAGAAACCACCTAACGGATCTTCCTAAGGATGCCACGGGGTGGGTTCTTTTGGACTACGGTGAGATCTGCGTTCATATCATGACGGAAGAGATGCGCAGTTATTATTCCTTGGAAAGACTTTGGGGAGATGCCAAAGTTATTTCCCTATAAGTAATTTTGTAGCTTCCAGGCCTTTTACAGGTGTTTCGCAAACCAGGTTTTTACATACATAAACTTGGTGCGAATCTCCCGCCGTTCTGAATTCCAAAAGAGGAATTTCGTTTGCGTATTTTTTTGCATCTTCCTCTTCCATAACAATCCAAACCACATTGGGATTCAAACGGGAAGACAATTCTTTTTTGATTTCTTCCGCTTCCGCGCGGTTTTCCTTTTTAAAGATGACTGCAACTTCGTTCGGTCCCTGACTCCATTTCAAATAAGCATCCAACATAAAAGAATAACTGGTGGAATTTTCCGATAATTCCTTTTTGAAATAGGAAAAAATGTTTTTCGCCTTATCCCAATAAGAACCTACTTCCACTCCGAGTCCGGATAATAACAGAAAAACATGGGCCATCGTGGAATTGCCGGAAGGTTCTACTCCATCGTATCCTTCGATTGTCCTGACAATTAAATCTGTGTTAGTTGAAATCGATTCATAATACACTCCTGCTTCGGATACAAAATATTCCTCAATGATTTTAAGTGTGGATTTTGCATTTCTGAAATATTCGATATTTCCCGTTTCCTGGAAAAGTAGTAACGAAGAATAGGTGAATTCGGCATAATCCGTCAGATTCCCCTGGAAACGGGCTTCCCCTTCCCTGTATCTGCGGTATAAAAATCCATCTTTGTTTTTGAGATTTTTATCTATAAAAGAATAAATGCGAACCGCATCCTCCAGATAAGTTTTGTCTCCCGTGGCTTGGGAAGATAAAATCAAAGCTCGAATGTACAGACAATTCCAGGAAGTGATGACTTTATCATCCCGGAGAGGTCGGATTCTTTGGGATCTGCGGGATAATAATCCATTTTTCGCTTCTAGTAAAGTTTTCTCTTCTGATTTTGAAATTTCCTTTTTCGTTTGGAATGGATTTGTCCCGGCGATGGTTTCGTTTAAGATCGTGTGACCTTCAAAATTCCCTTCCGGGGTAACATTCCAAATTTTTTTGATCCAAGGGTCGGAAACAATTTCATCAAATTCTTTCTCAGACCAAATATAAAATTTCCCTTCTTCTCCTTCCGAATCGGCATCCTCGGCACTCGCGATCCCTCCTTCCGGTAAAGTCATATCCCTTCTGTAATATCCAATAATATCTTGGATGGCAGAACGAAAGAAAGGATCTTGTGTAACTTGAAAAAGTTTGGCAAGTGTTGTCAAATATAGGGAATTATCATAGAGCATTTTTTCAAAATGTGGTACCAACCACTCATGATCCGTGGCATAACGGCAAAGCCCACCACCTACTTGATCGTAAATCCCTCCCTTTTTCATTGCATAAGCAGTATTATAGGCTATTTCCAATGCATGGGGATTCCTAAAAAAATAGGAATGATGAACCAGATAAGATAAACTCATGCTAGGTGGAAATTTGTTTTGTTGGTTCATCTTAAAACCGAAAAATACAGGGTCATACACCTGAAAGAACGTTCGGTATGTTTTTTCAAACACATCCGTAGAAGGCAGACTTTCTCCCAAGGTTTTTCTTTCGGAGTCACGTAGATGATCCGCCAAATCCTTGGCAGCCTGTTCCAGCTCTCCTTTCTGGTTTTGCCAAGCATTTGCCACAAGTAAGAGTACTTCTTTGAAACCTTTCCTACCGTAACGTGCTTCCGGCGGGAAATAGGTTCCTCCCAGAATCGGTTCCTTCTCAGGGGTAAGAAAAAGATTCAATGGCCAGCCGCCTTGTTGTCCCATTGCATGCAACGCATCCATATAGATTTTGTCTATATCCGGCCTTTCTTCCCGATCCAGTTTTATGGAAACAAAATGTTGATTTAAAATTGTAGCGGTATTCTCATCCTCGAACGACTCCCTTTCCATAACATGACACCAATGGCATGTGGAATACCCAATAGATAACAGAATGACTTTGTCTTCCTTTTTGGCTTTAGCGAATGCCTCTTCCCCCCACGGAAACCAATTTACAGGATTGTAAGCATGTTGTAACAGGTAAGGGCTTTTTTCGTGGATTAGGTGGTTGGATTTCTGATTTTGATTAGACTGCACGTTGGTTGGTTTCCTCAGAATTTATTTCCGGAAAGTTTCGAACTTCAGTCTAGGTAATTTGTCTTGGCTTGGCAAGATCGTTTTTCTACCCTGTCTCCTGAGGGGTCAAAAACAAATTCCATTGAACGCAAATCAGTCCCTTTTTTGGCAAATTAACACAGCATCAAGAATGTTGACCAATTGTTTAATATTCTTGGTTTCCCTTAGCCTAACACCTAACCTCGAGGCAGAAGACGAATTTGAAGAACAAATGCGGCGTTACCAATCTTCTCATTGGGGAATCGGTGGAACGGAAGTCCCGGAAGAAAAAATAAATCCGAATAAAAAAGTCCTTCATCTAACAATTGCACAAGCCATAGAGCAAGTGATTGAAAACAATATCATAGTCCAAAATGCAAAATTGGAGATTGTAAAGGCGGACACTCCCGAGCTGAAAAATCAGTCTCGTTTTACCTGGAAGGCACTCGCGGGGATCCAAAGTGCGAAACAATACTTTCCGGACAATAGAAACAACTTATTCGCGGGAACTCAAAGACAAAACGATAAGATTTCCGCAGGAATTGAAAAACAATTCAAAACGGGAACTTATTTTAAAACAGAGATTTCAAGCGTTCGTTTCGATACGAATGCTTTTGAAAATCCTTACAATCCGCAAACCGCCGCCTTCTCTTCTCTTGCCACAAAACCGATGTATACCGGTGCCGTATCGTTTACACTTTCCCAGGAACTTTTAAAATACGGATTTGGCAGAACCGAAGAAGATAGGGAAAAACTTTTAAAAAACCAAACATTACTCGTTCGTGAAAATTACATCAACGTACTCACTCAGCTTGTAGTAAAGATTTTGGTTGATTACTGGTCTCTTGGAATCATAGATTCTCAAATTTCCACTTTTGAAAAAGTATTAAAAAATACGGAAGAAATTCGCAAACTCACCGTTCGGAAACAATCCCTCGGCCTTTCAGAAGGATTTGAAGTAAACCAATGGAATCAAGCTTATCTACGGGCTTCTTCCCAATTGGAAAAAAGTAAAGTCGATCGTTTGGAAGCAGAAAGAAATTTAGTTCGTATCTTGAATGTAGATCCTTCTTCCAGCGTTGCCGGTGTAACTGATCTTACGGAAACCCTACCAGTGGGAATCGATCGTGAAAAAGACAAAGCTTATGCTCTGAAAAACAGAATTGATTATCTTATGTTACAAAGACAGAAAGAAATCGCAAGACTTGCACTTGCCAATGCTAATGATGAAGATCATCCTTCCTTAAAAGCAAGTGTCGCTTATAGTTCCATCGGTCAAAATTTTATTTCTCCTCAGGAAGCTTATATCGCAAGACAAAACGGAATTACATCTCTTCGATTTCCTCAAATTTCCGCAGAAATAAAAATGAGCTACCCACTCTGGGACAAAGCTGCAAAAGCCGGTATCAATGAAGCGGAAGTGAATCAAAAGTTAATAGAGATTCAACTTAGCAATTTGGAACAGGAAATCACTCAGGAAATCGATACCCGTTATGAAATGGTAGTCTCCAGTCATACTTTATTGAACGATTTGAAGAAAACCAAAAAAGAAACGGAAGTATTTTATAACGGTTTAATGGATCGTTTCCGCCAAGGAAGATTTACAGCCGTTAACGTAAAGAACGCACTGGACTCTCTTGCGCAAGCTGAACTTGGTGTAACTCAAGCAAGAATCAATTTTAATATCAACCTGGTTCGCTATGAACTTGCAAAAAACTCCTTATTTGAAAAATACGGAGTCGATCTTTATGCAATTCTCGCGGAAGTCGAAAAAAAGGCGAAAACGGAAACGGATAAATTATAATCATGAAAGTGAACGTATCTGCAGGCAGGAAGGAAGAATTAATTCGTTACAGACGAAAAATTCATTCAAATCCTGAACTCAAATACGAAGAGAGAGAAACTGCCGATTACGTTGCTTCTCACTTGAAATCTCTGGGATATAGTTTCGAAGAGAATATTGCGGAAACCGGAATTGTTTGTCTTGTGGATTCGGGAATTCCGGGAAACACGATTCTAGTTCGGGCGGATATGGATGCTCTTCCCATTTTGGAAGAGAACCATGTTGATTATAAAAGTCGAAATAATGGCAAGATGCACGCTTGCGGTCATGACGGCCATACAAGTGTACTCATGGGACTTTCCTCGGAACTAAAAGAATCATTGAAATCATTCGTTCCGAAAGGAAGAGTTTTACTTTGTTTTCAGCCTGCTGAAGAAGGCGGATCGGGTGCAGACAAGATGATCGAGTCAGGGATTTTGGATCGTTACAAAGTGGATGCATGTTTTGCACTTCATGTTTGGAATCATATCGACTTAGGAAAGTTAGGTGTTGTGGACGGAACAATGATGGCATCCGTTGACGAGTTTCATATTACAGTGAAAGGAACAAGCGGTCACGGCGCTATGCCTCAACATACCGTAGACCCGATCGTAGTAGGTTCACATATTGTCACCGCATTACAAACCATCGTATCCAGAAATGTAGATCCTCTCGAACCATGTGTAGTGACGGTAGGTTCCTTTCATTCGGGAAATGCATTCAATGTAATTCCGGAAACCGCAGAACTTCGCGGTACAGTTCGTACTTATTCAAAAGAAGTTTATCAAAAGGTTCCGAAAAGATTGGAAGAAATCGTAAAAGGGATCGCCAAATCGTTCGGTGCTGAAGTTGATTTCGAATACAAACGGATTGACAAACCCACAATCAACGACCCCGAGATGGCGGACATTGTCAGAGAAGCGGGAAAAAACATACTCGGTCCTGATTCCATCACGGAAGAAAATACCAGAACTATGGGAGGGGAAGATTTTTCCGCCTTTCTTATGGAAAGGCCGGGATGTTACTTCTTTATAGGCTCTCGAAATGAGAAAAAAGGATTCGTTCATTCCCATCACAGTTCTTTTTTCGACTTCGATGAAGACGCACTCTCAAACGGGCTTTCGGTTATGAAAGAAGTCATCCGCTTGTATCTGGAAAAAAACTAAATCCGCCTACCCTAAGAACCAATTCGTCTTTTGTTCTTTCCAACCAAATAATCCTTTAACCTTTTCATTTTATCTAATTTTTCATTTACAAAAATTCTTAAAATGATATTTGTTAGATATCTAACTATCTCGCAGGTTGATTTATATGATCCATTTACAAATCGAAGACGAAATCGCGACCATTACTTTAGACACAAACGAATCCAATAGTTTTACTTTGGAAAGTTTTCAAAAACTAAGTGAGTCTATTCAGGAAGCGGAATCAAAACTCTCCAAAATACTTATATTAAGAAGTGCTCGCCCGGGTGTATTTTCCCAAGGGTTAAACCTTACGGAACTCAGTGGAGACAGATCGGAAGAGTTTCTCAATTTATTCTTACATTACTTTTTCGGAATCCTGGAAAAAGTTTATACATTCCCTGGTGTAGTCATTTCAGAAGTGGGCGGACATGCTATGGGATACGGTGCTATGCTTGCGATCGCAAGTGATTTCAGATTCGGTTTGGAAGGGACAAGGATCGGTCTTCCCGAAGTGAAATTAGGAATCAGAGTTCCTTCTTTCGTCGCAATGATGTTAAGAGACATTATCGGTGCAAGAGAAGCGGACAGTCATATCCTCCAAGGAAATGCATACAAAGCGAGTGAAGCCAAAGAACTAGGATTATACGATGAGGTCTATTCGGATGCGAATTCGGTCAAAGATTCTGCAGTGAAACTGGCACGCAAACTGACTAAAAATTCATTCGGAGCAACCAGATCTTCCAAGGAAGCACTCAGACATTTGAACGGAGATTTGAAAAAACTGCTGGAGTTCGATAAGGAAAAAACATTCGAAAGCCTTTTCACAGACGATGCGATTGAAGGAATTTCGGCTGCCGTTGCCGGAAGAAGACCTCAATTCAAATAATCAGTTTTTGAATTTATTCTGATAAGTATAATTGTACGTTTTTTCCAAAAGATTGTACAATTGTGCGGATTCTTCGGGGTTTAGACCCCAAAGTTTCAAAGAAAAAACTTTTACAGAGATCTCTCTTGCCGGTTTTTGAAACGCCTTTCCTTCTTTGGTCAAACTTACCATAATCTCTCTTTTGTCCAAAGGGGAGATTTCTTTTTTGACTAGGTTCAAAGATTCAAGCTTTGTTATTAGAACCGTAACAGTCGGTTTGGTTCGATGGATTTCTTCTGCAATCTTGGACATATTGCAAGCTGTCTGTTTGCGAAGAAGATAAGTGATAATCTCAAAATGAGATGCGGAAAGTGAAGGGAATCCCAGTTTTTTCAGTTCATCTTCCACCGTTTCAGTCAGAAAATCACTCAAACGTCCTAAGAATTTTACCGCATGAAATCTTTTTTTGGAATTCTTTTTCAAAACAGCTACACTTCTAAAAACATCAGCCTTTCATCGCCTCGATTTCTTCGATCTCTTTAGGAATATCCTTTGTCAAATTGACGGGAGAATTTCCATGAACCAGAATATCATCTTCAATTCTGATTCCTATCCCTCTGAATTCTTTAGGAATCAAAACGTCATCCGGATCAAAGTATAACCCTGGTTCTACGGTAATCACTTGTCCGTTAACAAGTTTTCTGCTTTTTCCTTGCATATAATACTTGCCCACATCATGAACATCCATTCCCAGATAATGTCCGGTTCTATGCATATAAAACTTTTTATATGTTTCCTTTTCCAAAATCGAATCCATGCTACCGGAAAGAAAACCCATTTCCTTCAAACAATCGGCAAGAAAGTAAACTGTCTTAGTATGGATTTCATTGAAAGGAGTTCCTTCTTTCGAATAAAGTATCGCATTTTTTTGAGAAGCAAGAACGATTTCATAGATGGTTTTCTGCGCTTCGGTAAATTTTTTCCCGGCGGGAAATACTCTTGTTACATCGGCAGTGTAGGAATTGAATTCGGCCCCGGAATCAACTAAGATCAAATCATCTTTTTCCAAAACGCTATCATTACTCACATAATGCAGCACGCATGCATTTTTACCCGTCGCGACGATGTGTCCGTAACCTCCTCCCCATGCACCGTGTTTTAGATATTCATGTTCCAAAATCGCTTCCAATTCATATTCGTATAGGCCTGGTTTGGATTCACGAATGATTCTATCATGCCCGAATTTAGTGATTGCAGCCGCTTGTTTTAAAATTTCAATTTCTTCTTTGGACTTTTGCAACCTCATCTCATGCAAGAACACAGGTTCGATGATTTTTTCCGGACCTACTTTGCCTTCCCGAACCCTTGAAGATACAAGTCTTGCGGTAGAAATCAAATCTCTATCCTTGTCCGAGTCCAATCCGAAAAAATAATAAAGTGTGTGATTTCCTAAAAGTAATTCCGACTTTTTTTCATCCCACTCGTTTATTTCAAAAACCAAATCCAGTTTTAAGAGTTCTTTGATTTTTTCCTTGCCCAGACGAATCCCCGTCCAGATTTCTTTTTCTTTGTCTTTAGGAAGACAGAACATTCCCGCCTTATTTTTTGTTATGAATAAAATCGAATCCGCTTCCGTGATTCCCGTGAGGTAATAAAAATCTGAGTCTTGGCGAAACTTATATTCTACATCTCTGTTTCTGATTTTATCATTTGCTCCGAAGACAAACAAGATCTCCCCTTCGCTTAATTTCTGTTTCACGGACTGGATGCGTTTTATGTGAATGGAATAATCCGTTTTATTCTTTTTTAAAGTTTGATTCATGATGATTTCAATATTTCCTCTAAAGATTCGAAAAGTTTTTGGGGTTGTTGGTCTAACATACAACGAAAATGGGACTCAGGACAAATTCTCCCGCCATGGATACCGCATGGTCTGCAATCTAGCCCGCTTACTTCCATAATCCTGTTTCTTTCGGATAACGTAGAATAGCCGAAGGCGGGAACAGTTGCACCGTAGATCATGACAGTAGGGACATTGAAGGCGGAGGCAAAATGAATGGGACTGGAATCGTTCGATACGATTGCACTTGCATTTTGAATCCAAACTGCAAGTTCGGATAGAGAAGTTTTGCCTACAACGGACATAAGTCTTGTTCTTTCGTGGGACTTGAGAGGTTCAATGGACAATAATTGAAAGATTTTTTCTTCTATGGATAGATCCGCTTTAGAACCGATTAGAATTACCGCTTCCGTTCTCTTTCTCAAAATAAGGCTGATAAAACTTGCGAATTTTTCTTCCGGCATACGTTTTGTTTCCCAAAGAGAGGACGGTGCAATGATGATATAATCCCTTTTGGTCACCTTCATTCGATTAGCTGCGGACTCGAAACTTTCTACGTCGGACGCTTTGGGATACAAAAATGGCCTTCTATCCCTTCCGACGGGATATTCGGAAACATCATCATACAAAAGGGAAAACAATTTCTCTACTTCATGAGGCCCTAGTTTCGGCCTGGAAACTTTTTTAGTATGCAAAAAAGAAAACCCAGATTCCAAATATCCGACCCGGAATTTTGCGGAGGAAAACCAGGATAACAGACTGGATCGGAATGAAAAATGAGCGGAATATACCTGATCGTAATGTTCCCGTCGCAAACTTCTCGCAAAACGGAAAAAAGCGATCGGATTTTTTTTGATCGTTTTTTTGTCTATAGGCACAACCCTATCTATGTCAGGATTTCCATCTAGCACCTGTTCTGTTCCTTTATTGACCAGAACATGCAATTCCGACTCAGGGAATTTTCTTTTGACTGCCCGAAAAAAGGGGGTCGATAGAATCAAGTCCCCCAAAAAAGCAGTTTGTATGATCAGTATTTTTTCCGTCATTTTCCGTGTTCTAAAACAGTAGCAAAATTGTTCGTAGCAAGTCCACCAATACTATGAGCTAGTCCCAAGCGCAAATGCTCTCTCTGTTGAAATGATCGGCATAATTCTACA